>CBFHVY010000012.1:0-27998 GCA_965659555.1 Flavobacteriaceae bacterium
TTAAAATCTACATCAAAATTAAAAGATAGCCTTACAAATAGCAATGCTGGCTATGGAATGTTTGGCCCTATATTAGAGAGTTATGATCCAAAACTTGCTCAAGAAGTTTTTGAAGACTTAGCAAAAAACGAATTTTATATTACCCCTACTCAAGGCATACTAAAGATACTTTCTGATGTGGCTACTAAAGACCATTCTAAAGACACTTTATTACCCTACATAGGCGAAGGCATAGTAGCAACATATCAACGAAGAATCTTAGGTGCAAAAAGAGCAGCAGCTCGTGGCGCTAGAAATCGCTACAATGATTTATTAGCCCTATCTAATCAGTACATACCTGCCATGCACAACGCTGGTATCCTATTGTTAGCTGGGTCAGATTGTGGCGCTTCTAACTCTTACAGCTATCCTGGAGCCTCATTAGTAGACGAATTGTCTTTATTGGTTTCCGCAGGGCTCACACCACAGCAAGCCCTAGCCACTTCAATAGTAAATGGTCCTCGGTTTTTTGAGTTAGAAAACTATTACGGAAGCATTTCTAAAGGAAAAGTTGCTGACCTCCTAATCTTGCGCAACAACCCATTAGAAGATATTACACAACTCAACTCGCTAAGCACACTAGTCACCAAAGGAAGCATCTATTCGAAAAAGGAGTTGGATGCAAAAATCACGGCAATACGCTCCAATCATTAAGATGTCGTTAGATTCTTCACATAAAACAAGCAGACTACATCCCCGAAATAAAAATCGCAAACGATATAATCTCCCTAAGTTACTACACCATAAGCCCGACTTAAAAAAGTATTGTATCACTACAAAAACGGGAGCGCTTTCCATTGATTTTTCCAATCCGATTGCAGTTAAACTGCTTAATCAAGCCTTACTAAAAGAGAGTTATGGAATTGAGCACTGGAATTTTCCTGATGAAAATCTCTGTCCTCCTATTCCTGGTAGAGCAGACTATCTTCATTATTTGGCCGATCTCTTAACCGCTGCTAATAAAGGACTGCTTCCAAAAGGGAATCATATTAAATGTCTCGATATTGGCATGGGGGCAAATTGTATTTATCCCATCTTGGGCGTTTCTGAATACGATTGGAATTTTATAGCTTCAGATATCGACAGAAAATCAATCGCTACCGCTGAACAAATTATTGCAGCTAACCCTCAATTGCACGGAAAAATAAACTGTAGACTTCAAAACAACCCCACTCATATTTTTAAAGGGATTGTAGGCTCTGAGGAATGTATAGATATTAGCATGTGCAACCCTCCTTTTCATGAATCTGCTGAAGCAGCCTTAAAAGGCACGCAACGGAAAATTAAAAATTTATCAGGTAAAAAAACCAACAACCCCCAACTCAACTTTGCAGGCGTAAGCAATGAACTTATTTATAAAGGTGGTGAATATCAGTTTATTTCAAATATGATTCAAGACAGCATTCATTTTGCAAAACAATGTTATTGGTTTACATCTCTTGTTTCGAAACAAGCGCACTTAAAAGGCATATACAAAACCTTAGAGCGATTAAACGCAACCGCCATAGAAACCATTGCAATGGGTACCGGGAACAAAATAAGTAGAATTGTAGCCTGGACTTTTTTAAGTAATGAGGAGCAAGCGCTCTGGCAAAAAGAACGTTGGCGTTAGATTAAAGAATGGCAATATGCGCAATAGCATCGCCTTTATTAACAATTGGCGAGTGGTTTAAACTGATGATATAGCCCGACACAGTAGCTTTAATTTTTCGTTCAAAAAAGCCATAAGGATCGGTAATGGTTCCTATAACATCTCCTTTCGAAATTTTAGTTCCGTTACGCACAAATGAACGATACATGCCAGAATCATTTGTACGCATCCATTTCGACTCGCTAAAAATAACGGGTTCCGATTTTTCGACATGCGGAGTAAAGTCGGTAGGCATTTTTTTAACTCCTAAATGGTCTAAAACACGAAGCGCACCGGTGAGTCCAGATTGGGTAACCAAACGATCTAAGTTTAGCGATTTACCTCCTTCAAACAAAAGTACTTTCTTTCCTAATTTAGTAGCCGATTCTCGATAAGATTTTTCGCGTTGTGAGGCATATTTAATAAACTTTGCTCCAAAGACTTTTGCTAAACTTAAGAGTTCTTCATTCCCTTCAGAAATACGTACTTGAGAATAGTTAAAGCGGTCGTCGCCTCCAGTATGATAATCGATACAATAATCGGCATGCACCACAATCTCATTCATAAATACATAGGCAAAGGTACTTGCTAAGGAACCGTTTTTTGTTCCAGGAAAGACCCGATTGAGATCACGTCCGTCTGGAAATTGACGTGTTTTGATAATAAATCCAAAGACATTTAGCACAGGAACACAGATGATCATTCCCGCATCTGGAACGTTATATTTACGAGCCACAAGTTGTCGAACAATTTCTACACCATTGACTTCGTTACCGTGAATTCCGGCACTAATAAGTACACAAGGACCGTCTTTTTTTGCTCGACTTATAATGACAGGAACTTCAATTTTCGTTCGTGTATGTAATCGGGCAATATCTATCTTAATTTGATAACTCTTACCCGGTTCAATATTTTGCCCAAGTATGCTTATCTTTTTAGACATTTCGTTCTATAAATCGAATGATACTTTTAGCGATATCTTTTTTTGTAGCTGCTTCAATACCTTCAAGTCCCGGAGAAGAGTTTACCTCCATAATCATGGGTCCCGATTTAGATTGTAGCATATCTACCCCACAAATTCCTAATCCTAAAGTTTTTGCTGCTTTAAGCGCTGCGTTTTCTTCGTCTTCAGTTAGTTCCCAAATCACTGCAGATCCACCACGATGTAGATTAGATCTAAATTCGCCTTCTTTTCCCTGACGTTTCATGGCTCCTACCACTACACCATCAACTACAAAAACACGAATGTCTGCCCCTTTGGCTTCAGAAATAAATTCTTGCACAATAACACGTGCTTGTAGGCCATTAAAGGCTTCTAAAACTGACTCTGCTGCATTTCTGGTTTCCACTAAAACCACACCTACTCCTTGGGTTCCTTCTAACAATTTAATGATGCATGGCGCTCCACCAACCTTGTCTATAATAGAACCTACCTCTTTTGAATTATTGGTAAATGCTGTTTTTGGCATTCCTAGACCTGCTCTTGAAAGGACTTGTAAACTTCTAAGTTTATCTCTTGAACGCACTAGAGCTTGTGATTCTAGTGTAGAAAAAACTTTCATCATTTCAAACTGACGTACTACGGCCGTTCCATAAAACGTAATAGATGCTCCGATTCTAGGAATAATCGCATCAATACCTTCCAATCGTTTTCCTTTGTAATAAATCTGTGGTTTTTTCTTTTCTATCACCAAATCACATTTCGCATGATCGATAACCACCATTTCATGTTTTCTAAGTTTCCCCGCTTCTACTAATCTTTTGGTAGAATACAGATTTGGGTTTCTTGAAAGAATGGCTATTTTCATTGGTAAGTGGTTTGGGTGATGTAAAAAATTTTTCCAAAGGTAACTATTTAATCTTCGATTTAAAAAACTCTCCTTCGCCTTTACTAAAAAATTATTCTAAAAATCAAATGAGTTTGGTATCTTTAAAATGAAAAAGCTATTGTGAAAAGAAAAAGTCCTATCATGTTAACACCCAAATACTTTAAATACAAAAAAAACACATGCGATTTCATTTGATTTTTGGGATCATTTGGGGAATACATGGTATCGTTCAACTATTATTTTTTGATCGAAGTGGATGGTTTGATCTCTTTTGGTTGGCAATAAGTGTTACCTATATAGGAACTTATATACACCAATACAATAACCATTATTTAAAACTCGAAAACAACATACTACATGAACAGTGGTGGTATGGTAAAAGTGTAGCACTCGAGGAGTTGATTTCCATGAAGAAGTTTGCCGGAGATTATATTTTAAAAACAAAAGACAAAACACTAACTATCACCACCCAAATACTCGAACCAAAATCCCTCGAAGAGTTGAATACTATTTTAGATGAATTGGAAATTTCGTGGACCTAAATTTCTTTTTGTATAAAAACCCTACCTTTAGGTTTATGATGACACGCGTCCTTTTTCGAAAATATTGTTGGGGTCTTGTACTACTACCTCTACTACTTTTAAACTCTTGTGAGCTCAGCCCCAAAAAGTCACAACCCACTGAAAAAATTGGATTAGAAATCATCAATAGCTATGTTACCGGGATTGAAGACTGGGAAGGTAATCACCTAGACTGGTTATTACAACACTCCAATACGAGTCCAAATTTCAAGACCGCTTTACAAGACATTATCCATAAAGCAAGGTTAGAAAACCCAGAGTTCGGTTTAGATTTTGATCCTGTTTTAGATGGACAAGACTATCCTGACAAAGGCTTTATTCTAAAAGATTATGATGCCACTACCGGCTATATGACCTTATCTGGAATTGAGTGGCCAGAATTTATTTTAGTCATTAGAGTGATTCAGCACGATAATATATGGTACTTAGATGGCTCTGGAGTAGTAAACATTCCAGAATCTAAAAGAGCTGAGCACTTTTAACATTGCATACACTGCCGTTATGAAATACCGAATAGAAACACTACCTCAAACCATATTAATGGGTATGCGAACACGCATGTCGTATCTCGATGTACAAACCCCACAACTTTGGCAAGCATTTATGCCAAAAAGAACCGAAATCAAGGGTAGGTTAGATGAAAATTACTATAGTGTAGAAGTCTATGATGACCGTTCTTATTTTGAGGTTTTTGATCCTTCCAAAACTTTTGAAAAATGGGCTACTGTTCATGTGAGTTCAGAAACACCAGTACCAGAAGGTATGGAAAAATTAGTCGTTCCAGAAGGAGAGTATGTGGTGTTTAGTTATAAAGGATCCTCTCAAGAAGCTTCAAAAGCCTATCAATATATCTATAGTGAATGGATTCCACAATCTCCTTATCGAATAGCTCATAGACCTCATTTTGCACTCATGGGAGAACGCTATAAAAACAACGATCCTAATTCTGAGGAAGAGTTTTGGATTCCTATTACAAAACCTTAGCAATTTTTAAGTGAGTTTGAGACTATCCTCGCTGATCTTTTTCTATCTTGCTTTATAAAAGTTTCCATTTGAAAAAAATTCTCGTAACCGTATCTAATGATCTTTTTACAGATCAGCGCGTGGCAAAAATTTGCTCAAGTCTTGTAGACTTTGGTTATGAAGTGGAGTTGATTGGAAGAAGATTGCCAAATAGCCAATCCATATCGAGGTCCTATTCCACCAGAAGACTTCGACTTCTATCTACAAAGGGTTTCCTTTTTTATGCAGAGTTTAACCTTCGCCTTCTTTTTGTGTTGCTTTTCTCTAAAAAACACATCTTGTGGGCAAATGATTTAGACACTTTAGTACCCAATATGTTGGTGAGTCGATTGCAACGAAAAAAACTTGTTTTTGACAGTCATGAACTGTTTAGTGAAGTTCCAGAGTTGGTCTCCAGACCATTTCCAAAAAAAGTATGGAAGACGCTAGAAAATCTTCTCATTCCCAAGCTTAAAAATTGTTGTACGGTTAGCGAGGGTATTGCCAATTATTATCAAGAGAAATACTCTTGCACTCCTGTTGTACTCAAAAATTTACCCATAAAACATGCTAGTAACAGCACTCCATTACCCATAGCAACTCAGAACAAAAAGATAATTTTATATCAAGGGGCATTAAATAAAGGTAGAGGACTAGAGTTAATGATCGAGACCATGACGTTATTACCAGAATATATCCTTGTCCTTTTTGGTGATGGAGACCTTAGAGAAGAGTTAGTCCGTTTAGCAGCAGTGTCTACCCATAAAAACCAAATCTACTTTTTAGGAAAGGTAAATCCAGAACAGCTAAAATGCTATACACCCAATGCTACGGTGGGGATAAGTCTTGAGGAAGATGTAGGTTTAAATTACAGATTTGCTTTACCCAATAAACTTTTCGATTATATTCAGGCTGAAATTCCAGTAGTGGTGTCTAATCTCCCTGAAATGAGGGCTGTTGTTGAAACCCATCACATAGGCACTATTCTAAAAGAACGAAGTCCAAAAGCACTTGCAGATTGTATACGGTTAGTTACCACTACCAACTATGCCAATGCATTAGCGAACGCTAAAAATACCCTAACTTGGGACACTCAAGAAAAACACTTAAAAACCTTTATTGAACACCTTGCCTAAGTCTTTACATATTGTTTCTTTTGATGTTCCTTACCCTGCAAATTACGGTGGTGTAATTGACATTTTTTATAAGGTTAAAGCTTTACACGAGTTAGGTATTGAGATATACCTCCACACGTTTGAATATGGAAGAGGAAAAGCAGATGCGCTTCTTGAGTATTGTAAAGAAGTACAGTATTATCCAAGAAAAGGGTTTATCAAAAGCTATTTATCAACAGCTCCTTTTGTTGTAAACACTAGAGCCAACACAAAGCTTATCGCCAACTTACAAAAAGACGATTATCCAATTCTCTTTGAGGGACTTCACACTACCTATCCTTTATTCACTAAAGCTATTGACATTAAACGATGCTATATAAGGGCTCATAATATCGAGCATAATTACTATGAGGGTTTATCGCAAAGTGAAACCAACCCCTTTAAAAAAACATTTTTTAAGCAAGAGGCACAAAAATTAAAGACGTACGAAAAAGTAGTGTCTTTAGGTCAAAAGATATTTACAATAGCTCCCTACGAACAAGCTTACTTTAAAAAGCACTACGGTGATAAGGCCTGTTATGTTCCCGCTTTTCACGATGCTGATGTGCATACGTCCCTAGAAAAAAAGGGGACTATACTGCTCTATCATGGAAACCTAAAGGTCTCTGAAAATGTAAAAGCAGCTCATTTTTTAATTTCAGTATACAAAGACAGTCGGTATCCATTAACCATTGCCAGTAGTTTTACAAATACTAGTGTTGAACGAGAAATTAGTAAGCATTCGAATATCAGGTTTCAACACATCAAACAACCCAAAGACTTGTGGCAACTTTTTGAAAAAGCACACATTAATGTGCTCCCGACATTTCAGAAAACTGGAATTAAGCTAAAACTACTAAATACCCTTTACCAAGGAAGATTTTGTTTGGCCAATCGATTTATGATTGAAGATACTGGGCTCGCATCCATCTGCGAAGAGGCAAATACCAAAGAAGAATTCCTAGAAAAGACAGCCCAACTTTTTTCTAGAACGTTTAGTCCTTCTGAGCGTGAAGAACGAATGATAGTCTTAGATGGGTTAAATCCAAAAAAAGGAGCAGAAAAAATATGGTCAACTATGGTTAAGGAGTAGCGGTTTGCTGAACCACTTCAAAAAGCTCTCCTCCTTCACACTTAATGGTTTTTTGCTTAAATTTTACAATCAGAGCATAATCGTGAGTGGCCATTAAAATGGTTTTACCACTTTGATGTATTGCATTTAGCAACTCCATTACTTCTAGAGAAGTTTTTGGATCTAGATTCCCTGTTGGCTCATCGGCCAAAATAAGTTCAGGATCATTCAACAAAGCTCGAGCTATAGCAACACGTTGTTGTTCTCCGCCCGAAAGCTCGTATGGTTTTTTGAAATCTTTGGTATGCATACCCACCTTTTCCAAGACTTCATGAATCTTTGCTTTAATGGCAGCATTGTCTTTCCAACCCGTTGCTTTTAACACAAACAGCAAATTGTCATATACCGTTCGATCATTTAGAAGTTTAAAGTCTTGAAATACAATTCCGATTTGTCTTCGTAGAAAAGGGATGTCTTTTTCTCGCAGGGTAGTTAAATCAAACCCTACAACACTTCCCGTACCTTTTTGAAGTTGTAAATCTCCATACAAGGTCTTCATTAAACTACTCTTTCCACTCCCTGTTTTACCAATCAAATAATAAAACGCCCCTTTTTCTAGACTAAGATTTACCTTAGAAAGTACGAGAGTATCGCGTTGATAGATGTCAGCATTTTCAAGATGAAGAACAGTGTTTTCCATGAAAAGATTGTTTTTACAAACCTACATAAAATTCTATAATTTTAAGCTACGAATAGACCGATGATTTCGTGTCAAATACTCCTAAAAGATGTATTTTAGCTCAAAGAAATCTATTCTTTTTTTAACTAGCATCCAACATTTTTTAGAATTGCTCGTTATCCCTATCAAATATCAAAATTGACTCCTATGAACCAAAGTAAACTGTTAGTATACAGCGTTTTTTTAACCATTATCAGTTTTGCTCCTCCAATTTTTGGCCAAGAAAATACCTCCCAAAACGCGATTGTTACCCAATACACACATGCAATTAACTTGTATAATAACAAGGCTTATGCCTTAGCTCAAAAGTCTTTTCAAGACTTAATTGATTCGCCATCGGCAAGTTATCTTAAAGGAAATGCAGCCTATTACGAAGCCATAAGTTCTGTGAAGATGAATGAACCTTATGCCTATAAAAAGGTAGAGGCTTTTGTGGCCAATTATCCTACCAACAGCTTTAAAGATCAGGCGTATCTGGTTGTAGGTGATTACTATTTTAACAACAAACAACCTGCTCAGTCTTTACGTTGGTATACCCTAGCTGAAGTCAACTCACTTTCTCAAGACAAACAAAAAGAACTGCAATTTAAAACAGGGTATGCCTTATTGGCAACTCAGAATTTAGAGCTCGCAAGTGCAAAATTTAAGCTCTTACTCAATGACCCAACTTATGGTAACGATGCTCGTTACTACTATGGATATATTGCCTACAAACAAGAGAATTATACCGAAGCCGAAACCACCCTTAAAACACTGAACACTCAAGAAAATTATGGGAAAGAAACCACCTACTATCTTTTAGATATTAGTTTTAAAGCTGGCCGATTCAAAGAAAGTATTACCATGGGACTGGCTTTATTAGAAGAGCTGCCACCGAAAGAAAAATCTGATATCAATAAAATTGTTGGGGAGAGTTATTTCAACCTTCAAAAATATGAAAAAGCCATTCCGTATTTACGCGGATATAGAGGAATTAGAGGAAGGTGGACCACCACAGACTATTATCAGTTAGGCTATGCCTACTTTAAGCAAAACGATTTTGAAAATGCCAGAAACAATTTCAACAAAATTATCGCCGAAAAGAGTGCAGTTGCTCAAAATGCCTACTACAATTTAGGAGAATGCTATTTGTATTTAGAGAAAAAAGCTGAAGCCTTAAACGCGTTTAAAAATGCCAGTGAAATGAATTTTGATCTTAAAATTCAAGAAGACGCTGCCTTAAATTATGCAAAATTAAGTTACGAAGAAGGAAACCCTTACCAAAGTGTAGCGAGCGTATTACTAAGCTTTTTAGAAAAATATCCAAAATCTAAACACTACGATGAAATAAACAATCTAGTAGTATCCTCCTTTTTATACCAACAAGATTATACCGGTGCATTAGCGTATTTAAGCAAAAACAAAAGTCCTCAAAACACAGTATTAAGCTATGAGGTTTCGTATTATCAAGGTGTAGCGTTATTTAATAAAGAACAACTACAAGAAGCCTTACCCTATTTTACAACTGCACAAAGCGCCACAGAGCAATCGATTGCTCAAAAAGCAATCTACTGGGCTGCAGAAACCGAATATCGACTTGGCAACTATACCTCTGCCCTAGAAGGGTTTAATCGACTAAGTGCGAAAGCAATAATTGAAGAAGTTAAACACGTAAACTACGCCATTGGATATTGTTATTTTAAACTAAAAGACTACTCCAAAGCCGCTACTTATTTTAAGCAATTTAGCAAGCAGCAACAAGCTGACGAATCGCTTGTTGATGATGCTACGCTTCGCTTAGCCGATGCGTACTTCGGATTAAAAAACTATACTACTGCTATTGAAACCTATACCAAAATCATCAACAAAAAGAGCGCTGGTGCCGACTATGCTCAGTACCAAACCGCTATGAGTTTGGGGTTCTTAAATAAGAACTCAGAAAAAATTACAGCATTACTTTCGCTCATTAACACCTATGCAACAACCTCCTATAAAGACGATGCCTTATTCCAGTTAGGAAACACCTATGCTCTTGAAAAAGACAACAAAAACGCCCATGAAGCTTTTGATAGATTGATTCTTAAACACCCAAAAAGCTTGTATATACCAAGTGCATTATTACGTAATGGACTCTTGTTTTATAACGACGGTGAAAATGAAAAAGCGTTGAGCTTATACAAACAAATTGCAGCACAATATCCCAATGCTAAAGAAGCGCGTGAAGCAGTTACCAATGCTCGAAATGTTTATGTTGAAATTGGAAAAGTGGAAGACTATGCCGCTTGGGTAAAAACCATAAAATTTGTCTCGGTAACTAATGCCGATATAGACAATACCACCTACGAAGCTGCTGAGAATAAATTTTTAGCTGGAAACACAGCAGCGGCAATCGCTGGATTTAAGACCTATCTAAAAAACTTTCCAGAAGGAATTCATGCACTTTCTGCACATTTTTATGTAGCAGAACTACAATTTAAACAAGGAGATAAAGAGGCTTCTCGTACTCATTACCTATACGTGATTTCTCAAGAGCAGAACAACTTTACTGAAGAAGCACTCAATAAATTAAGTCAGTTGTATCTGGAAAAGGCAGATTGGACTGCTGCCCTACCTTTATTAGAACGATTAGAGTTAGAAGCAAATACATCTGAAAACAGGGTATTCGCTAAACGAAATCTAATGAAAGGGTACTATGAAAAAGAACGCTATAGTGAAGCGGTAAACTATGCAAAAAAAGTACTGGCCCTAAAAAGCCCTGACAAAAATATTGACTACGATGCAAAGATTATCATTGCAAGGTCAGCCATAAAAACCAACGACCTAAACACTGCTAAAACGTATTACAAAGCAATAGCCCAAGATGCCTCAGGAGAACTAAAAGCTGAAGCCCTATATTATGAAGCACTGTTTTTGCATCAAGACAAAAACTATGAGGCTTCTACTACAACGGTTCAAAACATCATCTCTAATTATTCAGCATACAAATACTGGGGTGCTAAGAGTTTTATTATAATGGCAAAAAACTACTATGATGCAAAAGCTTCAGACCCTTATCAAGCCACCTATATCTTAGAAAATATCATCAAAAACTTTACCCAATTTGAAGATGTCGTCAAAGAAGCTACAAAGACATTAGACCTCATCAAAAAGAAAGAAGCGAAAACGAATGATTCTATAAGCCCTAAAAACAAATAATCATGAGAAAGAGCCATATTTTCACCATCGTAGTTAGCCTAAGTTTAGGAACCTTTGCTCAGCAAACCGCTCCTGTAAAGAAAGCCAAAGACACCATAAAGACAGAAGTAATTTCGGTTACCTCTTCCTACATACCCACCATAGCAGATGCATTTAAATTAAAAAAGAATCCGAACACCTCTTTGGCAAAAAAACGAGAGAAAAAAGCGTTGCAGTACCAAATATTTTCCGCTCCGGTAGCATCCACCTTTATACCCAAAAAAGGAGGGTTAAAAGGCTTAGACCTTGGTAAAAAAGAACGTGTTTTCGACAACTATATCGCTCTTGGCTATGGGAATTATCAAAATCCATTTGCAGAGTTTTTTATACAAGACGAAGGAAAAGGATCTAATTATGGTATGTATGCACAATACAATGCCTCGGGAAATAGTATTGAAACTACCCCTTTGAATTCTGACTTTTCTGAGCTTTACAGTAGTCTTTTCTACCAACAAAAAGAGCGTAATTACCTTTGGAAAGTAGGACTAAACACAGCACATCAGCAGTACCATTGGTATGGATTACCTTCACTTCCTTTTTCAGAAACAACGCTTGCGAGCATAGCCTCTAAACAACGCTATGGTTTTTATGAAGTAGAGGGAAGTGCAAACTTTAGCAAAGCCAGTCTTTCAAAAGTACAAGCTAGCATGAGTCTTTTTAATGATGCTTTCGATAGCACTGAATTTTCCTTTCAGGCGGCTCCAGAATTTAACTTTTCACTCACTTCATTGGGAAGCGATATGAATCCACTAGAACTCCAAACCGCAATACGTTACCTATCAGGAAGCTTTGCTAATGATTATGCAGGGGTTGCAGCTATTAACTATAGTTTTCTAAACCTTTCTGTTCATCCAACCTATCGTTTTAACATCAACAGTGTTAATGTAAAACTAGGTACAACAGTCATGTATACAAATGATATGGAAAATAGTGTGTCAGATTTCTTAGTGTATCCAGATGTGGAATTATCGATTCCTATTTTTCAAAAAGAAGCCAGACTGTTTTTGGGTGCAGATGGAGGTTTAAAGATGAACAGTTACCAAGACTTTGTCACCCTAAATCCATTTGTTTCTCCAACCTTATTCTTAACGCAAACAAACACAACATATGCATTGTTTACAGGAGTAAAAGCCAGTATGTCTGATCGAGCTAAACTGAACCTTACAGCACGTTATACAAGCAATGAAGACGAAGCCTTATTTATTAGAAACAACTCAAAATCTGACGGATCTACTTCGGGATTCGAGGGCTATGCTTTTGGAAATTCCTTTGGGGTTATTTATGACGATATTAAAACCTTCCAATTATCGGGTACGTTAGACATTGCTTCCTCAGACCAACTCGCCTTGAGTTTCTATGGCGCCTTTAATGCCTATACCCTCGAAAACCAACAAGAGGCTTGGAACCTTCCTCCTTTTGAAGGTTCGGCAAGTGCTCAATACACCGAGAATCAATGGTATGCTGGGGCTCAGTTATTTTTCTATGGCAGTAGAAAAGTCTTAAATTATACTGGAACATTCCCATCAACCACACGAATTCAAACACTGCCAAGCTATTTCGATGTCAATTTAAATGGAGGTTACCACATCAATAGTAGACTTTCGGCGTATGTTAAGGTGAATAATCTATTTAACACTACTTACGAACGTTTTACAAATTTTAATGTTATGGGATTTCAACTGATGGCTGGACTCTCCTATAAGTTTGATTTTTAACGAAAGTCCTTTTTAAAAGAAGTCTAAGGGAATGAAAATCATTCCCTGTTTTTTATGTATTTTTAGGCTCCTAAACCAAAACCATGAAAAAAATACTTCTTTTATTAGTATGTACAGGGCTATTTTCTTGCGCAGAAAAAGCAACAACCACTACAAGTCTATCTGAGGCATTAACCACCGAAGAAAAAACAGACTCGACCAAGATTAAGCAACTATTTAACAGTGCGCTAACTCAAGGACAATCTTATGAATGGCTGAGAGATCTTACCAAAAATGTAGGTGGGCGTTTGTCTGGATCTCCAGAAGCTGCTAAAGCCGTAGTTTGGGGAGAACGACTCATGAAAGAAGTGGGCTTAGACTCTGTTTGGCTGCAACCTGTAATGGTTCCCCATTGGGTACGTGGTGCTAAAGAAGAGGCGTATTATACCGTAAACGGAACCAAAAAAAATGTTCCTATCGCTGCGCTTGGTTTTTCTATCGCTACCCCTAAAAATGGAGTTACCGCAGAAGTCATCGAAGTACAAAGTCTAGAAGAAGCAACAGCATTAGGTGAGAAAATGAGAGGTAAAATTGTGTTTTTCAATGGAGCTTTCGACAACACCTTAATCAATACCTTTCAAGCATATGGAGGTTGTGTCGGTCAACGCGTTAGAGGCGCAAGTGTTTGCGGTGTTTATGGGGCCAAAGGTGTTATCGTTCGATCTATGACCAACGGAATTGATGATTATCCACACACAGGAACCATGAGTTATGGAGATATTCCTCGCGAACAATACATTCCAACCGCTGCAATTAGTTCAAGAGCAGCAACTATATTAAGTGAGGATCTAAAGAATACCCCGAATTTAAAATTCTACTTCAAACAAAATTGCGAAACCCTACCCGATGCTCCATCTTTTAATGTAGTAGGAGAATTAAGAGGAAGTGAAACACCCGAAAACATTATGGTTGTTGGCGGACATTTAGACTCATGGGATTTAGCTGAAGGGGCACATGATGATGGTACAGGAATTGTACAATCTCTAGAAGTAGCCTACCTGTTTAAAAAGAACAATATCAAACCTAAAAACACCCTCCGCGTTGTCTTTTTTATGAATGAAGAAAACGGAACTCGAGGAGCAAAAAAATATGCTGAATTGGCAAAACTCAATAGAGAAAATCACATTGGTGGTTTAGAGTCTGATGCGGGCGGACATACTCCAAGAGGCTTCTCAATTGATGCCAATCCAAGCAATGTAAAATTGGTGCAAAGTTGGAAAAAATTATTAGCTCCTTACGGTCTTCACGATATTACTACAGGAGGAAGTGGCGCCGACATTTCTCCACTTAAAGGAGAGGCTGTAACCTTAGTAGGATATAGACCCGATAGTCAGCGTTATTTCGACTATCACCATACCACCATAGATACTTTTGATAAAGTAAACAAAAGAGAACTTGAACTCGGAAGTGCTTCCATGGCAAGTATCATTTATTTAATGGATAAATACCTTTATCAAAACACCCTTGTAAAACCTTAATCATGTTAAGCTCAACAGTTTTTATCATTAAAATTCTTTATGCTGTTTTATTTATGTTTGCTGGGGTAATGCACCTTGCAAAACCAAAACTGTTTAAGCATTTTATCCCTAATTTTTTACCTAAATTATGGGTGAATTATGGAATAGGAATTATTGAATTTGTATTGGGATTAGGGCTAGTGTTTTCTAGATTTGAAAAAGAAGCCGCATTAGGTATTTTTTTCTTGTTAATACTATTCTTACCGATTCATATTTGGGATGCATTCAAAAAAAAACCTGCCATTGGCTCGCACTATATTGCTTGGATGAGAATTCCTTTACAATTTGTGTTGATGTATTATATCTACGAAGTATATAAAAACGCTATGATTATAATCATGTAATCTCTTAAATTATGAAAAACCTCAGTATTCTCTTATTTCTTTCTTTCTTTATGGGAGCTTGTGGTCCGCAAAAAGTAGACCTTATTGTTACCAATGCACAAATATATACAGTAGACCAAACCTTTAGTACTGCGGAAGCCTTTGCCGTGAATGGAGGCAAGTTTGTTGCCGTAGGAACTACTCAAGACATTCTTAAACAATACATTTCAGATAATACTGTAGATGGAAAAGGTCAAACTGTAATTCCAGGTATTATCGACGCGCATTGCCATTTTTATCGCTTTGGGTTACAACAGCAAAAGGTAGCCTTAGAAGGTACAAAAAGCTATGATGAAGTCTTAGAGCGTTTAGTTACATTTCAAAAAGAAAAAAACACCACATTTATTACAGGAAGAGGGTGGGATCAAAATGATTGGGAAGTAAAAGAATTCCCCACAAAAGAAAAGTTAGACCAACTTTTTCCTAACACTCCAGTAGCTATTGGAAGAGTTGACGGACATGCTTTACTGGTTAATCAAGCTGCAATTGATTTGTCAGGAATTACCAAAGACACTCCTATTTCTGGAGGGGAAATCATTGTTAAAGACGGAAAAATGACAGGGGTTTTAATCGACGCAGCCATGGGTTTTATAAAGATTCCCCAACCTACCTTACAAGAGTCTGTTGATGGATTATTAGAAGCTCAAAAAATAGCATTTTCGTATGGGTTAACCACTGTAGACGATGCAGGCCTAGAAAAAGATGCCATCATGCTAATAGATAGTTTGCATAAAACTGGAGAGCTAAAAATGAGAGTGTATGCCATGGTGTCGGCAAGTCAGAAAAACTTAGATTATTTTATTGATCAAGGAATCATTAAAACCGACTATCTAAATGTACGTTCTTTTAAAGTCTATGGCGATGGAGCCTTAGGATCTAGAGGAGCAGCCATGAGACAACCCTACAGCGATCGCGACAATCACTTTGGTGCTTTAATTTATGCCCCAGAGCGGTACCAAGAAATAGCCAAGCAGATTGCTACATCAGATTATCAAATGAATACCCATGCTATCGGAGATTCTGCCAACACTTGGGTACTTAAGGTATATAAAGAGGCGCTAAAAGGAGAAACAGGAAGACGTTGGAGAAATGAGCATTCTCAAATTGTATCTCCCGAAGATTTTGACCTCTTTAATAATGTTATTCCATCTGTACAACCTACCCACGCAACTAGCGATATGTACTGGGCAGAAGACCGTATTGGAAAAGAACGAATGAAAGGAGCCTATGCCTTTAAAGATTTACTCAATGCCTATGGAAAAGTTGCTTTAGGCACCGATTTTCCAGTAGAACAAGTGAGTCCATTTTTAACCTTTTATGCGGCAACCATTAGAAAAGATACCGACAACTATCCAGAAGGTGGTTTTCAAATGGAAAATGCGCTAACACGTGAGGAAACGCTTAAAGGGATGACCCTTTGGGCAGCCTATTCTAATTTCGAGGAAGAAGAAAAAGGAAGTATTGAACCGGGTAAGTTTGCCGACTTTGTTTTTCTAAATCAAAATATTATGACGGTTGAAGGCAGTAAAATACCTAATACTTCTGCAACAGCTACCTACGTAAACGGTAAGAAAGTATACTAACGATAAAGCGACGCGTACATTGTGTTTAACACACGATAAACTGGTACTGTTTTTAAGCTCTTATAGCCTCTACAAACTCAGGAATACCAGAGACTCCATTTTGTGCCAACATGTTTATAAACGCTGAACCAATAATAGCGCCATCGCCATAGGCACAAGCTGTGCTAAAGGTTTGACGGTCTGAAATTCCGAAACCTATAATGCGTTTACTTTGCAAGTCCATAGCTTTAATACGCTCAAAATAGGCAATCTGTTCGGTTGAAATTTCACCCTTAGCTCCTGTAATCGATGAGGAAGCCACCATATAAATAAAGGAATTCGATAAGGCATCTATTTTACGAATACGCTCTTCTGAAGTTTGAGGAGTAATCAAAAAGACATTGGCGATTCCGTAGCGCTCAAACAAGGCCTTGTAATGTGTTTCATATGCCACTATTGGAAGGTCTGGAATAATAACCGTATCAATACCACAAGCCACTACCTTTTCACAAAATCGCTCTTCACCATACTTTAACAATTGATTGATATATCCCATTAACACTAAGGGCACCGTGTGGGTATCTTTAAGTGCCAAGAGTTGGTCAAAAACAATGTCTAAATTGATTCCGTTTTGAAGGGCTTTCATACTACTGTTTTGTATGGTAGGTCCATCGGCAAGAGGGTCTGAATACGGCAACCCTACTTCAATAAAATCGACTCCGCTTTTCTCAAGAGCAGTAATTATAGCTCCTGTGTCGTTTAATTCTGGAAAACCAGAAGTAAAGTAAATAGACAATACATTATCTTTTTTAGAATCTATTCTTTTTTTGATTGAATTCATAACTAATCGTGCTACAGTGTTCTAATAAATTATTCCGATAAGTGCTTGATATAGGTTTCTAAATCTTTATCTCCTCTACCCGATAAGTTAATCACCACCACTTGATCTTTTTTCAAATCAAGTTTAGGTAAAACTGCTAAGGCATGTGCTGTTTCCAATGCAGGAATGATTCCCTCTATTTTAGTCAACTCATAGGCCGCCTCAAGAGCTTCTGCATCGGTAGCATTCATAAATTTTGCACGTTTTGTTTCGTATAAATAGGCATGTAATGGGCCCACTCCCGGGTAATCTAAGCCCGCAGAAATAGAGTATGGCTCTACAATCTGACCGTATTCATCTTGCATAAGAATAGTTTTACTACCGTGAATAATTCCCACTTCACCAAGTTGAGACGTTGCTGCACTTTCCCCAGAATGTACCCCCATACCTGCGGCTTCTACAGCAATAAGCTCCACAGCTTCATCATCCATATAATGATAAAATGCTCCAGCTGCATTACTTCCACCACCCACACAGGCAATAATAGTATCGGGGTTTTCTTTGCCTGTTTTTTCTTTTAATTGCCATTTCATTTCTTCTGAAATAACAGCTTGTAAGCGAGCAACCATATCGGGGTGTGGATGTGGACCCACCACAGAACCAATCAAATAAAAAGTTTCTGGATGCTGAATCCAATAGCGTATGGCTTCATTGGTCGCATCTTTTAAGGTTTTACTACCACTTGTAGCAGCCACTACTTTAGCTCCCAACATCTTCATTCTCGCTACGTTTGGAGCTTGTCTTACGATGTCTTTTTCACCCATAAAAACCGTACATTCTAACCCCATTAGGGCACAGACTGTAGCTGTGGCAACACCGTGTTGCCCTGCTCCTGTTTCGGCAATAATTTTAGTTTTACCCAACTTTTGAGCAATCAAAATCTGACCAATGGTATTGTTTACTTTATGCGCTCCGGTGTGATTTAAGTCCTCTCGCTTTAGGTAAATATGTGCACCATATTTTTCTGAAAGACGCTTTGCCAAATACAAAGGAGTAGGTCTACCAACATAGTCTTTTAACAAGTTTTTATACTCGGTTTGAAATTCTTCTGAAGCTATGATTTGAATATAATTTTCAGCTAACTCTTTTACATTAGGATACAGTAATTCGGGAATAAAAGCGCCTCCAAATTGTCCGAAATATCCATGCTCGTCTGGGTGAAATTTTGATGTCATATCTTATGTTAGTTTGTTTTTGAAGCGTGCCACTTCACTACTATTTTTTTTACCTGGTGCCGATTCGAATTTACTATTAATGTCTACTCCATATATGGGTAATCCACTCTGAACAATTTGCCGAATGGCTTCACCATCATGTGGTCCAATACCTCCACTTAAAAAGAAAGGAGTGGTATATGGATAGTCTCGCAAGACCGTCCAATCGAACTTAACCCCATTACCTCCTCTGTGCTTGCCTTTGGTATCGAATAAAAAGTAATCTACTGCGGTTGTATATGCTTCCATGGAAGAAAAATCAAATTGTTCTTGAACACCAAAGACCTTAATAATTTCAACGGTAGGTAAATGATTTTTTATCTCTTGTATATAAGCAACAGATTCATCTCCATGAAGCTGTAGGGCTTCTAAACGGTATTCTTGTGCTAAGGAAACTACTATCTCGAGTAGCTCATTTACAAAGACTCCTGTTTTTTTACTATTTTTTGGGAGGTCTGGAATGATTCCTTCAAAGTTTCGTGCTGAGGCATCGTAGAAAATAAACCCCAGATAATCGGGCTGCAATGCAGCTACTTCAAGGATATTATCTTGATATTTCATTCCGCAAACTTTGAGTTTAAGAGCCATTTGATTAACGTATTTGATTGATAAAAGCTTCACATGCTGCTCCTGGATCCTCTTCTTTCATAAACGTTTCTCCAATTAAGAATCCTTGGAAGCCAAATTCTTTGAGTCCTACAATAATTCTAGGGTCACTTATACCGCTTTCAGAAACACGAACACAAGAACTCGGAATTTGATCGGCTAACTGAATAGAATGCTCAAGATCTACCTCAAAAGTCTTTAAGTTTCTATTGTTAATTCCAATAATTTTATTGTCGAGTTCTATCTTATCTAGATCTTCTTGGGTGTGTACTTCATACAACACTTCTAAGCCCAATTCGGCAGCTAGAGCTCCGTAGTTCTTTAGTTCTTCTTTGGTTAAGCAAGCCGCAATAAGTAAAATAACATCGGCACCAATTGCTTTGGCTTCTACTATTTGAAACCCATCTACAATAAAGTCTTTTCGTAAAATTGGAGTTTGTTGATTAATCACTCGAGCTTGCATAAGATCGACCATGGTTCCTCCAAAAAAAGAAGTATCGGTTAAAATGGATTGTGCAGCAACACGAGCCGCTAAATACCCTTCGGTAACTTCCTCTATGGTAGCACTTCCATTGATTACTCCTTTTGAAGGACTTTGACGTTTAAATTCGGCAATAATCCCAGTAGAATATGGATCGGTTAATGCTGCCCGTAATGAGATGGGGGTTCTATTAAAGTTGGGACTTTCTACCAATTTTTTTAGAGGGACATCTGCTTTTATTTTAGCAATCTCTTTTTTCTTGAAGGCAATAATTTTATCTAAAATAGTCATACAATACTTCGTTAAGAATGTTCAATTAATTGGGTTAAACTCTCTTTTGCTTTTCCGCCAAATAAAGAAGATTGTGCTTCTTCAAAGGCTACCTCAAAGGATTTAGAAGGGTCGAATGTTTGAAGTGCAAATGCCGTATTGGTTAGCACTACGTTGTTTTGTGCCTCTGTTCCGTTACCTGCTATGATTGCACTAAATATTTTCGCGGCTTCGGCTACAGAATCTCCTCCAAAAATAGCTTCTTGTGGAATGCGTTTACATCCGAGTTGTTCTGGACTTATTTGTTGTTCTGCAGTTCGTGTAAACAGCTTGAAGTCGCCAGTTAAAGAGATTTCATCATAACCATCTAACGCGTGTACTACTCCATAGTTTGAGGTCGATTTTTGAAGTATATAATTATACACTCTTGCCACTTCAAGATTGAATACTCCAACCAATTGATTTTGGGGCTGACTTGGATTGACAAGTGGCCCCAACATATTAAAAAAGGTTTTTACCCCTAGAGCACGTCGAATGGGTGCTACCACCTTCATTGCTGGATGAAATAAGGGCGCGTGTAAAAAGCAAATATTGGTTTTATCTAACTGCTTTTTAAGCGTACTTTCATCGTTGGTAAAAGTGTACCCCAAATATTCTAACATATTTGAAGAACCCGATGCTGAAGACACTCCATAGTTTCCGTGTTTGGCAACTTTGTTTCCTGTACCTGCAACAATAAAAGAGGTTAATGTTGAGATGTTAAAAGTGTTTTTACCGTCTCCTCCAGTACCGCATAAATCTATGGTATTAAATTCAGACAAGTCAATTTGAATGGCCAGCTCTAACAAAGCTTCTCTAAATCCGCTTAGTTCTTCCACAGAAACAGGACGCATTAAAAACACGGTCATAAACGCTGCAATCTCTGAAGCGTTATACTGCTCTTTAGCAATATTGATAAGCACTTCTTTAGATTGTGCCTTGGTCAATCTTTTTTGTTCAAATAAGGTATTTAATATCGTCTTCATGAAATGCTTTCTATAAAATTTTGAATCATTTGCTTTCCGTCTGGTGTTAAAATAGATTCTGGATGAAACTGTACCGCATACAAAGGATAGGCTTTGTGTTGTAATGCCATGATGCTTCCAAACTCATCTACTGCGGTGATGTCTAAATCGGTAGGAAAATCTTCTGAAGAAGCAATCCAAGAATGATATCTTGCAGCTGGAAAAACCGCTGGTATATTACGAAACAAGACACTTTCTTTAGCCAAAACAGTCATATCAGTAGCTACCCCATGATACACATCATTAAGGTTTTCAATGCGTCCTCCAAAAACTTCAGTAATGGCTTGAAGGCCTAAACACACTCCGAAAATAGGCATCTTTCCTGCGTACCTACGAATAGCTTCTTTTAGAATTCCAGCCTCATCTGGAATTCCAGGACCAGGTGATAAAACCATCGCGTCGAAATCTCCAAGTGCCTCTAAGGCAATTTCATCATTACGATACACGGTAGGCAATTCGCCCACAATATCTTCTATGATATGCACCAAATTATAGGTAAATGAATCGTAATTATCGAGTACAACTATCTTCATCTTATATCTCTTCGGCCAATTCTAATGCCTTTTTTAATGCTGCTAACTTATTCGCAACTTCTTGTAGCTCCTTTTGTTCATCGGATCGAATAACGATTCCCGCTCCTGCTTGGTAGTAAAGCGTATTGTTTTTACTCACAAAAGACCGAATGGCTATGGCTTGGTTGACATTTCCATTGAGTCCCATAAAACCAACACATCCCCCATAAAATCCGCGGGTTTGGTTTTCATAACGATCTATTAATTCTATCGCCTTGTATTTAGGCGCTCCACTTAAGGTTCCTGCCGGAAATGTATCTCCAACAATTTCAATAGGCTTGCCGGTTATCGTTCCTGTTACCGTTGAAACTAGGTGAATCACATGACTGAAGTATTGTACTTCTTTATAGGTTTCTACAGTAACATCTGTTGCATGTTTACTTAAATCGTTTCGCGCCAAATCTACCAACATTACATGCTCGGCATTTTCCTTGGGATCGTTGGTTAATGCTTTTGCTAAAGCGCTATCTTTTTCATCGTCTCCAGTTCGTAAAAACGTACCTGCAATAGGATTGATCACCGCTTTTTTATCTTCAATTTTAATCTGTGCCTCAGGAGACGACCCCATCAATTTAAAGGACCCGTAATCGAAATAAAACAAGTATGGTGAAGGGTTAATAGAGCGAAGGGCTCGATATACATTAAACTCATCTCCAGTAAATTTTTGTTGAAACTGCCTAGACAAAACCAATTGAAAAACATCACCTCGCTTACAATGTTCTTTAGCTTTACTCACATTGGCTAAAAATTCAGCATCGGTACAATTGGAGGTTTCTTCCCCTTCAAAATGAAAATCATATTTTGCAAACGATTGTGAGTTGACTATATTTTCGATTTCGTGAAGTCTTGAATGCTCTCCTTCAGGAATGTTTTCGATAAGTAACATCTCATTTTTAAAATGATTAATGGCTATTATAAACCTATAAAAACTGTACTGTACCAAGGGAATCGCCGAAGGTGCTTCTTTCGAATTGAGACTTATCGTATCGAAATACTGTACGGCATCAAAAGTAGTATACCCATATAAGCCATTAAATGAGTTCAGGGCATCTGGAGCATCGACGGTTATAGCATTACAGTAATTTTCGAATACTGTATAAAAGTTTTTTTGAATGGCTTCAGCATGTAAACAAGTATTATTTGCGTATAACTTTAAATAATCATCTTCGGCTTTTATGGTCACTAGAGGGGCGATACACAAAAAAGAATAACTATTTTCTTTACTGTGATAATCTGAACTTTCTAACAACAAACTATTCGCGTAGGTATCTCTAATTTTTAGATACAAACTCACTGGAGTGGTCGTATCTGCCAACTGCTTTTTAGAAATACTTGTAAACTTTAAATGCTTCATAAGAGGATATATTACTATAGAATTGAAACCAACAAAGGCTTATCGTGAGATAAGCCTTTGGTATGATATATGCGCATATAGGATTGTTCTCACTTGCTTAGCTAAGAGAGTTCCACCACCATATGTTTTGTTGTAATTTCATTTCTATGCAAAAGTAAATACAGAATTTAAATACGACAAACATTTCACGCCTTTTTTTAAATACTTCTTCAAATTATAAGTTAAGAGCGATAATACCTGTTTGTTAATTACATATAACACCTATTTTAGGTATTATAATTACTATTTGTAATCTTTTTATTTGATTTTATAATTTATTAAAACTTTTTATATTGATTTGTAGTATAATTATAACAAAATATACAAATATGTGTGGAATAGTATGTGCCTTCGACATTAAAGAATCTAGCGAAACCCTAAGACCTCAACTCTTAGAAATGTCAAAAAGCATTAGACATAGAGGTCCCGATTGGAGTGGTATTTATGCTTCCGATAAAACCATTATGTGTCATGAACGATTAGCTATTGTAGATCCTGCCTCAGGAAAACAACCTTTGTTTAGCAAAGACCAACAATTAATTTTAGCCGCCAACGGTGAAATTTATAATCACAGAACATTACGAAAGCAACTTACCCAAGACTATGCATTTCAAACCCAATCGGATTGTGAGGTGATTTTAGCACTTTATCAAGAAAAAGGAGTAGACTTCCTTGATGATTTGAATGGCATTTTTGGTTTTGCACTGTATGATGCTCATAAAGACGAATACCTAATTGCTAGAGACCATATGGGTATTATTCCACTCTATATGGGTAGAGATAAAAACGGAACTTTTTATGTGGCTTCAGAATTAAAGGCATTGGAAGGAATTTGTAATAGTATTGAGATTTTTCCACCAGGACATTATTTGAGTAGCGCAACAGGCACATTAACACAATGGTACAAGAGAGATTGGATGGAATACGATGCGGTAAAAGAAAATAAGACCAGTATTGAAGAGGTACGAACAGCATTGGAAGCCGCAGTACATAGACAATTGATGTCTGATGTGCCTTATGGAGTCTTACTTTCGGGAGGCTTAGACTCTTCGATTACTTCAGCTATCGCTAAAAAATATGCACAAAAACGAATTGAAAACGATGACACTACCGAGGCTTGGTGGCCACAATTACACTCCTTTTCTGTGGGACTAGAAGGTTCGCCAGACTTAATTGCTGCGAAAAAAGTAGCAGAGCATATTGGCACGGTTCACCATGAAATTACCTTTACTATTCAAGAAGGACTCGATGCCATTAGAGATGTAATCTATCATTTAGAAACCTACGATATTACCACAATTAGAGCTTCTACTCCAATGTATTTAATGGCAAGAGTTATCAAATCTATGGGTATTAAAATGGTCCTTTCTGGTGAAGGCGCCGATGAATTATTTGGGGGGTATTTATATTTTCACAAAGCACCAAATGCTGAGGAGTTTCATAAAGAAACCGTTCGTAAACTAGACAAACTCTATCAATACGATTGCTTACGTGCAAACAAAAGTCTAGCAGCTTGGGGTATTGAAGGTAGAGTCCCTTTTTTAGACAAAGAATTTATGGATGTTGCCATGAGCATTAATCCACAAGACAAAATGATTAATGGAGAGCGCATGGAAAAATGGGTCTTACGAAAAGCTTTTGAAGCCTATTTACCTGAAAGTGTGGCTTGGCGTCAGAAAGAACAATTTTCTGATGGCGTAGGCTACAACTGGATAGATTCATTAAAAGATCTAGTGAGTGCTGCGGTAAGTGACGAACAAATGGAACATGCTCAGTTTCGTTTTCCAACACAAACTCCAAGAACCAAAGAAGAGTTTTACTATCGTGCTATTTTCGAACAGCATTTTGCATCAGACACTGCTGCATTAACAGTGCCCTCTGTACCTTCTGTGGCCTGTAGTTCTCCTACAGCCTTAGCGTGGGACAAAAGCTTTCAAAACATGAACGAACCCAGCGGAAGAGCTGTTAAAATGGTGCATGAAGATGCCTATTAATTGAACACAAAAAAGCCCTGTAAGAACAGGGCCTTTTTATTAAAATAGTTTTGGACAATCTAAGCGTCTAAAATTTTTAAATCCGAAATCGTAGGTTGCTACGATCTCATATACTCCACCAGTATTTCCAATATTCGTTGTGGTAAAATCTTGAGAATAACTAAACTTCCACCCTTTCCATTTTACGCCCACAAATGCATTGATAGAGGTAAGAAATGGCGTGTTGAATTCAGATTTTTTGGGATTAGTCGCTGCTAAAAATCCAACCGAAAATTTATCATATACATATTGAGTTCCAAGATCAAACCTCGTGTATTGACCTTGATTCATAAAGTTAGACAAGACATAAAACTTATGATCTTCACTCATATTTCTAAACAAATACATTTTCGAAAATGGTAATTCTATAGCTGAATGAACAGAGAGAAACATGTTTAAAGGAACATCTCCCTGAGCTGTAAATGCAATGTTTGGCTTGTTTAAATGTTTCAAGGTAATTCCTATCCACGAATTTGCATTATGAAATAACAACGAAGAACTAAAATCGAAGAATGTACGTTGTTGATTTAATAAGGAGGGATCTATACTTCCACCATTAATCACTCCAGTTCCAATACTTATTTGATCTTCTAGTAGTATGTTTTGAAATCCTGCATTTTTCATTCCTAAACCTACAGAAACACTGGGTCTAAAATACCATTCCCTTGAAATCTGAAAAGCTAATGCATAATTAAAGTTTACTTGTGTAAAGGTATAATTGGTAGTCGTTTCTTTATGATTTAAAATACTCACTCCAATACCACTGTTCATGCCGTCAATCCATGTATCAAAAAATGCATATTGTGTAGTTACACTAAGATCTAAACTTGGCCATTGCACTCGATGAACCATTCCTACATTTGTTGATTCTGTTGATCCCGTAAAACCACTATTTAAGGTTTCGGGAATCATAAATGCTTGGGTGAATACAGGGTCTTGAGCAAAAAGGTCTTTCACTAAAAAAAGCAATACAAAAATTAGAATCTTCTTCATAACCTACCTATTTAATGAGTGTTACTGTTCCGTTTAACTTCACTACTAAACCATAAAAAACGGTAGCATGTACACGCATCATATAATTTCCGTTTTCTAATTCTTTGCCATTTAAGGTGCCATCCCAACCCCGAAGTACTGCTCCTTTTTCAGAATAAATCATATTACCCCACGTATCATAGATCTGCATTTCAACCTCATTCATTCCTGTAAAAACAGGTCTTATCACATCGTTAATACCATCACCATTAGGCGTAAATCCATTTGGCAATACTATATTATATCCTTTTTCTATGCTGATGCTTTTGGTTATAGTTGCTGAACAATTGTAAGTGTATTCTACAGTTAAACTCACTTGATAATCTCCAATAGTAGCATAGGTATGCGATGGGTTTTGTTCTGTAGAAGTAGTTCCATCGCCAAAGTCCCAGATATAATTTACGACATCACCTGTAGATTCACTAGTGAACAGTATGGGATCGTTAACAGAATACAACCTATAGGTATCAAATGACAATGATGTAAAGCTGAATTCTGGCGTTCCTATTTCTTGTATATCTACGGTAAACGACAGTTGTTCTTGACAACCAACTGCATCGGTTACTGTAGCAAAATAAACTCCGTTCTGAGTTGTTTCCATAATTTCGTTATTCGCTCCGCTTACCACACCACTAGACCATGCAATGGTATAAGGAGGAACACCTCCATCAATAGCTAAAGTTGTTATTTGACTTACATTTTGTGTAGTACAATTTGCATTAAACTGTTCTTGAATCTGAAGACTTAATGGTGCTTGTCTAATTACAGTATAACTACCACTCTCTTGGCATCCGTTGGCATCGGTTACTTGAACACTATAGGTGTTGGCACCAATATTTTGAAGATCTTCTGAAGTTGCTCCGTTAGACCATGTAATGGTAAAAGGGGGAACTCCTCCAAGGATTTGCAAATCTATAGCTCCACTATCTGGATTTAAACAATCCGTTGCATCTTGAATGATTGCATTTAAAACTAATACATTAGGCTCTGTAATAACAAACTGACGAGCAATTGAACACCCTGATGGATCACTCACTACGACGCCATAAGTACCAGGTGGAAGATTATTTCGCGTTAATCCATCGGAGCTTCCATCAGACCAGGTTACGATAACTGGACTTTGACCTCCTGATAAGTTTAATTGAATAGACCCATCGTTTACACCAAAACAAGATACATTGTTAACTTGTGGGGTAATTTCAAACAACGGTGAATCCAAAATCTCAATAGCTTGAACTTTTTGACAGCCTTGACTATCGGTAACTGTTAGCTCATAATTTCCAGGCCCTACGTTTATTCTATTGGCTCCTGTTGCTAAATCATTCCAAACAAATGTATAGGGTGGTACTCCACCTACAACAGTTGTTAAAATAGTCCCATCATTTGCATTATAACAGGTGATGTTGGTATTGGTATAGCTAATATTAATAGCTGTGGGTTGTCTTATAATTAGAGCGGAAAGGGTTTTTATTAGTCCATTAGCATCTTCTACAGCTACCTCATAGGTGCCTGCAGCCAACCCTGTAAAGGTATAGTTCAATGCCGTCTCATTGTCGGCTCGTGCTGTTACAAATCCAGTTGTGGTATCGGTAAGAATATAATCGTAAGGACTTACCGATTCCTGATCTATTGCAATCTCTAAAACTCCAGTGGTGTCCCCAAAACACAATACATCTTGATGTGATGCCACAACTTCTGAGATTATCAATTCGGTAGGCTGGGTAAGTATCCAAGATTGTGGCCCTAAAGGACAACCATTCCCATCATTTATCGTTACCGTATAGCGACCCGCTACTAAACCTGTAAGATCTTCATTGGTCTCTTGACCTGAAGGAATCACGCCTCCTTGATCTGCAACCCAAGTATAGGTATACGTACCTGTCCCTCCAATTGGTGTAATATTAATACTCCCGTCACTTGCTCCAAAGCCTGAAACTCCGAAACCCGTATAATCTGATGCGATAGCCGTTAGGCTGAG
>CBFHVY010000013.1:0-27126 GCA_965659555.1 Flavobacteriaceae bacterium
GTTTTATTAGGTAAATAACAAAAAAGCCGCTCTTTAGAGCGGCTTTTTTTCTAGGCTTTTCTAGACATTATTTTAATTAATGATCGTGCCCATCGGTGTTTTTTGTGTCTACCACAACTTGATTCATTTCCATAGTATGATCGTATTGACAACATGAAGGCAACTTGTTGTAGGCATCTTCATTAGCACCTACTTTATCGGTGTCATATCCTGAAGCTGCGATAGCGTTATGTACCATCATTAGGTTTAAACCTTTATCTTCAAGCGTAAGATCAATTTTCTTTTTGGTCTTGTCCCAATTTGCATTAGCTACACCTTGTACACTTTTTGCAGCCTCTTCAATGGTTGTTTTACACATACCACAATTACCACGAACCCCAAATGTTGCGTCTACCATTACAATAGCTTCTGTTTTAACTACTGGAGTTTCGGGTTCTTTTTTTGTTTCCTCTTTACAACTAGAAAATGCCATTACTGTTAGCATGGCCATACTAAATACTACTTTTTTCATGATTTAAAATTTAAAGGTTATTGAATTGTTTTTAGTGTTTCACCACAGGTAAGCATAGCTTCCCCATAGTAAGGGTTTAATATGTTTTGCTCGAAGCTTAACCAGTACGCTCCTTTATTTTGATTTGCCATAGGGCAGAATTGCTCATATACTTTTTGATTGATACCGAAGGTTTCAACAGTGCTAATTACAGCGATCGAAAGTCCACTAAAGTGTGTTCTAAGCATCGCTATATCAGCTGCATTATTCATGGCACTAGCATGCGTTTTGATGTCTTTAGAAAGTGTCATCCAGCTTTTATGAGCGGTTCCTGTGACAGCGTTCATATCAATTGCAGCTATCGTGTTTTGAAGTGTTTTAGATGCTTCTTTAGCGCTTTTAAAATCTTCCTGTACTAGAGCGTCTTTTAAGCTCATATAGGTACTCACCACCGTTTTTAATTTTGTTTGAAATGCAGCGCTCACCGGTGTTCTTTCAATATTTTTAGGCGGATGGTTGAGGTGTACTTCTTGTTTTGTGTTTTTTTGGCTTCCGGTGTTATTCATCATCGATTGCTTACCCTGTAACTGTGCTGCTGCATCTAAGGTAAAAGCACCATTAGTTACAACTTCATCACCTACGCTTAAGCCTTCGGTAACCAAATAATAGTTTCCAGTTTTTGGCCCTAATTCCACATTTCGCATTTCAAAAACGGCATCATTTGGGTTAGTTTTTAAATAGACTACAGAACGTTTACCTGTCCATAACACCGCAGAACTAGGAATGTATAATGCTTGTGTTGTAGCTAAAGCATTCGTAGCAATGTTCCCCTGAATAAACATCCCTGGCTTTAATGCTTGAGGACTATTGCTTAAGATACTTCGTAAGCTAAGCGTTCTCGTTTTGGAGTTTAGGGTAGGATCGATAAACGACACTTTGCTTTTAAATGTTGTATTTGGAACCCCAATGGCTGTGATTGAAATAGCATCTCCCACGCTAACTGCATTTATCTGGTTTTCATACAGGTCGAAATTGGCCCAAACAGTGTTTAGGTTGGCGATTTTAAAGAGTATTTGTCCTTTCGTAATCGAACTACCTTCTTCCACAAGTTTTTCAGAAACAGTTCCAGAAACAGTGGCATATATCGGAACATTTTCAGTGACTTTTCCCGACTTTTCAATGGCATCGATTTGAGCTTCTGAAAATTTCCATAATTTTAGTTTGTTCCTTACCGCTTTATAGAGTTCTGGTTGCGCCTCTTTTATAGCAATTGAAGTGATTAACTCTTGTTGTGCCTTCACTAATTCTGGCGAGTACACGGTAGCTAATAGTTGTCCTTTTGTAACCGTTTCTCCAACAAACCCAATGTCTAACTGTTCTATTCTTCCCGAAAAATAACTTACTTGAACGGTATTGGTTTCTTCGTTAGCAGTTATTTTACCCGAAAGCTGAATTCCGTTTTCATTGGTTAAGGTCTTTGTTCCTACAATGCTTGTTTGAATGTTGGCTAAGGCCATAGCATTCTCAGAAAGTTTAAATTGATCAGCTGAAAGCCCTTCAGAAGTTGCTGCTGCTGGAATTAACTCCATTCCACAAATTGGACAATCTCCAGGTGCAGGTTTTATAATATTAGGGTGCATAGAGCAGGTCCATAGTTGACTTGTTTTGAGCGCACTATTGTGGTCATGGGTGGTTTCTTCTTTAGGAGTATTTCCAAAGAGTACCCATCCTAAGGATAGCCCTATTACAAGTATTCCGATGTAGTTTATATATTTTTTCATGTCTTTAGTGTTATCCATTTTTTATTTAATGAGCATTACAAGAGCCATTACAATCATAATTGCGTTCTCGATAAAGGTGGCTTCTGTCATAGGTAATTTCAATGCAGTTCCCAGGCATGCACAACGAATAGCTTTTTTATCAAGCAAGGTTTTAGTAACCCCAATAGTGGTGATTCCGAGTATTACAAGGGTACATATAAGCGCAATGTCTACTTCAAAGCGAAGAAGAAACATCAGGCCTAAAGCGGTTTCAATAAAAGGGTATATCCATCCATATAGTGGAACTCTTTTTGCGAGCGGGTCGTACATTTGAAAAGAAGCTGGAAATCCTTTTAAGTCTAGTAGTTTAAAAAAGCTAAAAACAATATAAAAGAGCCCCATAAAATCTAACATTGCTGCGCTTAAATTCCAAGGTGTATGATTCAAAAGAATGGCCGCTGTACCAATGTAAAAGAGTATAAGAAGCAGGGGTTTTAATTGTTGTAGTTTACTTTTTTCTGCTCCCATTTCAAACTCAGAAGCATAGTTTTGTGTCGTTTTAACCTCTTTTTTATCTGTTAAGGTGTATTTTTCTGGGAGTGCATCTTGCAGTACTTTGGTATTAATATGTTGAGACATTGAAAGGGTTGCTTCACCTTTCTCTAGGTCTACAAAGACTTCTTCCACATGTTCAATAGCTTGTAAATAGTTCTCAACAGAGGCTTTGCATCCCCCACAGGTCATTCCGGTAATTGAATAGGTATGTTTCATGACTGAGTTAAATAGTTAATGATTGTTGATTGCACATAATAGTGGGTCACTGCTTCAATTTGTTTCATTCTAAATTTGAGTTGAAGCTCTTGAATGTCTAAGATGTCTTTAAAATCAACACTGCTAGTTTCATAGGTTTTAATCAAAATATCTTCTGCATGTTTTGCCTGTTGAAGATTTTTTTGTTGAGTAGTATAGCTAATTCTAGCTGTTTTTCGTTGATTAATCGCCGCGTCTAAAAGCGATTCTAAGCGTTTTAAACGGTCTTGTTTTTGAAATTTGAGCTCTTCTTGTTGTAGGGTATGTTGTTTTGTTTTGGAGCTGTGTTTTGAATTGAACAGAGGTATAGATATGCTCAACATAGGCATCACAATATCTTTTCCATTATCTTCAAAACTCATATTTGGGCGTTCAGCTACGGCAATATAATCGAGGCCAAAACCAATCATAGGGTTGCGTTCTTTTTGGTTTACCAATTCAGACTGCTCAATAGATTGATAGAGTTTATCATACTTCATTAACTCGGGGTGTACTTCGATGTATTCACTAGTGTTGTCCATTTTTATATCGGGAAGACCAAGTTCTTGAACAGGCGTTACTGGAGTGTTCTTTGCTCTGTTGAGTAAGCTGTTAAGGGCAGTTTGCTCTGCTACATAAGTATGTGCTAAGACTTGTTGCAATTGCACAAGATCATTTTGTCTCATTTGTATTTTGAGCACATCTACTGCCGATGCTTTATCAACCTCAACTGCTTTGAGCGCCATTATTTCGTAGGTTTTTAGTAAGGCAATCTGTTGATGTAAAATCTCTTGTTTTGCGTTTAGCTCATACAGTTGGTAATAGACTTTAGAGACTGCGGCAATCAACTTTCGTTTTGCAATGGTAATATCTACATACTTTGCCTCTGCCATAGAAGACCTATAGTTTTGGCGCGCTGTAATGGCACCAAATGATGGCAACATTTGTTTGGCCGACACTTTTAAGCGTTGTGCCCCTGTTCTTGTTTCGGGTTCACTAACAAACACACCAACACCAAATTCTGTATTGGGCAGCGAGTTTACCTCATTTACCTTCTCGGCGGCAATCTTATATTGCAATTCAAACTTTTGAATCTCTGGATTGTTTTGTAAGGCATCTTCGATTAGTGCATTCAATTGTTGTCCATATGCCCCCATGTTCCATAAACACAAAACTAGCCCGAGGGTTATTTTTTTATAACAAACGATTCTTTTCATTTTGAGGATTTTTTAAGTTGAACTTCTGCGTTCCAGCTGAATAATACTGGTACCACAAATAGGGTAATTAAGGCGATGAGCATTCCTCCAAAACTAGGAATTGCCATCGGAATCATAATATCACTTCCTCTACCCGTAGCGGTAAGAATAGGCAATAAAGCGAGTAGGGTTGTTGCAGTAGTCATTAAACAAGGTCGAATTCTCTTTTCTCCTGCTTCAATCACTGCAGCTCTAATCTCGTTTTTAGAACTGGGCTTCTTACGGTCGAAAGTTTGAGTAAGATAGGTCGCCATAACCACCCCATCATCTGTTGCAATTCCAAATAACGCTATAAAGCCAACCCATACCGCGACACTTAAGTTAATAGGGTGCATTTGAAACAAGTCTCTTAGGTTCTGGCCAAAAAACGAGAAGTCAAAAAACCACGCTTGTCCATAGAGCCATATCATAATAAAACCCCCTGCAAAAGCCACGGCAATTCCCGTAAACACCATCATTGATGTAGCTACCGACTTAAATTGGAAATACAGGATTAAAAAGATAATCAACAGGGCTAGAGGAACCACCATAGCTAAGGTTTTCTCTGAGCGAATCTGATGCTCATAGGTGCCTGTAAATTGATATGTTATTCCTTTAGGTACGGTTAATGCTCCAGAAGCAATTTTTTCTTGAAGAAGTTGTTGTGCATTTTCAACCACAGAAACTTCTGCAAAACCTGCTAATTTATCAAAGAGTACATAGCCGACTAAAAACGAATCTTCGCTTTTAATGACTTGTGGACCTTGTTCATATCGTATTGTCGCGACATCACTAAGAGGGATAGATGCCTTTTTTCCAACGGGAATATAAATACGCTCTAAGTCTGAAGGATTTCCTCGCAATTCCCTAGGATAACGAACCCGAATACCATAACGCTCTCTTCCCTCAACAGTTTGTGTTAAGGCCATTCCTCCAACAGCAACTTTTAATACTTCTTGAACATCGTCAATTGAAATGCCATAACGAGCAATTTTTTCTCGATCAATAGCGATTAATAAGTAGGGTTTTCCCACAATACGATCTGCAAAAACAGCCTCTGTTTTTACACCTTCGACTTGTTTTAAATACCCTTCAAGCTGTACACCAAAGGCCTCAATTTGTTTGAGATTTTGCCCTTTTATCTTAATACCCATAGGAGCTCTCATTCCTGTTTGAAGCATTACCAAACGGGTTTCAATAGGTTGCAATTTTGGCGCTGAGGTAACCCCAGGTAATTTTGTGACACGAATAATCTCATTCCAAATATCATTAGGAGACTGTATCTCAGGTCGCCAATTTCTATAAAAAGAACCCTCCGAATCTTCAATGAGTTGACTTCGTTTAACTTTAGTAAACGATGCTCCGTTTGTTGTGTTTGGATTCGCTATAAAACGTCCGTCTTTTAATTCAAAAAGCCCTTCAATATTGGTTTTATAACGTTGACGTTTGCCCGATTCATTTAACATGTATTCTGGTTTATATTGAATCATGTTTTCGTACATTGATAGTGGTGCTGGGTCTAACGCAGAGGCTGTTCTACCCGCTTTTCCAACGACGGTTTCGATTTCAGGAATACTGGCTACTGCCATGTCTAACTGTTGTAACACCTTTTTGTTTTGCGCTACACCCGCATGTGGCATGGAGGTGGGCATTAATAAAAAGGACCCTTCATTTAAGGACGGCATAAATTCTTTGCCGGTATTTTTAAAGATCATAAAACCGAAAACTACTAAAGTGGTAGGGATTGCTAAAAACAAGAGTTTATGATTGAGTGCCCACATAAGTATTCGGGTATAGTTTTTTCTAAATAGCACAAATACGCCTAACAGTCCGAAACAAATCAGTGCTACAAAAACGATATTCCAGAATATATTTTCTGCCACCCCTAAAGGTCTCCAATAGTTCGCTAAGAGCACAACAATTACTATAGCAGAAATAATACTATTGAATCTGTTAGCCGTCTTTTCGCCAAGGGTTTGATTCCAACGTAAAAACGATACCACAGCAAAAGCAAGTAAGATCCCTCCAAGGGTATAACCGAGTATCATTGCAGTTATACCAAATAATGCCATTAGAATACTAATACTGTATTTTCCCACTATTCTCACACGTTGTTTTTGAAATAATAACGCTGCAAAAGGCGGAATTAAAAACAGGGCGATGATAATTGCTGCTGTTAGGGCAAATGTTTTGGTAAACGCCAAAGGTCTAAATAGTTTCCCTTCAGCACCCATTAAAGTGAATACAGGTATAAAACTAATAATGGTTGTCATAACGGCCGTGACAATTGCTCCCGAGACTTCTGCGGTTGCGGTATATACTACAGTATTAATGGGGACTCCTTTTTTGTTTTCATCTAAATGACGAAGAATGTTTTCTGAAAGAATAACCCCTACATCTACCATGGTTCCAATTGCGATGGCAATACCAGATAAGGCAACTATGTTTGCATCTACACCAAACATTTTCATGGCAATAAAAACCATAAATACCGCAACGGGTAATAAACTGGAGATGAGGATAGATGCTCTTAGGTTAAAAACCATGACCACAATAACCAGAATGGTAATTAAAATCTCCAGGGTTAATGCTTCGTTTAAGGTTCCTAAAGTCTCTTGAATTAATTCGGTTCTATCGTAAAAAGGAACAATAGTTACCTGTGAGGTTCTTCCATCGGGTAATACTTTTGAAGGAAGTCCTGAACTGAGTTCAGTAATCTTGGCTTTTACATTGGTAATGACCTCCATTGGATTAGCGCCATAACGCGCTACAATAACTCCACCCACAGCTTCTGCACCTTCTTTGTCTAAAATACCTCTACGTGCTGCAGGCCCTAAAGAAACCCGTGCAATATCTTTAATTTTAAGCGCTGTAAAATCGGTTGATGTAATGACTGCACTTTCTATATCTGCAATCGATTTGATATATCCTAAGCCTCTTACAAGGTATTCAACTTGATTTATTTCTAAGGTTTGCGCACCAATATCGCGATTGCTTTTTTTGACCGCACTCACCACTTGTTGTAAGCTAATGTTGTATTGTCGCATTAATTCAGGATCTACATCGATTTGATATTCCTGAACATACCCTCCAATAGAAGCAACTTCCGAAACTCCGCTTGCTGCCGATAACGCATATTTTACGTAGTAATCTTGAATGCTTCTGAGTTCGTGTAAATCCCATCCACCGGTTACATTTCCTTCTTCGTCTCTGCCCTCTAGGGTATACCAAAAAATTTGTCCTAATCCGGTTGCATCTGGCCCTAAAACAGGGGTCACATTTTGAGGAAGGATTCCGCTGGGGAGTGAGTTTAATTTTTCAAGAATTCTACTTCGACTCCAGTAAAAGTCTATATCTTCTTCGAAAATGATGTAAATGCTAGAAAACCCAAACATTGAGGAACTTCGGATGGTTTTTACTCCTGGTATTCCTAATAGGGTTGAAGTTAACGGATAGGAAATTTGATCTTCTATATCTTGTGGTGAGCGACCATCCCATTGGGTAAAAACAATTTGTTGGTTTTCTCCAATATCTGGAATGGCATCTACCGCTACAGGATTATTTGGTAAAAAAGGAACTTTCCAATTAAAAGGAGCATGAATACTTCCCCAAGCTAAAATGAATAGCAGCAGAAGTCCAGCGATAAGCTTATTGTCGATAAAGAATTTAATGCTTTTATTGAGCATAATCGTGAAATTTTAATAGTGAACATATAATTACCGTATACACGGAATTTCCTGAAGAATATACTCTACAGGGAGAAGTTTACTACGCTAAAATCAGATTAAATAAGATTCGTTTAGTTTGTAGCGGTGCCTGACACTAAATGGAGGAGGCCCATCAAAGAAGAAGTTAACTTCTTTGTCTTGGGGGATAAACAACGCATGGTACGATAGTACAAATGAGGCAATAAAGAGGTCTTGTTGAAACTTAAGATCGAAAGTTGGAGCAGGGTAAACATCCTGTCCGTCAACACTAAACTCTTCGGTAGAACAACATCCTTTCATTAGCTCCATAGCATCACTGGCTAGGTCTTGCATACCACAAGTACGTGCTTTTTCTAGAACGGCTGTATCTACTAAAGTGTCTCCACAATAATGCATACTTACTGTAAACGACATGGTAGAGCAAAGCAATACCAAAGCCATAATACAAGAAGAAATACGATATAGCGTTTGTTTTAACATAAATACAAAACTACAAAAATTTAAATCAGTATGTTTATTTTTTTGTTAAAATACTGATAATCAATTTGTAGTCTTATGCTATTTTGGGGGGCAAGTAGATAAAAGGGGGGATTACATGTGTTATTCTTCTTGAAATGTATCGATGATAACTCTTGGCTTTCGCTCAATAACCTCAGCATCTTTACTTGCACTAGTAGGAATGTGGTTTACAAAATCAATTTTTAAGGCATTTCCAATTTCCTTGGTATACGTTACATTAAATTCTGAAGTAGTTGCAGAGAAATCGCGTGCTAAATGTATTACATAAATTCCTTCGGCGTCATTATACTTATAAACAACAGAGACGTTATTTCGAACACTAAAAGTTAATTGATTCTTGTTTATTCTTATTTTTTGAAATGGATCTCTGTGTTGCTGCAACTCTTGAATAGTATTCTTATGAATATCAAACCCAACAACACGATAGCGCGCTCCTAAACGAAGTAATTGAGCTATACTTTCTTTTTGAAGCCCAATAAATGCAATATGAGTTGTTTTTTCACTAATTTCTTGATATACTTTCGACTTTTTGTGAATTAGCATCGGACAAGAAGTAGGCTCATTTTGCTGTAATAGCGGTGTAATAATAGACATATAGTATGTAGCTTTTGAATACCGCTAAAGTACTATTGCGTTCTACTGTTGAAGAGAATATTAGGCTAATGCGAAAAGTATACAGACAAACGGTCGCTATGTATAGTTAAATGGACTTGAACAAACTACAACAAGTTTAAGCGTTTCATAAGCTCGCTTCTATTAGACCTACTTACGGGAATAATATCTTGTTTAATAAGTACACTATTGTCTTCGATATCTATAATCTTAGAGAGGTTAATTACATACGATCGATGTACCTTTAAGAAGATATTGGGAGGCAACTTATCTTCTACCTTTTTAAGGGTAGAGTGTACAATGTGATTTTTATCGTCGGTTTTAATTTTAATAAAATCGCCCTTAGCCTCAATAACATTAATGGTAGAAAAATCGATTTTAACTAGTCTTCGATCTACATTAATATACAGCTCTTTATTGTCAGTAGTTTCTTTTGTGGGGAGTGCTTTAGATGATGGTATTACAAAACCAGATAACTTTTGTACTGCTTTTTCAAATCGTTCAAACCCAATAGGTTTTACTAAAAAGTCAACCACACAATCATACTCAAAAGCATCTAAGGCAAAGTTTTTGTCGGACGTTGTTAAAATGATTTTAGGCGGATCTTTTAGGGTTTGAATAAAATCAAATCCTGAAAAAGTAGGCATCATAATATCTAAAAATACAACATCTACGGTATTTGCATTCAAGAATTTAATGCCGTCTATAGCATTTGTAAAATCAGCGAGTACTTCTAGCGACTCTATTTTAGCACAGAGTTTATTAACAATTAGCCTTGCTGTTTGATCATCGTCTATAATGATACACCTCATTGGGGAAAATTTTAAACGTAACAATATACACAAATTTATGAATTGGCAATCAACTTTTTAAGCACGAGTTTATTTGTGCGTTATTCCAACCACATTTTGGAGATGCTTATACCATGCGATAGCTTTTTTTGAGTCTCGGAAAGTCCAGGACCTATCGAGATTTGAATGCTTTCGACGTCTAAAATTGAAAAAGGTGCTGTATTGTTGTGTTTAAAATAATAAGGTAAAAAGCTTGGATAGGGTCTAGGGAGGGTGACCGTTTGTACTGGTTTTAAGTTGTTGAGGTCTAGAGTGTAGCCCTCTAATTCTTGATGAAGATCAATCATTCCTCCAAAAGCAGCCCCATTGCTCATCACAAAAGCCACTTGTATTTTAGTGGTGTTTTTTTCAAGGGCTTTACCGTAGAAGACAAGTTTCTTTTTACTAGAAAGCTCATGACTTCTATGGTTAATTTTATCGATAATAAAATGCTTAAAGCTATAATCGAAAATAGGCCTTGCATTAAGATTTTCATTGTCTTTATAAAACAATTTTCCAACAGGCATATCATAGGTTGCTTCTTCATGGTTTTGAGTAGGAACAAGTTGCATTCCTCTTCTCCAACCACGGACTAAAAGTTGGGATTCTGTTTTAGCATCGAAAAGATAGACGGGAGTTTCGGGTGAGGTAACAGCTACTTTATAGGGAGTTCTGTCGTAAAAATCCCAATCCCAGGGCTGTCCTTTTTTACCTGCCGGATAGGTATGATATTCATCGGTAGTTGTTTTAACAATCAGATGATAATTAAGGTATCCTGGACTTAGGATGCTGTCTGGAACGCGACCACTATAGTTAAAATGTGCATCTTTTTGTAAATCAATTGCAAATCGTTTAGTTCCTAAAAAACCAACAGCCTTAATGGAAGCAACAGGGTTAGGAGCAATATATTGAGCTTCTAAGATAAGTGGAGCACCAGTACTGACTTGCTTTGGAGATTGATGTAGCATCCAGGGTTTAGAAACGGTTGTTTTTGGAGCAAAGTAATCGCCTAAACGAACACTCTTAAAACGATCTGATGCGGTGTATTGTGGTGTTTTACCCTTTTGATACACGAGGTACGTACCTGGTTTAATTTCAAAAGATCCATCAGAAGTTTTTGAAGTATATGTGTTACCCTCATTGAGTCCTCTAATGGAAAAGTCAGTTCCTAAATCTTGAAGTTTGAGCTGCATTTGATGCGTATTCCACTGAATTACGCCCACCGTTTTTTCGGGACTATTTCTTCCAAAGGGATTGTCTACCCAAAGAGCGTCGGGTAACACTTCGAGACGCCAAACACCGTTTTCCAATTTATCTAAAAAGTACGCTCCAGAACCCTTGTAGTGAACAATAGGGGAGTTTCCAAAACCTGCAATTTCTATCAGTTTTGCTTCGTTTTTAGGACTTGTTTCTGTGGTATTGGTATAATACAAAGCTGTTGGAGAACTATACAGCGCTAGGTCTTTAGTATAGCTTACTCTGGTGTTTCCAAAAGAGGTGTTTTGAGGATAGGTGCCAAAAGAGGTATACATGGGAACTTCATGAAACACCATTCCCGCAATTTTTAAGCTTAGGGCTTTTTGAGGGGTATAAACCAGGTTCATATAGTGGGTATTGTATTCTGTATTTGCATAGGCCATATACGTTGGGTCATATGCAAAATGGGTAGCAATTTGAATCCCAGCAGTTCTAAAGCTTCTCGCAATAGCCGGATACATATAAGAACGCCCAATATCTGCGGCATCAAACTCATACACCAATTTTGCCCCTTTGTTTTTTTGGATGATGTTGTTAAAAGGAATACTATAGTCGTTTACATTGGGTAATGCATTTCCGGGTAATTCTCGTTGATAGCCTAGGCCTGTAGGATACCACTGAAATGTCCCTCCGTCGATTCCTCCTTTAAAGTAGTTTTCAGCGAAGTGAACCCCATGACTGATATTATAAAAAATAGGTTTTTTAGTTCCTGTTTTTTTCATGGATTTAACCATCCCTTTAACAAATTCAGTCACTTTTTTAGGATCACCCCGATGATGAGGTTCGTTACTTACTTCAAAAGCAATTACATTGGGTTCGTCTTTGTAGGCAACTCCGGTGTAGCGATTTACATGATTCAAAAACTGAAATAAATAGCGCTGTTGAGCAGCAATAGCTTCAGGATTATATAAGCTTGGCCCTTTACCATATTTTGATGAAAAACCTGATGTTTTGGTATCGGGTTCTGGCCAACCATTTCCCCAAAAAGCGATAGGCGTAATCACATAGTTGATCTGATGTTTTTTGAGTTGAGCGAGTAAATAATCAAAAGCCTCAAGATGTTCATTGTCGATTAGATTCCCCTTTTCATCACTAATTTCTGTATCCCAAACGTGTAAACGGTATAAGTCGAATCCTAAACGTGTAAAATGGTAGATATCATTGTCAATGGCTTTTTTAATATCAACACCCATTCGTTTTGCCGTTCTGTAGGCATGTGCAAAGGGCACCGAATAATTAACACCAAAGCCTTGTACTTCTGTTTTGGTTTTTTCCCATCGCATTACCCCTTGTTGGTCTACATAAACATTTCCTCGGTCTTTTTGCTGTGCAAAGGCAAGTACAGAGAACAATAAAAAAAGAGGAATAAATCGTAGTGTTTTCATTGGAAGTATCGTAAATGGGTTCATAAGTACGCGTTGGTTTAGTCCCCTAAGGTCAGCGACCATTGGGTATTAAATTGTTCTTTTGGTTTTAAATATCGAAGTCCGATTTGTGTATTAAAGCTATTTGCTGGGGCTGTCATCGGTTCAATAGCAACACAGTGCTGATCTATCGGAGGGGTATATACTTGAAGATAGGTGCTGCTATCTGCATCAATACTAAGGGTATAGTCTGGAGTTGTAAATACAATTTCGGTATCTTCTAGACTAAAACAGTCGTCTAAAAAGGTATTGCAATCTAGGGTCGATACAGAGGGTGTATTTGTGCTATTAGCTTGTACATAGCGCAATGTGGTTTTGCTTTTATCACTCGTGTAAAAATAAGGGTGCCAACCCAAAGCAAAGGGAAAGGTTTTTGTGTCGGTATTTTCAATAGTAATGGAGAGTGTTAATCGATGTTCATACAAGGTATAGGTTAATAAAACCTTATAACCAAACGGAAACCCCGGAGGTGGAGTAGCTTCAACATATCGAAAGGTTACCTGAGCATAATCCGCCGTGGTTTTTTGATCCACCAAACGAAAAGGAGCATTGTAAATGAGTCCGTGAATTGCATTATTTTCTCCTTCAAAATTAAGGTCCAAAACATATGCTACGTCTTCAAAAGAATACCGTCCATTTATGATTCTGTTCGCAAACGGAAACAGTACCGAAGAGGCAAATGATCCGGCATAGGTGGTGTTTTCGGGGTCTTTAATAATGGGGAGTCCTCGAAGTTGAAGAGCAGAAATTCTACCTCCTTCGTGTAAGGAAAATGTTGCTACAGAAGTCTTGGTGGCATTAGCTATTGTAAAACTATTGGACTGCTGGTTTTTATAATCTACAGTAAACATATTATAGCGAGTTTCTTAAAATTAATCGATTAGGGTTTTCAACTTTAGCAACTTCTTTTTGGCCAATCATGTATGCCAAACGAGCTCCCATTTTTTTGAAATCTGTTGATATGGTAGTAATACCACCTTCTACCACTTCTTTTAACAAGGTGTCGTTATACGAGATGATACCAATATCCTGACCAATAACCAGTTGTTGGTCTTTTATTTTTTTGATCAGTAAAATCAAATCATTATCGTCTAAGATAAGATACACTTCTCCTTTTTGAGGAATTCGATGTTCAAGACGTTCAATAACCTCATGAGCAAGTTGTAGCTGCTGCTTAAAATTCAAAAATCCTTTTAACATACCCAAGGGTTGTTTTTTGTCGGGAAAAAGAAGCACAAGAGTATGGTACTTTTCTAGATAAGGAAGTGTTTTGAGGAGACTTGTGTAAATATCTTTTTCAAAATTTTGATATACGCCAGGATAAGCTGTTAGCGATTCGTGCATTTGATCTAAAATATAGACGGCATCATTAGGTAAGCGTTCTAAAATGCTAGCAACATTGGTAAATCGAGCAGGCATAATTACATAATAATGATAGGCTCCTGCATTGGTTTCAATGAGGTTTTTAAACACATCAAAATTAAAGTGATGGAAAAAGATATGGACTTCAACATCGTCATCAAGATGACTCACAAAAGCATTATAGAGGTCTTCTTTAAACGAATTGAGTTCGTCAAACAACACAAAAATTCGTTTGGTTACCGTGAGGTTAACTCTCTGTACATAATACCCTTTACCCGCTACAGAAGATATAACACCTTTGTTTTTTAATTCTCTAAACGCTAAAAGTACGGTGTCTCTAGACAAGTCAAACTTATACCGAATACTGTTAATGCTGGGTAATTTATCTCCCTTTTGCAATTCACCAGATCGAATAGCTTTTTCAATAGATTGAATAATCTGTTTGTATTTCGCTACGCCAAGTTTTTGATGTACAGTTACCACGCCCATAAAACAAAGATACTAAACTGGTAGGTACTGGTACGAAAAAAAATTGTAAATACAGTTTTATTTAGGGTGATTGGAGTCAAATGATGCTATTTTAGGGTGTTAAAAAGCTCTTAATTTTAGTTATTTTATTCAAAATTGATTCCTAGCAGTTTAAATTTTTATAAATTAACGCAACAATTCTAAACTAATCATCTATGCCAGACTATACTATTAAAGTTAACGGTGTTTCTAAAACAGTAACCGTTGATGCAGACACCCCACTACTTTGGGTTTTAAGAGACGAATTAAATTTGGTGGGTACCAAATTTGGATGTGGAATTGCACAATGTGGTGCTTGTACTGTTCATGTAGATGGTGTTGCAACTCGAAGCTGTTCTATGCCAGTATCTATTCTAAACGGTGCTGCCATTACAACAATTGAAGGCTTATCTGAAGACGGTTCTCACCCGGTTCAACAAGCCTGGAAAGAAATAGATGTTCCACAATGTGGATACTGTCAGTCAGGTCAGATGATGACCGCCTCGGCCTTTTTAGAAACCAACCCGAACCCCACTCGCGAAGAGATAAGAGCAGCCATGCACGGAAACATTTGTAGATGTGCTTCATACAACAGAATAGAAGAAGCCGTGGCCACAGCAGCCAAAAATTCGTAACTAACCTTTACACCAAATTCCCATGGAAACTCAAGATACAACCTTCAATTTTAGCAGACGAAACTTTTTAAAAACCTCTGCACTAGCCAGTGGTGGAATGCTGATTGGTTTTAACCTTTTTACAGCCTGTAAACCTAATATAGCCCCACCAATAGATATTGAAAGCCTCAATTTTAACGACTTTAATGCCTTTATTAAAATTGCAGACAATGGTATCGTCACCATTTTTTCACCTAACCCAGAAATTGGGCAAGGGGTAAAAACATCGATGCCTATGATTATTGCCGAAGAACTCGATGTAGCATGGAAAAATGTTTATGTAGCACAGGGAGTCCTCGACACCAAAAACTACACAAGACAGGTTGCAGGAGGAAGTCAATCTATTCGAGCAGGCTGGGATGCACTCAGACAAACAGGCGCTACAGCAAAACAAATGTTACTTAATGCGGCTGCGCAGCAATGGAATGTAGATCCTTCAACTTGTTCTGCTTCCGAAGGGATTATTACCAATGCCAAAGGAGAAACTTTAGGATATGGCGAAGTTGTGCAATTAGCAGCAACCCTAGAAGTTCCAGAGAATGTAACCCTTAAAAAACCGGAAGCATATAAGATTATTGGACAAGATATTGTGAATGTAGATATCGATAAAATTGTTACTGGTAAACCTTTATTTGGTTTAGATTATAAGAAAGAGGGGATGCAGTATGCTTCTGTATTAAGACCTCCCGCTTTTGGTCAGCAGCTGGTAAGCTTCGACGATACTGCCGCAAAGGCTGTGTCTGGAGTAACCGAAGTAGTAAAGTTTGGCGATAAAGTGGCGGTTTTAGCCACTAGTACTTGGGCAGCAATGAAAGGTAAAAAAGCACTAAAAGCAGAATGGAAAGCCAATGGTGCGCTTGAAAGTACAGAAGAACACGACAAACAATTGACTAAGATTTTAGATGGAAAAACATTTGACGTTCGAAGAGAAGATGGAAATGTAAAGAAGGCATTTGCTCAAGCCGATAAGATAGTAGAACGTACGTATGATTCTCCATTTTTACCACATAACTGTATGGAGCCTATGAACTTTTATGCCGATGTAACTTCAGAGAAGATACATTTGGTGGGGCCTATTCAAACTCCAGAATGGACCGCCAACAGAGTGGCCGGGCTTTTGAAGAGAAAAGTAGAGGAAGTTCATTTAGAAATGACGCGAATGGGAGGTGGTTTTGGTCGTCGTTTATATGGAGATTTTGCACTAGAAGCAGCAGAGGTTTCACACCTTGCTAAAAAGCCTGTAAAAGTAGTGTTCTCTAGAGAAGATGATATGACTGCTGGTACCTACAGACCCGCTATAAAGTATAGAATTGCAGCATCGATAAAGAATGGAGAGCTTACGGGATACCACCTTAAAGAAGCGGCTATAAACTCGAATATGTACGGATTGATTCCTAACTTTTTTCCAGCAGGAACCATTCCTAATTATAAAGTAGAAACTGCAAACTATAAAAGTAATATTACCATCGGGGCTTGGAGAGCACCGTATACCAACTTTTTAGCCTACGCAGAGCAAAGCTTTTTTGATGAATTGGCACAAGAGCTACAAATAGATCCTGTTCAATTGCGTATCGATTTACTCCAGAAGGTTAAAGGAACCACAGATAAGCGAATTGAATACTCTGGAGAACGTATGGAAGAAACGATTAAGCTAGCGGCTAAAAAAGCAAACTGGGGGAAAGCTCCCGAAGGAACCTACCAAGGTTTTGCTGCATATTATAGTCATAATACCCATGTGGCTGAAGTAGCAGACGTTGAATTAAAAGACGGATTACCCGTAATCAAAAAAGTAACGGTTGCCGTAGACTGTGGTATCGTTGTTAACAAAACAGGAGCCATCAATCAAGTACAAGGAGGAGTAATAGACGGTATTGGGCATGCTATGTTTGGAGATTTTGCTTTTAAAAACGGAAAGCCCCAAGCGAATAACTTTGATCGTTATCGATTGATTAGAATGCAAGAAACCCCTCAAGTAGAGGTGCATTTTGTAAACAATAACTTATCGCCAACAGGTCTTGGCGAACCAGGATTACCACCAGCAGGAGGAGCAGTTGCCAATGCAATTTATGCAGCTACATCAAATCGATTGTTGGCACAACCATTTGTAAAATCATTAACAAGCAAGAATACGATTAAAGGTTAATCGTCTGTAAGTTGAAGTAATTTTTGATATGCAGCTTGTGTATCTACATCAAAAAAGGGAGTCTTAGAATTGTATTTTATGACCTCCCTTTTATATTTATCAATCACAGGTTTAGCCCCATCATTGTTTTCTAATAGCGATAATTCATTGAAAAGAGAAGCATCAAAAACCACCGGCGCACCACTTACATTTTCATAGTTGGTAATTACAATTCTTTTGTGAGACTCGTCAGCTAGGTCTAGTAGTTCTGCATAATGAGGCGCTTCGGTTAAAGGCAAGTCGCTTAAGGTTATTAACACACGATCGAAACTATCTTTCTTCTGAATGAATTTGATGCCTTTTGCCAAAGACGAACCCATCCCTTTTTCCCAATCATTGTTTTTAATCACAGTAACCGGCTGGTTTCTAATAGAGTCAAATACATCTTTAAAATGCGCACCCACCACAATAAAAACATCGGTATTTGGTAAAGACTGTACTTGTTCTATGGTATGAATAAGTAGGTTGGTGTCTTTATACGGAAGTAATTGTTTGGGTTCTCCAAGTCGTTTAGACTCCCCCGCGGCTAATATTAAGACTGCTGTTTTGATATACATATATTATTGGTGGATTCCCTTCGTTTTATCCTTCAAAGGTATGGTTTTTTGATTTCTATACACAGAAAGAATTTCAGCAATTATAGATAATGCGATTTCTTGCGGAGTTTCTGCACCAATGTTTATACCACAAGGACCGTATAATCGAGCTATAAAATCCTCTTCTATCTCTGGGTGATAGGCCAACAATTCATCAATTAGTTTTTCTCTTCTTTTGCTCGGACCTAGTAAACCGATATATCGAATATCTTTATCGAGTAAAGCGCTGAGGTATTTTAAATCTTTGACAAAACTATGGGTCATTAACACCACAGCCGTTTGTTGATCTATTTCAATTGCTTTAAAATGGAGTTCATCGATACCGTGATAAGCATGTGCCCCTGGAAAATTAGCGATTGTTTTTGGATCATCGGGAGGAGCGATGACATGTACCTCCCAACCCGTTTGGGCAGCAAATGAACACAAGGTAACAGCATCGTGTTCTGCTCCAACAATGAATAATCGAAAGGCTGGAGCAACTGTTTCGGTGCACTGTTCAAGTGATGTATCTTCTGTTAAAGAGGGTGTTGATGAATAGGTTCCATCAGAAAAATGAAATACAGATCCTCCTTTTGTTCGGTTCTCTTCGGCTTTGTCATAATAGGTAGTAATTCTAAAAGCGCTGCGGTTTTTTTGTTGATTGGCAAAGGCTTCAAAAAAGGCTTTTTCAGGGTTAAAAGGCTCAATAAGAATATACAAAATACCCTCACAACCCAGACGATAACGACCATCATAAGTCATTAATTTTGGGGTGTTACTTTCAAAAACTGACTGTGCCTGTCGTAGGACTTCTTTTTCAACACAACCCCCGCTTACAGCCCCAATCATCTCTCCTGTTTCTAGCACCGCCATGCGTACTCCTGGCCTTCTGTAGGATGAACCATCTAGAGCAACAACAGAGGCTAATGCTACTTTAACTCCTTTTTTTTGAGCTAATTGTGTTTGAGAAAAAATAGTATTTAGTTCGAATAACATACAACAAGAGGCATTTAAAAGGGACTCAAAAAGAGCTTTAAATTTACTAAATTTTTAGTGGTTATTGAAGAATCTTAAAAGTAAATCTCTTGTGCTAAACGAAAGGTATTGGCATGCGCTTCAACAATAATTTTAATGTCTGGTGAATACCCTCCTCCCATGCTACACATTACAGGAATTCGATGTTCGTAACAGGTGGTTAGCACAAACCGATCGCGCTCTTTACATCCTTCTAAACTCAAAGAGAGTTTGCCTAATTTATCTGAAGCTATTACATCTACCCCAGATAAATAATAAATAAAGTCGGGTTGTTCTGTGGCAATTAAGGTGGGTAACGTTTCTTTAAGTAAGGCGAGATAGACCTCATCTGAGGTTTCGTTTTCTAAAGGAATATCTAAATCGCTTTGTTCTTTATGAAACGGATAATTCGATTTTCCATGCATAGAAAAGGTAAACACCGAGGGGTCGTTTCTAAATATTTCTGCGGTTCCATTTCCTTGATGTACATCTAAGTCTACAATGAGTATTTTTTTTGCTAACCCCTTGTATTGTATATATTTTGCACCAATTGCTTGGTCGTTTAACATACAAAAGCCTTCCCCTTTATTCGAAAACGCATGATGTGTTCCACCGGCAATATTCATGGCAATTCCGTTAGAAATTGCAAATTCACTCGCTTTCATGGTTCCATCGGCAATAATCATTTCTCTTGCAATTAATTCTTCACTTAAGGGGAAACCTATTTTTCTTGCAGCCTTTTGATGTAGCGTAATATTTAATAAATCGAAAACATACTCAGGATCATGTACCGTAAAAAAGTGTTTGTTATTAGGTACTTCGGGTTCAAAGAAGTTGTCTTCGGTACAGGTACCCTCGTATATTAACTGTTGCGGAAGTAGGTCGTATTTTGCCATTGGGAAACGATGTCCATCAGGCAGATGATGTTTGTAGATAGGATGATATGCTATCTTAAGCATTAACTAATCTGTTGACCGTTTGTAACGGCTCTTTCAGGTTCTACAAAGGCTAACTTACCATCAGGAGTATCGGTCATTAAAATCATGCCTTGACTTTCTACTCCTCGAATAGTTCTAGGGGCTAAGTTGGTTAAAACAGTTACTTGTTGTCCTATAATGGCTTCTGGCTCAAAACTTTCTGCAATACCAGAAACAATGGTTCTTATATCGATACCTACATCTACTTTTAGCTGCAATAGCTTTTTAGTTTTGGCCACCTTTGTGGCTTCTAAAATGGTACCTACTCGAATGTCTAACTTACTGAAGTCTTCAAACGCAATAGTTTCTTTTTGGGGCACTACGGCTTTATGTTCTTCTTCGTTAGCTTTTTTAGTAGCAATTAATTTTTCGAGTTGATGTTGTACCGTTGCATCTTCAATCTTCGAAAATAAAAGCGCGGCTTTTCCAATCTGATGACCAGAAGGAAGCAACGCTGTTCTTTCTGAAATCGATTTCCACGGAATGGTTTCCTCGTCGGAAATGGCTAAAATAGTATTGAGTTTTGCCGAGGTAAATGGTAAGAAAGGTTCTGCAACAACGGCTAGTGCTGTAGCAATTTGAAGCGCTACATACATAATGGTTTGTACGCGTTTTTCATCTTCTTTAATAACTTTCCAAGGCTCTTCATCGGCCAAGTATTTATTTCCTAATCGCGCTAGGTTCATCAATTCTTGAGAAGCCTCTCTAAATCGATAACGTTCTATAGATTTCCCGATAATAGCAGGATACTCTTTCATAGCGGCTAGCGTATCTTCATCGAGTTCAGTAAAGGTATCGGGCTCAGGTACTATGCCATTATAATACTTGTTGGTGAGTACAACCACTCGGTTGATAAAGTTGCCAAAAATAGCAACAAGTTCGTTGTTGTTTTTAGCTTGAAAGTCTTTCCAAGTAAAGTCGTTGTCTTTGCTTTCTGGAGCATTTGCGGTTAGGGTATAACGCAACACATCTTGTTGTCCAGGGAACTCTTCTAAATATTCATGTAACCAAACAGCCCAATTTTTAGAGGTGGAAAGCTTGTTGCCTTCTAAGTTTAAAAATTCATTTGCAGGAACATTCTCAGGTAAGATATATTCTCCATGTGCTTTTAACATTGCTGGAAAAATAATACAGTGAAATACAATATTGTCTTTTCCTATAAAGTGTACGAGTTGTGTATCGTCTTTTTTCCAATAATCTTCCCAATTTTTACCTGCGCTTTCAGCCCATTCTTTGGTGGCAGAGATGTAGCCAATAGGAGCGTCAAACCACACATAAAGCACTTTGCCTTCTCCTCCTTTAACCGGAACAGGAATCCCCCAATCTAAATCTCGAGTTACTGCTCTAGGACGAAGCCCATCTTCTACCCAAGATTTTACTTGTCCATAGACATTAGGCTTCCAATCTTTTTTATGTCCCTTTAAAATCCATTCACGTAGAAAATCTTCATACCGATCTAAGGGTAAAAACCAGTGTTTGGTTTCTTTAAGTGTAGGTACATTACCCGTAATCGCCGATTTGGGGTTAATTAAGTCGGTTGCATTATGACTGGTTCCACAGTTTTCACACTGATCGCCATAACTCTCTTCAAACCCACATTTTGGACAGGTACCCAATACAAAACGGTCTGCTAAAAACTGGTTGGTTTCAGCATCGTACAATTGTTGGGTAACTTCTTCAATAAACGCATCGTCATTGTAGAGTTTTACAAAAAAGTCTGAAGCTGTTTTATGATGAATTTCAGCAGAGGTTCTAGAGTAGTTATCAAATGAAATACCAAAATCTGCAAACGATTGCTTAATGATTTCATGGTACTTGTCTATGATGTCTTGAGGGCTTACCCCTTCTTTCTTTGCTCGCATAGAAATGGCTACTCCATGCTCGTCACTACCACAAATAAAAGCCACATCTTTTCCTGTAAGGCGAAGGTAACGGGCATAAATATCTGAGGGTACATACACCCCTGCCAAGTGACCAATATGTATGGGTCCGTTGGTATAAGGTAATGCAGCAGTAATCGTATAACGTTTTGGAGTACTCATCTAACCGTGTTTTTTGGTGTCGTTTTAGCGCGGTAAAAGTACAAAAATCCAATCAGAACTTATTTTTTAAAACGACTGAAATTAAATACATTTACAAAAACCAATACATGCATCGTAATCGATCTCTGCAAATTCTTGTATTCATCTTTTGGGCAATTCCTTTTTTAGGAGCCGCTCAACAATTAAAAGACTCCATTGAACCCATGCCTACAAAGCTTATTCAACCCCCATATTTACAAAAAGGAGATACTGTAATGATTGTTGCTCCTGCTGGGATTTTAAAGAATAGAGAAGATGTAATTGGCAAAGCTAAAGCATTGGCAGAATCATGGGGGTTATATGTTAAATATGGCGAACACCTGTTCAATCAAAACCATCATTTTGCTGGTACCGATGAAGAACGTATTTCTGATATGCAAAAAGCGATAGACGACCCTGCTGTAAAAGCCATTTGGGCTGCACGGGGAGGTTATGGTTCGGTGAGAATTATAGACCAGTTAGATTTTTCCGCTTTAGAAGAACACCCAAAATGGATTATTGGCTATTCAGATATTACGGCCTTTCATAACCATTTGAATGGGTTAGGCTATGAAAGCCTTCATGCGATGATGGGCACCAGCATGGATTTTGACCCAGAAGAAACCAAAGAGAGTAAAGAAACACTCAGAAAAGCGCTATTTGGAGAATCGTTAGCCTACCATATTGCACCATCACCTTATAACAAATTAGGAAGTGCCGAAGGTATTTTGGTTGGCGGCAATTTAACACTCCTACTAACGATGTTAGGCAGCGAAAGTCAGTTAGATACCGAAGGCAAGATTTTATTTATTGAAGAAATAGGCGAGTACAAATATCATATCGACAGGATATTACAAAGTCTTAAAAGAGCGGGATATTTTGAGCAGCTAAAAGGGGTTATTGTGGGCGACATGAGTAATATTAAAAAGAACACAACCATTTGGGGAAGCACTACAGAACAACTAATTCTAGACGCTTTTAAAGCGTATAATTTTCCGGTGTTATTCAATTTTCCTGCAGGTCATGAAAACGACAATAGAGCCCTTATTATGGGGAGAACCATTCAACTAAACATCACTCCAACTACCGGAGAAGTTATTTTTAAATGAAATATATAGAACAATTAGTATCGGCATTTGCATCTTTTATTTGGGGCTTACCCTTATTAATTTTATTAATTGGAGGAGGATTATACCTATTAGTCTTGTCAAAGTTTTTACCCTTTCGATACTTTGGTCATGCTCTGTCTGTGCTCAGAGGAAAATACGATGACCCTAATGATCCTGGTCAAATTAGTCACTTTCAGGCCTTAACTACAGCGCTTTCTGCCACTGTAGGAATGGGAAATATTTCTGGGGTAGCTGTAGCTATTGCTGTTGGTGGGCCTGGGGCTGTTTTTTGGATGTGGGTTAGCGCAATTGTAGGGATGTCTACTAAGTTTTTTACCTCTTCATTGGCAATTATGTATCGCGGTAAAGACAGTGCCGGAGAGCTTCAAGGAGGGCCAATGTATTTTATTACCGAAGGTTTGGGGAAAGCATGGAAACCGTTAGCCATCTTCTTTAGTTTTTGTGCTATGGTGGGTGCGTTACCGGTATTTAATGTCAACCAACTTACACAGGCGGTGAATGATATTTTGTTAATTCCAAACGGTATCGAAGTAAATATCTACACCAATTTAACCATTGGATGTATTTTATTAGTCATTACTGGTGTGGTTGTATTAGGAGGCCTAAAGCGTATAGGGCAAGTAACATCGAAACTGGTTCCTGCCATGGTACTCTTGTATTTTGTGCTCGTTCTTTTTATTTTAGGAGTGCATATTGATGTAGTGCCAACCTATTTTAAACTGATTTTTACTGATGCGTTTTCTGCTAATTTTATTAAAGGAGACTCCCTTTTTGGAGGTGCTTTAGGAGCCTTAATTATTTTAGGAATTAGACGTGGAGCTTTTTCAAACGAAGCAGGAATTGGAACAGCACCTATGGCACATGGTGCCGCAAAAACAGCAGAACCTATTCGAGAAGGTTTAGTAGCTATGTTGGGCCCTTTTATAGACACCATTATTGTGTGTACCTTAACTGCTTTAGCTATTTTGGTAACAGGTGTTTGGCAAACTAGCGATACTAATGGAGTAAGCTTAACAGCAACAGCTTTTGCTGAAGCCATGCCAGGAGTTGGAAAATATCTGTTGATGATTTGTATTGCGGTATTTAGTATTTCTTCACTCTTTTCGTATTCGTATTATGGAACCAAGGCGACTTCATTTTTGTTTGGGGCCAAAAACAAACACTACTACAACTATTTTTATATTGCCAGCATAGTTATTGGAGCTACTACGAGCCTTAGCTTAATGCTTAATTTAATTGACAGTACTTTTGCCCTTATGGCTATTCCAACAATGTTGGCAACCATAATTTTAGCTCCTAAGGTAATGCGAGAAGCCAAAGCATACACACAACGATTAACATCGAAAAATTGATATAAAAAGACAACCGATGGCCACACACAATGAACTTGGAAAACTAGGGGAAAAAGTAGCTGTGGCGTTTTTAATCAAAAAAGGGTATACGATAGTCGCTCAAAATTGGCGCTTTCAAAAGGCAGAAGTCGATATTATTGCACAAACAGATGACATTCTAGTAGCTGTTGAAGTAAAAACTCGTTCTACCAATGCTTTTGGTAACCCACAAGACTTTATCAACCCAAAAAAAGTACGCTTATTAACTTCAGCCCTACACCAATATGTTGTTCAACACGAGCTAGACGTATCGGTTCGTTTTGATATTATTGCCATTACTAAAACTCATGATAAAACCGATTTAGAGCATATTGAAGATGCGTTTTATCACTTTTAAAATAAGGCAAGGACTATTCTTTTAGGGTATCTATGGCTTTTTTTAGATCTACTAATTCCTCTAGAAGTCCAATAATTTTTTTGGAGGCATCTAAGATTAAATAGGTTGGAGTTGCATTAATTTGATAGGTTCGTGCAATCTTATTTTCCCATTTGTTAAGTCCTAAAGCATGATGCCACCCTGGAAGTGTTTTTATATAACTTGTCCACGTGCTTGGGGTTGTTTCCATCGCAAAAGCAACGACGCTAAATTGAGTAGTTCCTTCTAAGTGTTTATAAATTTGAGGTACTTCGCGAAGGCAGTGACTGCATTCTGTGCTGTAAAAAATGAGAAGATAATATGGGCGTTCGGTTAAACTTGATAAACGAATACTTTTCCCATTTTCATCCCAAGAAAAGTCTGGAGCAATTCTGCCTACGGCTATTCCCAACTGTTCTTGCACCTTCATTTTAAAATCGATGTCTTGCAATTCTACAGGAAGCGCATTAAAATGCTTTTGAATAAGGTAGTCGGTAATTTCAGCATCTTTTGCATTGGCAAACTGCGACATTAGAAATACAATAATATCCGATTTAAAAACGTCGTTTGTAATGTATTGTAAGGTGCGGTCGATAGCACTTTTATGTAGTTTTTTCTGAGTCGCTTCATCATCAGCAAAATTCATATAGAACACATAGTCAGAAATTCGGTCGACTAAGAACGAAGAGTTATAAAGGGTTTTATTACTAAAGTCAATAGCATCGTAAAAATGAGCTACAATACCATCAAAATAGGCATCAGAGTCTGATACTACAGTAGGGGCATTGTATCGAGTAGTAGCGACAATAAAATCGTACACCAGTTTCCCTTTAGCCTGTTCTTCGTAGGATTTTTGCACCGCATTTATTTTTGATAAAGTACTTGTATACAATTGAGCAACACTTTCTGAGGGTTGTTTTAAATACACAATTTGTAACGAGTCGGCAGTATATTGTACAGCAGAGAGCTTCTTGATATACTCTTCATATAAATTGTTTTCTATTGACTTTTGAAAAACAACCGTAGGCCTTTGCAGCTGAGGTATGGCAGTAAATGCAATATCTTCTTTGTTAAAAAGCACATCAACAACACCATTATTATTGGGGTCGTAGGCAATTCTATAAGAGCCTGGAGTTATAGAGTCTGGAAGTGTTAATTGAAACGTTTGTACTGGTTCCATTCTCCCATTATATTCAATAGTGTCTTTTTCAAAGCCAGTGCTTTGTAAATATAGCTGACGCACCCCTTCGATTTTATAAAGTAATGCGTAGGTATAGTTTTCTTTGGAAACAATAGTGCCTGTTATGGTATGCTGAGCGAAACTATAAAAGGGAATCAAAAAAAGAAGAAATATATATTTTTTCATGCCTGAGATAAGGTTTAATTTTTCTTTCCAAGAAGTATACCAAATGTACTATTTCTTATGTAATTTATGTACTTTGCTTTAAAATTATTAGTATGCGCTTTACAAATACCATTATTTGGATAACCGGTGCTTCTTCTGGTATTGGAAGAAGTTTAGCCCTCGAGTTAAATGCTCAGGGAGCCCGTTTAATTTTATCGTCTAGAGATACAACCGCCCTATCAAAAGTTCAAGCAGAATGTACCACTCCAGAGCATGTAATGATACTTCCTGTAGATCTTTCTGAATACCAAACGGCATCAGAAACGGTAGCTAAAGCATTAACCAAATTTGGCAGGATAGATATTTTGGTAAATAATGGCGGTATTAGTCAGCGCTCCCTTGCTGCTGAAACCACCTTAGCCGTAGATCAAAAAATAATGGAGGTTAATTATTTGGGAACGGTAGCGTTAACAAAAGCGGTATTACCTCATTTTGTACAACGCCAACAAGGCCATTTTGTGGTAACCACAAGTATTGTAGGAAAAATTGGCACTCCTCTTCGTTCGAGTTATGCAGCTTCGAAACATGCGTTGCATGGGTTCTTCGATAGCCTTAGAGCAGAACATTATAAAGATGCCATTGCAGTAACGCTAATTTGTCCAGGATTTGTGCAGACCAATATTTCTATGAATGCCCTCACTGGAGACGGATCTCCACAACAAAAAATGGACAACGCTACCGCTGGTGGAATTTCCCCAGAACGTTTTGCTAAAAAAATGGCAAAAGCAATTCATCAAAAAAAAGAGGAGGTATATATTGCTGGAGCAAAAGAAAAGTTGGGTGTTGTGGTTAAACGACTGTTTCCAAAACTACTTTCTAAAATGATTCGAAAACTATCTGTTACCTAGAAATACGCTAAGCTCTCGAAGTA
>CBFHVY010000014.1:0-10462 GCA_965659555.1 Flavobacteriaceae bacterium
TTCTTCGGTAGGTTCAGAAGTTTTATCGGTCCAGTGAAACGTAGCCCCAACCTTGTAACGATCATTTCCTAAAGGAAGAATGAAAAGGGAAGATTTTACTAAAAAATCTACGTTTAAATCGGGTGCATGAATAGTAATAAGTTCACCTTTGGTTCCCTGAAGGGGTAAGTAATTAAAGTACGGATTGTGAACCAAGCCATAGCCTTCGCAAAAAACGATATGCGATGCTGTAAGATCTTCATAACTAAGCTGGGTTTCTTCAACGACCAACTGATCATATTCAAATGAGGTATAACGAATGGCATCTATGCTCTCGAGATAGCTTTGGTACTCCGACACCAGACGATGTGTATCTACTCTACCGGTTTGAAACACTTCTCCTAAGCCATATTCCCCACAAAGACCTGGCGAAGTATTCTTGTGTATCGATGGGTTTAAAAAGGGGGCTAAAAGTGGTTTATCTGCTGCAATAAACCAATTGTTTTGTTCTTCTATAGATTTAAAGACACGTTTGGTTGGAAATCTATAATCGAATTGTGTTCCTAACTTTTCTTCTAAACGTGTATAAAAAGGGAGTGCGGTGGCTAATTGTTCAGGGGCATTCCATACGGGTGTAAATCGTTTTAGAATAACCGGATTGTATACCCCACCGGCCACCAATGAAGACGTTTGAGATTTATTTTCGTAGACTACACATGTTTTGTTCGCTTGAAATACTTCTTCTACAAAAGCGATTCCTGCTAAACCTAAACCTACGATAATATAGTCTACTTTCATTCGGTAAAAGTAACCTTTTTAACACAAAAAAAGCACCTCTAAATAGAGGTGCTTTATATCGTATGTAATGTGGATTAGTAGTTCCACATATCCATTTCTTTGTCGCGAATGCTTTCTTTAATTTTATCGGCTTCAAGTAATTGATAAAGCGAGTTTCCTCTAATATAATCGGATATTTTTCTATTTCCATATACATTTTCTTCCCGTACAATAACGGTGTTAAAACGTCGTGCATTTAGAAGATGGTCGAAAGAAATAGGGTTAGCCACATTTTGTGGGTTGAATACCTTAGCATCGTGAAGTACTTTACGTGCTGAAGGGTAAAATACCCAGAACAATTCATACAATTGATCATCTTGTATATCTTGAACTCCAATGGTTAATACATCTTTACCCATTGGCGCGATAGCAAGTAAACGGTACTTTAATTCTCCTTGACGCTTGTCGAAATACCAAAGACCTTTAATCATATAGGCTTCAATATCTCTTGACTGAATTTTAAAGGTATCGGTATAATTTCCTGACTGACGAACATTAATTAGCTTTTCATTAATGTCTTTCTCTGTAATTTTAGACGTAAAGAAAGAATCGGCATATACATCTGTAATCTTTCCAGAGCGTATTCCTTTTAATAAATTATCGAAAAGTGATAGTCTGTTCATGCCAACACTTCCTTCATCTACTGGAAAATAGAAGGGTAAATTGATCTTTTGATTAAGATCGATATATTCCCATACTACTTTAGACCAAAGGATATCTCTGTCATTAATATACCCATAAGGTAATGGCTCATCATTATCTGAAAGCACAGCTTCTCTTGTTTTCTTTCCAATATCTTGTGCTGAAGTGGCATTAAGAATATTGTTCTGAGCTGTGAGCTGATGAACAAACCCTAAGGCTAATATTAAAATATAAAATTTCTTACTATTCATGTTGCAAGTTTTAATTCGTGATTTCTATACTTACAGGCAATACCTTTTTGAGCTGATATGAACTATTATTTACAATCGTTGCTTTAATATCAAAAATGGTAATTACATCTCCTCTTCGTGCTTTTGCAAGCGCAGTTTTTGCTCTGTTGTCTAACGCACTCCCCTGAACTTTAACCGCTAATTGTCCAGGTACTTTAATGGTAAAACCTTGTACATTTAATTTTAAATCGAACACAAAGTCAGGTAATCCTGCACCAATAGGAGCATTTAATAAGCTCGATTTTGGCATGGGTACAATTCCAAATTCTCCTCGTACCGTTCCCATAGCCGCTGGGATGTCTTTGATTCTGAAGGTTTTCTTTGAAGTTACTGTCTTAGTAGGACTAATTTTTCCACTCACGGTAATTTCAACTTCATTAGCTGCTCCAGGTCTCATTATATACTTCCCTGTGGATACTTTTTTAAGTCCTGTAGCGCTAGCGTTGATATCTTTATCTCCCACCCCAGGAAGTGAAATCGATATTGGGTTGTCTAACCCTCGGTATACTACATTCATTCGATCGGCAGAGATAACTGCTTCATCGGGCTGAGAAATTACAGAATATTTACTTTCAAAAGGTACATTTATGGGTTGACCGTCTTGGGTAAAGGTAATGATCCCTTTTATAGATTTATCACCCACATTACCAGACGGCATATCTAACAATACCTGTCCGTTTTTTGCGTTTTTAGTAATATCAGTTCCATTCATCATTACTTTATCTGGAACTAAAGTGGCGTCATAACGTCCAAGTACAACCTCACCGGTAACACGTTCTCCAGAGAAATAGGCTGTTTTATTTAAACGCACAATTCCGGTATAATTGGTTAACGAAACTTCACTTTCTAACTGACCTCCTAATAAGGTGGTATACACCTCAGATTCTGTTGTTCTGATATCTTGCTGGATTTGAGTGACGTTAGCAATAGAGGTAATCAATGGCATTCCTTCGTATCTGCTGATCAACCAAGGAATATCAATACCATCCTCAGATGTATCTGGTGAGGTATCGAAACGCTTATTAATATTATTAATAATTTCTGGTGAAACGGTGTTTCCTAAAATCGACAACACATCGGTTTTATAGGCATTAATACCGTCTACAAATTGTTGTCCTAAGGGAGTATATTTTTCTCCGGCAAAAAACAATTCATCTACTTTGTCTGCACCACTCATAGACTCGTAGTTCTCTTTATCTTCCTCATCAATATCTACCATCATAGAATCTTTAATACGTTTAATAGTATTAAATAAGTTTTCAGAGAGTGTATGAATTTGTGTTGCTTTATCGTTTACTACTTTGTATTTATCGGGCTGATCTGTAGCCTTTACATTTAAGCTCGATAAAATATTTGAGATATTACGTTCTGAAATCGTATTAGCACTTTCTGCCTTTTCTTTCATAAATCCAAAAGACGACAATACCTTTTTATCCATCTGCATTGCAAGCATTGCAATGAAAACAAGATACATTAAGTTAATCATTTTTTGCCTTGGCGACAATTTTCCTCCAGCCATTCTAGTTCGTTTTAATGTTATACAATGTACTTGTTATTTAGAAGACATTGCTGAAAGCATACCACCATACACTCCGTTTAGAGAAGATAAATTGGCTGCTAACGATTCCATTTGTTCTTTTAGTCGCTCAGAATTTTCAATCATAGCACTATTAATTTCAGATTGCTTTGATGCACTTTCCATTTGTACTTGATATAATCCCGTTAGCGAGGCCATTTGCTCTGCAGCTTTAGCAACTTGCTCATTATAGCTGTTGGTCGCTGAGATAGATTCTGAAGCCGCTGTAAGTCCTTGTGCTGCACCTTCAAAACTTTTCATACTCTGACCAAGACTCTGCATTAAGTTTGCATCGATTTGAGCTTCTTGAAGCATAGCATCTAGCTTTTGAGATAATAATCCTTGAGAACTGTTAGATGCTGCATCTGGATCTCCTAATTCTGGATATACTTTACTCCAGTCTAATTCATCTTCTACAGGTTCAAAAGCCGATATAAAGAAAACTACAGCTTCTACAGCCATACCAAAAGTTAACATCACTCCTCCAGTTAAAGGGCCGATTTTAAAGTGCATGATTTTAAATAATGCTCCTAAAATTACAATTGCGGCTCCTATACCGTAAGCCATGTTAAATAGTTTCTTTGTTGATTTAGATTGTGCCATTGTGTTGTTTAATTATTTTGATAAATCTTTTTACTTTTTGGTTCCTAAATAATCCTGAACAGTTCTAAAGCCTATATAACTTCTTGCTGTATCAGCATATTCATAATCCCTTGAGCTTACTTCTAAAAAGTAGGCTACATCTTTCCAAGAACCCCCTCTAATTATTTTTCTTTTGTTGGTTGGATCTTCTACATCTGGATTGATGGTAGATCCTAAATAGTATGACCCTGGATTATACGCTGAACTTGTCCATTCTGCAACGTTACCAGCCATATTATAAAGGCCGTAATCATTTGCATTATAAGACTTTGCTTCTACGGTATACAAAGCGCCATCTACTCCATAGTTTCCTCGAACAGGTTTAAAGTTAGCCAAGAAGCATCCTCTATCACTTGTTGCGCTTGGGCCTCCCCAAGGATATTTGGCAAATTCTAATCCACCTCGTGCAGCATACTCCCATTCTGCTTCTGTGGGCAGTCTAAAATTTGGAACCAATGAAGTTTTCTTTTTCTTCTTTTGCAGGTAACTATTTTTGTTTTGTGTTCTCCAATCGCAAAAAGCTTTTGCCATCCCCCAAGTTACTCCTACAACAGGGTAATCTGAATAGGCTTGATGATAGAAATAATTTTGATGCATTGGATCGTTATAGGAATAGTTGAAATCTTTAATCCATACTGTAGTATCTGGGTATACATTAAGTACTTCAGTATTTAAAAAGTCTTTAGGATCTGCTCCTTTTTTGGCTGCGTTACTACTATTAAACCAAGAATATCTGTAGTTTAAAAACTTGGTGTTGAATGTTCGAATACCGTTTACGGCATTTTCTCTTTTTATATATAAAGAATCCATTACCTCAACATAATCTACATCTGGATATTCTTCTTTATCCCAAATAAGATCAACATCCCAATTCAAAGGCTTTACACTATCAAAATCATAGTAGTTTTCGAACATGTATTTTTGATATGGTGTTGCGTCTGTAGTGTCCATAACCGCATAGGCATAATCGTAAATACCTCCTGTAATTTTAGCTCCTTGATCGTCTACATACACCCCTCCTGAAACAAATTCGGCTTGAAGCGCTAGTTTTGTTCTCACAATAGAGTCTCTTACCCACGTTACAAATTGCTTGTATTCGGCATTGGTTACTTCGGTTTCATCCATATAGAACGAATTCACCGTAACTGTTCTTCTGGGCGTATTTAAATTATCAACAATATCTTGATCTTGTTTTCCCATGGTAAAAGAACCCCCAGGGATAAGGGACATACCAAATGGTTTTTCAGAAAACCATTGTTTTTTTGCCTTAACACCTACAAGTTCTCCCCTGTCATTACTTCCACAACTGTAAACTATTACTACTAAAAATGCAAATACTGCTAGTTTCTTCATCTGATCTTCTTTCCTAAAAAAGTTCGTAAACCTATTATATTTTTTGCTAAAATACAATGTAACATTTATATTTTAGCGTATTCTTTACTCATTATTTTAATGCGCCATCTTTTTCATGGCATTATACCATCTTTCGGGTATATTTTGCTTTGTACTCGCTACATAATCTTGGTAAGTACATGGTATTAACGCATGTCTCTTATATTTATTATCTTGTATTAATGGAATCTCCATCCACCATCTTCCACTCTTATCGCTTTTGTAAAACTGCATCGGATCGTCATCTTCTAACAATACCGTAAACTTTTGATACGTGTCTTTTGTTACAAAAGGATAGTCCTTTGCTCTATAATTCACACCCTCAATAAAATACCACATCATTTGAGCAATCAAATGTGCGGTTTGATGATTCTGATCGTGCTTAGCATTGTACTCATATATTCCAAAAGAGGTTACTTTATCGCTTATGCCTGCATAGCGAGAAATAGCACAAATTTCTTCACCATAAAATCCATTTGGAGACACATTATTGTTTGCTGGCGCTTCACTTTGACGAACAGCACCAATATCTATACTCACAATATCTGCATCTCTAAGAATAGGCTCAACGGTTTCGAGGTTCTTCGATTCGCCTAATCGATACAAATCAAAATGCAAGCTTTCAAGAAGTTGTATTTCTTCTTGTGAGTTAAAATAGGTCTGATACCCAATGTTGCTATAATTAAACAAATTATTAGGCTGCTGCATTATAATTTTACTCAAATACGATTTTGAATGTAAAGGGTCTTCTAGGGTTCCTAGATCAAACATACTATCAACTGCAACTAAATTAACCGTTTGCTCAAGAGCATCGTATGCTCTATAATTTGCATATGTGGTATCTTGACCACCTCCTAAAATAATGGGGATAATATTGTTTTTTAGTAGATACGCCACTACTTCTTGAACAGCAAAATGGGTATCTTTGGTAGTTGCTCCCTTTTTAATGTCACCTAAATCTACTATTGGTGTATTCCATTGTCCTGGAAACAATTGATAGAATTGTTTTCGTATATGGTGAAGGTCTTTACCACTACCATGGTTATCTTCTGCATTTCGATCTTCTTCTACACCAAAAATAGCTATTCGAGCCTCAGTCAAATCGGGGATCCCGTTTGCTACCGAGTGTATTTGAATGGTTCTGCCTATAGTAAGTTGATGCAATAGCACAGTATGTGCATAAACAACATCTTTTATAGGGGTTAAAAAATCGAAGTTCATTTAAGTGTTCTAAAAAACGTAAGCAATATAGCTAATTTATTTTTTCTTTTTAACGGTTTTTTTCTTTGGGGTTTTTGCAGCAATCATATTTTGGGCTTCCTCTTCTGTAAGTTTTTCGATATCAGTAGTTTTAGGCAACTCTACTTTTATTTTCCCTTTGATGACGTGAAATCTACCCCACCTTGCTTTTTCGACTCTAATTCCAGATTCCTTCCAGTCGTAGAGTAATTTTTCACGCTCTTTTTGAAGTTTATCTTCAATTAAGGTTTCCATATCTGATTGCGAAAGTGCATCGAAATCATATTTTTTGTTTACATTAATAAACATGGAGTTCCATTTGATAAACGGTCCAAATCTTCCTACTCCTTTTTGAATAGGGAGCTCTTGATAGAAGCCTATTGGCGCATCTGCTTTTCGTTTAAGTTCGATAAGTTCTTGTGCTCTATCCATTTCTACAGCGAGTGGATTTTCTCCTTTATCTAGAGATACAAACATGCTTCCAAACTTGATATAGGGTCCAAAACGACCATTCGAAACAATAACCTCTTCTCCTTCATAGGTTCCCAACTTTTTTGGCAATTGAAATAGATCCATCGCTTCCTCGTAGGTTAAGGTGTTTAATGTTTGATCTGGCTGAAGGCTAGCAAATTTAGGCTTCTCCTCATCTGTTGCCTCTCCAATTTGAACCATGGCTCCATAACGACCTAATCGAACATATACATTTTTACCCGATTCTGGATCTATACCTAATAAGCGTTCACCTTTAGCTCTATCTGCATTTTCTGCAACATCAGCTACAGTAGGATGGAAATCACCATAAAACTCCTTAATCATAGCAGTCCAATCTTCTTTACCTAACGCAATCTCATCAAATTCATTTTCAACCTTTGCGGTAAATCCATAGTCTAAAATATTAGAAAAATTTTCGACTAAGAAGTCCGTAACTATATTTCCGATATCTGTAGGCACTAGCTTTCCTTTATCAGACCCTACTTTTTCAGTCAGTGTTTTTTCGGTTACGGTTTGATTTTTCATACGCAGTTGAATGTACTTTCGTTCTACCCCATCAACAGCTCCTTTTTCTACGTACTTTCTTTTCTGAATGGTGGAAATTGTAGGCGCATAAGTAGACGGTCTCCCGATTCCTAGTTCTTCGAGTCGCTTTACCAAAGAGGCTTCCGTAAACCTATACGGCGCTTGTGTATAGCGTTCTGTAGCAGTAATGAGTTCTGACGCTAATTTTTCATCTACATGCATCGCAGGCAACATTCCTGCTTGTTCGTCATCTTCATTATCGGTACCTTCAAGATAAACCGTTAAAAATCCTTCAAACGTAATAACCTCACCATTGGCGGTAAATTGTTTGTCGTTTTTAGTATTGGCAATCTTAGCAACAGTACGTTCAAGTTGAGCCTCACTCATTTGAGATGCAATGGTTCGTTTCCAAATTAAACTATACAAACGATCTTGATCGTAATCTACCGTTACTTCGTGTACTTTAATATCTGTGGGGCGAATGGCCTCGTGCGCTTCTTGAGCACCTTTTGCTTTCGATGTAAAATTTCTAGGTTTGCTAAATGCCTCACCGTAAGACGCTATAATTTCTTCTTTAGCAGCTTCTTTGGCCTCCTTAGAGAGATTCACACTATCAGTTCTCATGTAGGTAATAAGTCCCCCCTCATATAAACGTTGTGCCAAAAGCATGGTTTTAGCCACAGGATATCCTAATTTTCTTGAGGCTTCTTGTTGTAGTGTAGAGGTCGTAAAGGGAGCCGCTGGAGATTTTTTTGCTGGTTTTTTCTGAAGGTCTGCAACATAAAATTCTGCCGCTAAGCACGAATTTAAAAACGCCTCAGCTTTGGCTTTAGTCTCAAAGTTCTTTGGTAGTTTAGCCTTAATCTGTGTACCATTTTCGTTTACAAAAACAGCATCTATTCTATATGAAGCTTCAGAAACAAAATTTTCAATTTCACGTTCGCGTTCTACAATTAATCGAACAGCTACAGATTGCACTCTACCAGCAGAAAGTCCACCTTTCACCTTTCTCCATAATACAGGAGACAACTCATACCCTACCAATCGATCTAAAACTCTACGTGCTTGTTGGGCATTGACTAAATTATAGTTAATCGTTCTTGGATTTTCAACCGCTTTAAGAATCGCATTTTTGGTAATCTCATGAAATACAATTCGTTTGGTATCCTTTTCTTCTAGGTTCAATTGTTCGGCTAAATGCCATGCAATAGCTTCCCCTTCTCTATCTTCATCACTCGCCAACCAAACCATTTCGGCTTTTTTAGCAAGGTCTTTTAATTTTTTTACCACCGCCTTTTTATCGGATGATACGATGTATTTAGGTTTAAAATCTCCCTCGACATTTACTCCTAATTCTTTTGAAGGTAAATCTGCAATATGCCCAAAGCTAGACTCTACTTGATAATCTTTACCAAGAAATTTTTCGATGGTTTTTGCTTTTGCGGGGGACTCTACGATTACTAAATTCTTTGCCATAAACAGGATTCATTTTTTTAAAATCGATTCTTAGTGTAGAAAAGATTTTCGATTGCAAAAGTAGGTAGTTTTTTTTTATTCCATCTTTTTTCTATCATTTCACCCCTTTTTAGGATGTACAAGTCTGCTAAAATTCTGCCAATTTGTCATTATATTTCAATTTTGGTTGTATCTTTGCGTTTCAGTTTTTGAATATGAATACAGAAGAAAAAATTATTGACGAAAACATTCAAGGTCGCGCTTTAGTCACTGAAGATAAAGCTGAAAACAGTAAAAAACTTTTTATTGAAAGTTATGGCTGTCAAATGAATATGAATGATAGTGAGATTGTTGCAGCTATTCTTGCCGAACAAGGTTTTAATACCACACAACATTTAGAAGATGCAGATTTAGTATTGGTAAATACCTGTTCTATTCGAGAAAAAGCAGAAACTACGGTTCGTAATAGACTCAAAAAATACAACGCAGTAAAAAAAATCAACCCAGGCATGAAAGTGGGGGTTTTAGGCTGTATGGCAGAACGACTAAAAGCAAAGTTCTTAGAAGAGGAAAAAATTGTAGACCTAGTTGTTGGACCCGATGCCTATAGAGACTTACCCAACCTACTCGAAGAGGTAGAGGCAGGTAGAGATGCTGTAAATGTAATTCTCTCTAAAGACGAAACCTATGGCGATGTATCGCCCGTAAGATTACAATCTAATGGCGTATCAGCCTTTGTTTCAATAACAAGGGGTTGCGACAATATGTGTACTTTTTGTGTAGTTCCGTTTACTAGAGGAAGAGAACGTAGTAGAGATCCGAAGAGTATTTTGGAAGAAATCCAATCGATGCAAGACAAAAACTTTAAGGAGATTACCCTTTTGGGGCAAAATGTAGACAGTTATTTGTGGTATGGTGGTGGTCTTAAAAAAGACTTTAACAAGGCCTCAGAAATCGCAAAAGAAACTGCTGTAGGATTCGCACAATTGTTAGACATGTGTGCTACCGCGTTTCCAAAAATGCGTTTTCGTTTTTCAACATCAAATCCTCAAGATATGAGCGTGGATGTTATTCATACTATGGCTAAGCACAAAAATATTTGCAAATACATTCACTTACCTGTTCAAAGCGGAAGCAATACCATGCTAAAAGCTATGAATAGACAACACACAAGAGAAGAGTATATGACGCTAGTAGATACGATCTTTAGCATCATTCCAGAAATGGCGCTTTCTCAAGATATGATTGTTGGTTTTTGTGGTGAAACTGAACAAGACCATCAAGATACATTAGCCTTAATGGAATATGTAAAATACGACTTTGGATTTATGTTTGCGTATTCAGAAAGACCAGGGACTTTGGCCGCAAAAAAGATGGAGGACGATGTTCCGCA
>CBFHVY010000014.1:10562-26445 GCA_965659555.1 Flavobacteriaceae bacterium
GAAGTAAAAAAGAGAAGGTTACAAGAAGTCATAGATCTTCAACTCAAACACAGTTTATACAGAACCCAACAACATTTAGGTAAAGTGGAAGAAGTTTTAATTGAAGGAACTTCTAAAAAAGACCCTAACCAATGGAAGGGTAGAAATACACAAAATACAGTGATTGTGTTTCCTAAGGAACATTATAAGCTTGGTGATTTTGTAAATGTAAAAGTAGAAGATTGTACCTCGGCAACCCTTATTGGAACTGCTGTAGGATATTCGGATAATAATTAAGTATTGATCTCATAATTATGGAAAGCTTACAAGCTATTAAACAACGTTTTGGAATTATAGGGAACGATTTACAGTTAAATCGTGCGCTAGAAAAGGCCATTCGTGTAGCTCCAACAGACATCTCTGTGCTGGTTTCTGGAGAGAGTGGTGTAGGTAAAGAAAGTATTCCTAAAATTATTCATCAATTATCGCATCGAAAGCATGCAAAATACATCGCAGTAAACTGTGGTGCTATTCCTGAAGGGACCATAGATAGTGAACTCTTTGGACATGAAAAGGGGTCTTTTACAGGAGCGACTTCAGACAGAAAAGGGTATTTTGAAGTTGCCGATGGGGGAACTATTTTTCTAGATGAGGTAGGAGAATTACCACTAACCACTCAAGTACGTTTATTACGGGTTTTAGAAAATGGGGAGTTTATTAAAGTAGGATCCTCAAGTGTACAAAAAACTAATGTGCGTATTGTAGCGGCCTCTAATGTAAATATGCAAGAAGCCATTGCAAAAGAACGCTTTAGAGAAGACCTTTACTACAGACTTAGCACTATAGAAATTCATTTACCACCCTTAAGAGACCGCAAAGAAGATATTCATTTATTGTTTAGGAAGTTTGCTTCAGACTTTGCGCAGAAATACAGAATGCCTACTATTCGTCTTGAAGATAATGCGGTGAATGTATTAATGAATTATCGTTTTCCAGGAAATATTCGTCAACTTAGAAATATAGCAGAGCAAATATCGGTAGTAGAAGAAAATCGGACCATCTCTGCCGAGAAGCTTCATCATTATTTACCCGACCATCAAGGCAACCTGCCCGCAGTTATAGGAGGAACACAACACAAATCTGACTTTGCTAATGAACGTGATATCATGTACAAAATACTATTTGACATGAGAAACGACATTAATGATTTAAAAAAGCTCACCTTAGATTTAATGCAATCGGGGAATATTGAAAAAGTACAAGAAGAACACCACGGATTAATCGAGAAAATCTACCAAGACCAACAAGAACCCTCTGAAGTTTCTGTGCTTCAAATTGCTCAGGCTGCAAAGCAAGATCAAGATTACGATTTTATAGAAACAATCGAGGAAGACGAAAGTTTGTCTTTACAAGAAAAAGAGGTGGAGATGATTAAAAAATCACTCGAGAAAAATAATGGTAAACGAAAATTAGCCGCCAAAGAATTAGGGATTTCTGAACGAACGCTGTATCGAAAGATCAAGCAATTCGATTTATAGAGATTAAGACATAATCAATACGTCTTTTCAATACTATTTTTTATCTTTCAGCCCCAAATGGTACTAACAGCAACATCAGCAATGCACATGTTTATGAAAAAAATTGTGTTTTTAACTTTATTTTTACTCCTTAGCACAACACTTATCAATTGTGGAAGTTATTCGTTTACGGGTGGAAGTACCGGAGATGCAAAAACTATTCAAATAGATTTTTTTCCAAATCAAGCTTCGTTAGTTGAGCCCTCACTAAGTCAGAAATTTACCCAAGACCTTCAAGATTTATTTTTAAGACAAACCAACTTAAGCCTTGTCAATGCTGGAGGAGATTTGCGTTTTGAAGGTGAAATTACCGGATACCGTGTTAACCCTATGAGTGCTACTTCGCAACAAACTGCTGCCCAAAACAGGTTAACCATTACCGTAAATGTGCGTTTTTACAACAGACTAAAGTCCGAAGATGATTTTGAAAAACAGTTTTCATTTTACTCAGACTTTGATGCCAATGCGCAACTTACAGGTGGGGTATTAGATAGTGCTTTAGAAGAAATTTTAGATCGATTAACGCAAGATATTTTTAATGCTTCTGTGGCCAAATGGTAATGTCTCTCACTACATATACTAGCCTATTAAACACCTCTGAAAGTATTTCTCAGGAGCAGCTTTTAGCATTAAAAGAGCTCACCAAACAGTATCCGTATTTTCAGTCTGCTAGAGCATTATATCTAAAAGGACTCAAACAACATGAGAGTTTTAAATACAACCACGAGTTAAAAATTACTGCTGCTCATACCATGGATCGAAGTGTGTTATTTGACTACATTACTTCAAAACCGTTTACAGAAAAAGCAACTATCCACAGTCAGATAGCCGATAAGATTAAAGATACTCCCAAACTTGAGGTAGAACAGGAGTTAGCCATTGGCAAACCACTCCACTTCTCCAGTAGTGAAACCCACTCTTTTCAGGAGTGGCTTCAACTAAGTGCTTTTAAACCTATTGATCGAAAACCTAAAAAAGTAGTGCATCCTTTAGAGGAAAAACTAAAGCTCATCGATACTTTTATTAAGGAAAACCCTAAGATTAGCCCGACAAAAAAGGATGGCTATACCACACCCGTAGTAAAAGAATCGGAGGCAAGTTCGTCGATCATGACAGAAACCTTAGCTAAAGTATATTTAGAACAAAAAAAATATGAAAATGCGATCAAAGCATACCGAATTTTAAGTTTGAAATATCCAGAAAAAAGTGGTTTCTTTGCAGACCAAATTAAAAGAATTCAAATTTTACAAAAACATACAACATGAGTTATACCGCATTTTTAATCTTAATTCTTATTGTTGCTATCGCGCTTATATTGATAGTTATGGTACAAAATCCTAAAGGTGGAGGGTTATCTTCTTCTTTTGGAGGTGGTGGAGCACAATCTTTAGGTGGTGTTCAAAACACTAACAACTTTTTAGACAGAACCACATGGACACTTGCTATTGCAATGTTTGCTTTAATTTTATTAGCAAACTTTGCTATTCCAAGAGACGGTGGTAACGCAATAAACCTAGACAATACCTTAGACAATGTTGAAGGAACAACAAACAATGTACTTCCAACAGATGTAAAAGACACGGTAAAATAACTAGAGAAAACCTTATAAAAAATGCCAACGTAATGACACGTTGGCATTTTTTTTTCAACAAATTGAGCGAAATAAAATAGCGCTTAGAAAAAATGTCAGTAATCGAATGTTGGCATACTTTCTGACTTAATTTGAACCACATTAATTAACTAACAAAATACATATACAAATGGGATTAAACATTAAACCTTTAGCAGATAGAGTTCTTGTAGAACCAGCTGCAGCAGAAACTACAACCGCTTCTGGTATTATTATTCCTGACAATGCCAAAGAGAAACCACAAAAAGGAACCGTGGTAGCTATTGGCGCTGGAAAAAAAGATGAGCCGTTAACCGTAAAAGTTGGGGACACCGTATTATATGGTAAGTATTCTGGAACCGAACTAAAACTTGAAGGAACCGATTATCTAATGATGCGCGAAAGCGACATTCTAGCAATTGTATAATTAAAATTATAATCTAAAAAAAGAAAGACATGGCAAAAGACATAAAATTTGATATTGATGCACGTGATGGTTTAAAACGTGGAGTAGATGCTCTAGCAAATGCAGTAAAAGTAACCTTAGGACCTAAAGGAAGAAACGTAATTATATCAAAATCTTTCGGCGCACCGTCGGTAACTAAAGATGGTGTTTCTGTAGCAAAAGAAGTAGAATTAGAAGATGCTCTTGAGAATATGGGAGCACAAATGGTAAAAGAAGTTGCTTCAAAAACCAACGATTTAGCTGGTGATGGTACCACTACTGCTACTGTTTTAGCACAAGCAATTGTAAAAGAAGGATTGAAAAATGTTGCCGCTGGAGCAAATCCAATGGACTTAAAAAGAGGAATTGACAAGGCTGTAGAAGCTATTGTTGGAGACCTAGAAAAGCAAGCGAAGCAAGTAGGTAATTCTTCAGAGAAAATTAAACAAGTTGCCGCTATTTCAGCAAACAATGACAATACTATTGGTGAGTTAATTGCTACTGCTTTTGATAAAGTTGGTAAAGAAGGTGTGATTACTGTTGAAGAAGCTAAAGGAATGGATACCTATGTAGATGTTGTAGAAGGAATGCAGTTCGATAGAGGTTACCTTTCTCCTTACTTTGTAACAGATTCAGATAAAATGATTGCCGATTTAGAAAATCCATACATTTTATTATTCGATAAAAAAATCTCTAACCTTCAAGAAATTCTCCCAATTCTTGAGCCTGTAGCGCAATCAGGAAGACCATTGTTAATCATCGCAGAAGATGTAGACGGTCAAGCATTAGCTACTTTAGTAGTGAACAAGTTAAGAGGAGGATTAAAAATTGCCGCGGTAAAAGCACCTGGTTTTGGTGATCGTAGAAAAGCAATGTTAGAAGATATCGCCATCTTAACAGGAGGTACTGTAATTTCTGAAGAAAGAGGATTTACCTTAGAAAATGCAGATCTTAGTATGTTAGGAACTGCTGAAACTGTTACCGTAGACAAAGACAATACCACTATTGTAAACGGAAATGGAAATGCAGACGATATTAAAGCTCGAGTAAATCAGATTAAGAGTCAGATTGAAACAACGACTTCAGACTACGATAAAGAAAAACTTCAAGAGCGTTTGGCAAAATTAGCTGGAGGTGTTGCTGTATTATATGTAGGAGCAGCCTCTGAAGTTGAAATGAAAGAGAAAAAAGACCGTGTAGACGATGCATTACATGCTACTAGAGCAGCTGTAGAAGAAGGTATTGTTGCTGGTGGTGGAGTAGCTTTAGTTCGCGCTAAGAAAGTGTTGGAAAAAATTACAACAGACAACTTAGACGAAGTTACTGGAGTACAAATTGTAAACAGAGCTATTGAGTCTCCTTTACGAACCATCGTAGAAAATGCTGGTGGAGAAGGTTCGGTAGTTATTAATAAAGTACTAGAAGGGAAACAAAACTTTGGGTATGATGCAAAATCAGACACTTATGTTGACATGCTTGAAGCTGGTATTATAGATCCTAAAAAAGTAACTCGTGTTGCTTTAGAAAATGCCGCTTCGGTAGCAGGAATGATCTTAACTACAGAGTGTGCTTTGGTAGACATTAAAGAAGATGCACCAGCAGGTATGCCTCCAATGGGAGGTGGAATGCCAGGAATGATGTAATGTTAAATACCATAGATGAATAAAAAACCTCGGGGAAACCTCGAGGTTTTTTGTTGTTTAGAATCTATAAAATTTTGTTAAAAACGTTAAAATTGAACCCTTTACATTCAACTTGTACCCTGCAAAAGTATTTTTGGTTGATTTCTTAGTATTTTTACACAAACAAATAAAATTACATGACGATGACCAGAAGACTACTTGTTGTTTTAGTGAGTTTAATTAGCTTTCACCAAGCATTTGCACAAGACAAAAAAATAGAAGAGAGTTATGCCCGCTATTTTCAAAATACCCGTGAAATCCCTTATTTACATTTAAATAAAACCAGCTTTTTAAAAGGGGAAGAAATTTGGTTTCAAGCCTATGTGTTAGAACAAAACACAAACAAACTTCATCCTACTACCTCAAATCTTTATGTGTCTATTTTTGATACCGAAGGAACGCTTAAAGAACAAAAGTTGGTACGTATCGATAAAGGTTTAGGCAAAGGAAGCATCCTTATCGACTCTACCTACACTGGTGAACGCTACTTTATTAAAGTCTCTACCAATTGGATGAAAAACGTTAAGGAAGATCAATCATACGTTCAAAAAATAAAAATTATTGGCGCTAAAAAAAATACCACAACAAATCTGGAAGAAAAAGACTTCTTTGATTTTCAAGTATTTCCAGAAGGTGGACATTTACTAGAAGGAATTCCAAACAATGTAGGTGTTTTAATAAAAAACAAAAATGGCAAAGGACAACAGCCAAAAGAAATTAAGTTAACCAACAGTACAGGAGAAACCATCAGTACGTTTGGCACCAATTTCTTGGGTATGGGTAATGTATCTTTTACCTATCAAGAAAACGAAAGCTACGAAGTAACAGCTACACTAGAGAACGGAACCGTACTTACACAAAAACTTCCAACAGCAGAAAAAACAGGAGTTTCTTTAATGGTAGACAACCCAGGGACTCCATTTGTAAAGATTAGTCTTTTTACAAATAAAAACACCTTGGCTAATTTGGTTGGAAAGCGATATAAGGTTTGGATCCACAACACCAGCTCGTACTACAACAACCATATTGAGTTTCAAGAAAACAATTTGGCATACACCTTATTAATTAAGAAGAATAAATTTTCAAAAGGAATAAATATCATAACCATCTTTAATGAAAACCAAGAACCAGTATTAGAGCGTTTGATCTTTAACTATTCCGATGATTTATTTACCGCTGTAGACGCAAATATTGTAACTCAAAACTCCGATTCTATTAGTACTAAAATTACCAACCAAGGAGACGAGAAACTACACTTAAGTGCTTCATTTTTACCATCAGACACCAAGAGTTATCATCCAACAAACTCTATTATCAGTGCGTTTTTATTAAAACCCTATATTAAAGGAACTATTGAAAACCCCGAGTATTACTTTAAAAATAGTAACAGAAATAAATTACGAGATCTAGACCTTTTATTGCTTACACAAGGATGGAGTAAATACAACTGGAACGCTATTTTTAATAGCACGCCCACGGTTAACTTCCCTTTTGAAAACGGCATTACTTTAACTGGTACTGTAAACGCAAAAATCAAAAAGAATGAATCTTTACTATTGTTCTCAGATGAGAATAATTTGGTAAGACAAATTGAGCCCGAAAACAACAAGTTCACCTTAGAAAATCTCTTTATTACTAAAGGTTCTAAACTTAGATTTGGAATCAACAACAGAGAGCGCTTGTACGAAACACAGCCCGTAATTCAAAACTCTAAAGGCAGTTTGTTTGAACGTATTCCTGAAAGCCTGTTACACAGCAACGAACCTAAAGAATTATTGGTTTCGAATTTTGGCAACCTTACCTCTGGTAGAGAACTCTTAGATGAAGTTACTTTAGTATCGCGAAAACGAAATGATGCCAATAAGCCTTACGGAAAGGTAACCATGTTAACAGGATACAAAATTGACAACATGATTTTAGGAAGTGGAGAAACTGTTATCGACTTTTTAAGAAGTAAGCGCTACCAAGTAAATAATGAGTTTAATGGAGATATTAGAATTGTTCCAAGAGGAAACAGAGCGCGAACAATTATGGAAATTGATCCAAATACATGGAATAGTGCACCAGCAGATTTACCTATTCAACCAGCACAATTTGGCGGTCAGAATGGTGTACGTGTTTTCTTAGACGATAATGACATTTCCCAAAGCTTATGGATGTTGGTAAACTTATACTTAACTCAGATCGATGAAATCTACTTTGGTAGAGGAACTGATGTTTGGAATGCAGAGCAGATTTATATCTATTCAGCAACTCCAAAAGCAATTACAGAGCGCACCAGTTCTATGGGCAATGTTATTGTTAAGCAAGGGTTTGCAAAAGAAAAAGAATACTATGAGCCTGTATATCCTTCGTTTTTAAATGAAACCTACACTAATTTTGGTGCACTCTATTGGAAGCCAAACCTGGAATTAAATTCGGATGGAACTCAAACTATTCTTTTACCCAAAAACTATCAAAAGAATGTGACCTTATTTATTGAGGGAATTACTGAAAGCGGTAAACTTACCTCTCAGCGAATAGAACTCAAGTAAATACGTTAAAACACAAAAACAAAAGCTCCGCAATTGCGGAGCTTTTGTTTTTATACATAATCCTTTTATAAATTGGACGCTTTTATTTAGACGTCTGAGATCTGAGTTGTAAATAAAATAGAGGGAGTACGATAAACAGAAACAAGGGGTGAATGAGAAACCGTCTTACATAAAATGGCAGTAGATACCCCACAGAAAATTGAGTTACTAAGAGTCCCCAAAAAACGGCAATCAAAACAAAAAACGCAAACAGATAAAAGAACACAGAAAAGCGAAGAATTGTAGTATTCTTAAAAAGCACCCAAAGAATGCTTAACGATACAAGTGTATTAATCAAATATCTAAACCCCATGTGCACCAAAAGCTTTAGAGAATCTACAGCAGGGGGCGCAGTATATAGATAATCGTTTTGATAATAGGCGATTAAAGGATCATAAAACAACGATTCTTGAAATGCTCTTACCACAAAAAAAAGTCCAAAGAGGAAAACTAACAATATTGTTTTACGTAGCTTTTTCATTTTTTATAGGTTGAAAATTTTGATACCCAAAGCACCCAAAGCAAAAAAGTGTAACCGTAAATGATCGCTGGAAAGACTAAATTATGCAAGAATACTTGTTGATTAGGAAACCAAACTAAAAGTTGAGTCAATATAGCAATCCGAAAGATGTTTACTACATAAATACTCAATCCTCCTAAAATGCAGAACAACACAGCTTTCTTTTTATTTCCAGGAAAAGCAATCACAAAAGCACAAAAGAGAATAATTACACTTATGCCATTACAGCCTTCAATAACCCTAGCCGAATATACGCCATCTACCAGTATTTTTAACGATAGTTCTTCTTCATGTTGCACATAAGAGGCCTGTACATTAAATGCTTTAAGAACACCTACCGTTTGGCTGGCTACAGTATTGGTAATGGGTGCACATTGATAATTAGGGGCTTTTACTTGATTCGTATTTAAGTATACTCCATAGAGCAAAACCATAACAAAGTAAAAAACAAAAAAAGTAATTAAAAAAAGGATGGTATTTCTTTGCTTCACAAGCCGTATTTTAAATTATTTTTGCATCATAATTGGTTTGCAAACAAATATAAAGAAAACATGGACATCACTATTATAAAAGATCAAACAGATGCTATTATTACCTCAAACAAAACAACTAGTGAAAAATTACAAGCAATTTGCGACACTCTTGAAGCGGCTATCCCTTACTATGATTGGGTAGGGTTTTATTTTAAAAATGGTGACAAAGAAGAATTAAAACTAGCTGAATTTACTGGTGAACCCACAGAGCACACCATCATTCCTTTTGGCAAAGGTATCTGTGGTCAGGTAGCGGTTAGTAACGAGAACTTTGTAGTACAAGATGTAAGTGAGCAAGACAATTATATTTCTTGTGGATGGAAAGTGAAGTCAGAAATAGTGATTCCAATTTTTGTAAACGGTGAAAATGTGGGTCAAATAGATATAGATTCCCACACGGTAAACCCTTTTACCAAAGAAGACGAACTACTTCTAGAGCATGTGTGTAGTCGTGTAAGCACTCTATTTTAAAACTCACCATTTTTAGTGAGCTAAAAATTTCACCATTTTTGGGGATTGACAACTGTAGTATGGTTTACTACATTTGAATTATTAATTTTTATTATCCCCCTAAATAATATGAATACAATTAAATCATTATTCCTAGACAGCCTAACTAAGGTATTTTTACCTTCAGAGTTAGCCCACATAAAAAAATCCTCTGCTCAACTTGAAGACTATAATGCAATGGTTGAAAATTTTAAACAGAGAATTGCAAACAACTAGCTATAGCCCCTACTTATAGTGCACTTTTTAGTAATTTAAATTTTAGACTCACTAGAAGTAGTGAGTCTAAAATTTCACTAGTAATGGGTATTGTCGGAGAACTATTCAAGATTTATCTTTGAAGAGTTAATTAAAGTTATCCCCATGAGTTCAATAAAACAATCATTTATCGAAAGCCTTTTCAAAGCCTTAATGGCTTCTGAAAGTAAGTCTACTGAGCAAGGAATAGAAACTACTCAGAATTATAATGATATGTTAGCTAGTTTTAAGAAAAATCTTGCTGCCTAGTAATTTGTTTTCTTTTTACTATCTTTTATATTGATTTAACCCCTTACATTTAGTAGCTTTGTATGCTTAACATCCTAATGTAATGAGCACTACAAAAAAAATCAATTCCGCACTAATTTCCGTATTTCACAAAGAGGGTTTAGCCCCTATAGTTCAAGAGTTACATCAACTTGGCGTAACCTTATATTCTACTGGCGGAACTGAAAAATTTATCAAAGATTTAAACATTCCAGTGATTCCCGTAGAAGACGTTACTTCGTATCCTTCTATCTTAGGAGGAAGGGTAAAAACACTACACCCAAAAGTCTTTGGAGGTATTTTAAACAGACAAGACCACGAAGGTGATGTGGCAGAATTAGAAACCTATAATATTCCACAATTGGACTTGGTAATTGTAGACCTCTATCCGTTTGAAAAAACAGTAGCTTCAGGAGCCGATGAACAAGATATTATTGAAAAAATAGATATTGGAGGAATCTCTCTGATTAGAGCCGCAGCAAAAAACTTTAAAGACACTCTTATCATCTCTTCTATGGATCAATACGATGCTTTTTTAACCACCCTTAAAGAGCAATCGGGTTCCACGAGTCTTTCAGACCGTAAGAAGTACGCTGCTAAAGCATTTAATATTTCATCCCATTACGACACTGCTATTTTTAACTATTTTAATGAAGATGAAGTTGTTTTCAAAGCAAGTGAAACCAAAGCAAATGTGCTTAGATACGGAGAAAATCCACATCAAAAAGGATACTTTTTTGGAGATCTCGAGGCAATGTTCGACAAGCTACACGGAAAAGAATTAAGCTACAACAACTTATTAGATGTAGACGCTGCTGTAAACCTAATGAGTGAGTTTACCAACGAGGCGCCAACTTTTGCCATATTAAAACATAACAATGCTTGTGGTTTTGCTCAAAGAGCCACCATTAAAGAAGCATATATTGCTGCGCTAGCAGGAGACCCAGTATCTGCCTTTGGAGGGATTTTAATTGCAAACACAACCATTGATGGAGGTACTGCCGAAGAAATTAATTCACTTTTTTGTGAAGTGGTTATCGCACCAAGCTACACAGAAGAAGCTTTAGACATTTTAAAAAGTAAAAAAAATAGAATTGTATTAATTCAAAATGAAGTGCCTTTACCTACCACAACGGTTAGAACGGCATTAAACGGACTTTTAGTGCAAGACAAAGACAATAAAACAGACTGCGTTTCCGATATCACTTATGCAACACATACACAACCAAGTTCTGAGGAATTAGAGGACTTAATTTTTGCGTCAAAAATTTGTAAACACACAAAATCAAATACCATTGTACTGACTAAAAACAAGCAATTATGTGCTAGTGGAACTGGTCAAACGAGTCGAGTTGACGCATTGAATCAAGCGATAGAAAAAGCGAAAAATTTTGGCTTTGATCTTAATGGATCTGTAATGGCGAGTGATGCTTTTTTCCCTTTTCCAGACTGTGTAGAAATTGCAGATAAGGCAGGGATTAAAAGTGTGATTCAACCCGGAGGATCTATAAAAGATCAATTGAGTATAGACTACTGTAACTCAAACGGTTTATCGATGGTTTTTACAGGAACTAGACATTTTAAACATTAAGTTTTTAATTCTGAGGTTGCCTAAGATTTTTTATTAGCTTTGTAAGTATACATTAATATTTTATAACAATATCATATATGGGATTTTTCGATTTTATGACCGAAGATATTGCAATCGATTTAGGGACTGCAAACACATTAATCATCCATAACGGAAAGGTTGTCATAGACTCGCCATCAATTGTTGCGAGAGATCGAACTACAGGAAAAATTATCGCTACCGGTAAGGAAGCTAATTTGATGCAAGGGAAAACCCATGAAAATATCAAGACAATACGTCCATTAAAAGATGGAGTTATTGCAGATTTTCAAGCCTCTGAAGAAATGATTAAGGAATTTGTAAAGAAGATTCCTGCCATCAAAAAGAAATTTTTCCCTCCTGCCCTACGTATGGTTATCTGTATTCCTTCTGGAATTACTGAAGTTGAAAAGCGAGCAGTTCAAGATTCAGCTCGTCATATGAATGCCAAAGAAATTTACCTGATTTACGAACCAATGGCCGCAGCTATTGGTGTGGGTATTGATATCATGGAACCTAAAGGCAATATGATTATTGATATAGGAGGAGGAACAACAGAGATCGCGGTTATTGCATTGGCCGGAATTGTATGTGACCAATCAGTAAAAGTAGCAGGTGATTTATTTACCAACGACATCATGTATTATATGCGTACTCAGCACAACCTTTACATAGGTGAAACCTCCGCAGAAAAGGTTAAGATTACCATTGGTGCTGCAACTGAGGATTTAGACAATGCTCCAGAAGACATGTTAGTGCAAGGTAGAGACTTGTTAAGCGGAAAGCCAAAACAAGTTCAAGTCTCTTTTAGAGAGATTGCAAAAGCATTAGACAAGTCTATTTTACGTATCGAAGATGCTGTGATGGAAACATTATCTAAAACACCACCTGAATTAGCCGCAGATATTTACAATACTGGAATCTATTTAGCTGGAGGAGGCTCTATGTTACGAGGTTTAGACAAACGTTTATCTAGAAAAACAGACCTACCAGTATACGTAGCTGAAGATCCATTAAGAGCCGTGGTAAGAGGTACCGGAATTGCTTTAAAGGAGTTAGACAAATACAAGAGCGTATTAATGAAGTAATTCAAAATACGTTAGTAGATGCAACAGCTTATTTATTTTATTCAGAAGTATAAATTCTTTCTCTATTTTTTACTTTTAGAAAGTATTGCATTAACAATTACCATTAACAATCACGCATTTCACAAATCTAAGTTTGTGAGTTCAGCCAATTCACTTACTGGTGGATTACTTGAAAAGACCGCTACTATTTCTGAATACTTCAACTTAAAAGAAATTAATGAACGAGTACTTCAAGAAAACACTGTACTAAAAAACAAGATAGCGAAGCTTGCTAAGCTTATTGACACTACTCTAGTGCTTGAAAAAATTGACTCCACTTATCAACAACAATACCGCTATACCTCAGCAAAAATAATTAAGAATAGCTATACAAATCCGTACAACTATATTACACTCGATAAGGGTACTAACGATGGAATCTCCAAGGAAATGGGGGTTATAAATAGTTTAGGAATTATTGGTATTACAGATATAAGTAGGGCAAAATACAGTAGAGCGCAGTCTATTTTAAATAAAGACACCAAAATAAATGCACGGTTAAAAAACAGTAACTATTTTGGAACATTAACCTGGAATGGAGTCCATTACAACACCATGCAATTGATTGATCTTCCAAGGCAAGCTCCCATAATATTGGGCGACACTATTATCACAGGTGGTCGATCTACAATGTTCCCTGAAGGAATTCCAATTGGAATCGTAGCCAAAATCAATCAAGGCAATACTGCTAATAACACCCTTGATATTACACTTTTTAACGATATGAGTAATCTTAAAGAAGTCTATATCATTAATCATTTAGATAAGGTAGAAATAAAAGCTTTAGAAGATCCATTACATGAATAGTATATCGAGATATATTGCATTACTAGCACTCATTCCTCTTCAAGTTCTTGTGCTAAACAACGTAAACCTTTTTGGGTATGTAAATCCTTATATCTATATCAGTTTTGTTTTTTTATTTCCATTAACTAAAAAAAGAATACACTTTTTAACTCTAGCGTTTCTATATGGTCTTTGCATCGATTATTTTTCTGATACTGGTGGAATTCATGCATTTGCAACGGTATGGATTGCCTTTATTCGACTGAGCTTAATTAAAATCGTTTTTAAAAAATCTAACTTAGATTACTTACTCTTCAGCCTTAAAAATGAACCCTTTAATAAAGTTTTTAACTATGTTGTAATTTTAACATTCGTTCATCATTTTATATTGTTTTCTTTAGCTAACTTTAGCTTTCAGAATTTTTCTTATGTAGTTTTAAACACGATATTCTCGAGTGTTTTTACATTAATTCTTTATTTTTTAGGAACATATATTTTTAGAGGGAAGCAAGAATGAATAGAAGTTTTCTACTGTACTTATTAATCACACTTACTGGAGTTACATTTATAGGCCGTCTTTATCAACTTCAAGTAAAACGAAGTGCGAATCTAGATCCGATGCAAAATGCTGCTGTAAAAGTTGTTTTTGACTATCCGGAACGTGGATTTATATACGACAGGAATGGAACCTTACTCGTTGCCAATCAACTTTCATACGACGTAATGATTACCCCTAACCAAGTAAAATCATTAGATACCTTAGAGTTTTGCAATCTACTTAAAATTGATAAGGACTATTTTGATAAACAATTTAATAGAGCTCGCAACTATTCTCCTTGGCTACCTTCTGTATTTTTAAAACAACTTGCAAAAGAAGACTTCGCTTATCTTCAAGAAAAGCTTCACAAGTACAAAGGCTTCTACATTCAAAAAAGAATTATTAGAGATTATCCGTTAAAATCTTCTGCTAATATCTTGGGGTATATTAGTGAAGTAAATGAAGGCATTGCTAAAAACAACCCCTATTACCAACAAGGAGAACTTATTGGCGCTTGGGGTATTGAAAAACAATACGAAACAGCATTAAGAGGTGTTAAAGGGAAAAAATATTTACAACGCAACAGACTTAACAAAGTTATTGGCCCCTATAAAGAGGGCATGTATGATTCTATTGCCTTAAATGGAAATGACCTTACCCTAACCATTGATGCAGAACTACAAATGTATGCAGAACGTTTAATGAAAGGAAAAAGAGGCGGAATTGTAGCTTTAGAACCTGCTACTGGTGAAATTTTGGCCTTAGTTACAGCACCCTCCTACGACCCCAATATGATGGTGGGTAGAGAGCGTTCTAAAAATTCTGTTATACTTTTTGGAGACACCATTAATAACCCCACCTACGATAGAGGCTTACAAGCCATTTACCCTCCTGGATCTCCATTTAAACTTCTTAATGCCTTAATAGGCCTTCAAGAGGGAGTAATAGATCAAAATACCCCATTCTACTGTTATAATGGGTATCGTTATGGAGCTCGAAAGCATGAATTTATGGGGTGTCATTGCGATATCTACGGAAGACCAATTACCCTAAACACGGCTATTTCAAAATCGTGTAATAGTTACTTTGCAAACACTTACAAACGTATTATTGAAAAAGACAATAATCCTAAAGAGGGTATGGATGCCTGGAGTACGCATTTAAAAAGTTTCGGTTTGGGAAATTATTTGGGCTATGACCTTCCTTCTGGACAAAAAGGACTTATTCCCTCTGGGGAGTATTATAGCAGTATGTATAAATACACTTGGAATGCATCTACCAATATTTCAAATGCCATAGGTCAAGGAGAAGTGCTCACCACCCCTATTCAGTTGGCTAATGTTACTGCAGCTATTGCCAATAGAGGCTATTTTTACACACCTCATATGGTCAAAAAAATTGGCAATTCACCACTTCAAGACAGTACGTATACCATTGCTAAACAAACCACTATAGAAAAGCAATACTTTGCTCCAATAGTCAATGGAATGGAACAAGTATTCAAGTCTGGAACTGGAAAATGGAGTCAAGTAGAAGGCATAGATATCTGTGGAAAAACAGGGACTGCAGAAAACTTTATACGAGTTAATGGCAAAAAAGTGCAACTTCCCGATCATTCGATCTTAGTTGCATTTGCGCCTAAAGACAATCCTAAAATTGCACTTGCTGTCTTTGTTGAAAATGGAGGATATGGATCTACCATTGCTGCCCCAATTACAAGTCTATTAATTGAAAAATACCTCAACAAAAAGGTTGAAAGAACTTGGGTTGAAAAGAGTATGCTTGAACTCAGCTTACAAAATATCTACGACCAACAATTAAAAATTAGCGATACCATTGAGGGCGGAACGAAATAATATCTTTTTAGGAATAG
>CBFHVY010000015.1:0-24453 GCA_965659555.1 Flavobacteriaceae bacterium
ATCTCATCATTTGCAATTGTAGTCATGCGCGCTATGAGTGACTATAAAATTTTAAATTTTTGCTGATTTCTTTCTAGAAACACATTTGTAATTTAAAACTATAAAATATGAGAACTAGAGATGTAATTTCACTTACAGGGTTGCTACTTATTGAATCAGCAAATATTTATTTATTCATCATTAAAGAGGTTAATTCAAAAGTCTTTTTTCTTCTTACTATGTCGATGTCAATCATGATTGGTTTACTTATTTATCAGCACAATAAAAGAAACGAGGAAAAAGAGGGTTAAAAGGGAAATATGATAAAGACTCTTTAAAATTCCATCTTCAATTTTGAATCACATGAAAATCTCAAAAATTATTAATAGTAATTTTATGTAGGTATAAACTTCTTAATTTGTATTGTTAATCAAATTATAATACTTTATCATTAAAGTACATCTAAAATAACCTAAATATGAAACTTCTTCTTTGGCAAATAATACTATTTCTAATTGCAATCGTTGTGATTAGATGGGTTATGAAATGGGTAAAAAATCGTAGATGATGAATTTTTAAAAATTCCTTTTTACAACTCCTTTTTCAAAAACTGTGCGGTATAACTTTTAGGGTGCTTGATAATTTCTTCTGGACTTCCAGCACATAGTAACTTACCTCCTTTTTTACCACCTTCCATACCAATGTCTATAATGTGGTCGGCAAGTTTTACTACATCGAGATTATGCTCAATAATAAGAACAGTATTTCCCTTGTTAGTTAGTTTATTTAACACCTCCATCAACACGCGAATATCTTCAAAATGAAGCCCTGTAGTAGGTTCATCTAAAATATAAAAGGTATTACCGGTGTCTCTTTTAGAGAGTTCTGATGCTAGTTTAATACGTTGTGCCTCACCACCAGAAAGTGTGGTCGATTGTTGGCCTAAGGTAATATACCCTAAACCTACATTTTTTATGGTTTTTAACTTTCGATGAATCTTAGGAATACTTTCAAAAAAATCTGCAGCATCATTTATAGTCATGACTAAAACATCAGAAATGGACTTTCCTTTGTATCGAATTTCTAGAGTTTCTCTATTAAATCGTTTCCCTTGACAAGTTTCACAAGAGACCTGAACATCGGGTAAAAAATTCATTTCTATTACTCGAACTCCACCACCCTGACAGGTTTCGCATCGCCCACCTTTTACATTAAATGAAAAACGACCGGGTTTATATCCACGAATAGAGGCTTCAGGAGTTTTAGCAAAAAGAGTTCTAATTTCACTAAATACACCAGTATATGTTGCCGGATTAGAACGTGGTGTTCTACCAATAGGAGATTGATCAATATCAATAACCTTGTCGATATGTTCTAGACCTTCAATTTTTTTATAAGGCATTGGTTTTTTTACCGCTCTATAAATATGTTCGTTAAGAATAGGGTAGAGGGTTTCATTGATAAGAGTAGATTTTCCACTTCCCGAGACCCCAGTCACACAAATCATTTTACCTAAGGGGAACTCAACACTTACATTTTTTAAGTTGTTTCCTGTAGCACCAGTTAGTTTAATGCTTTTACCATTTCCTTTTCTTCGCTTTTTGGGAACAGCAATTTCTTTTTTGTGATTGAGATAATCTGCAGTTAAGGTGTCATGCGCCCTTAGATCGGCATAAGTTCCTGTACTCACAATTTCACCACCATGTCTACCAGCCCCTGGTCCAATGTCTAACACAAAATCGGCATGCTCTATCATGTCTTTATCATGCTCAACTACTAAAACGGAGTTTCCAATATCCCTTAATTTTACTAGGGAATCGATGAGCTTTTGATTGTCTCTTTGATGAAGACCAATACTAGGCTCATCGAGAATATAGAGAACACCTACCAATTGAGAACCAATTTGAGTAGCCAAACGAATACGTTGTGCTTCTCCTCCCGACAATGATTTTGAGGTTCGGTCTAAGGTGAGGTAATCGAGACCAACATCGAGCAGAAATTGAATTCTAGTTCGAATTTCTTTTAAAATTTCTGAGGCGATGAGTTGTTGTTTGTCACTTAATTTAGCTTCAATTTTAGAAAACCAATCGGCGAGTTCGTTAATATCTAATTGCGCTAAATCGCTAATACTATTGTCTTGTATTTTAAAATGAAGGCTTTCTTTCTTCAGTCGTTTTCCCTCGCACGAGCTACAAGCTACTTCATCCATAAATTCTTTGGCCCATCGTTTAATAGCAGTGCTTTCACTGTCTGCATACTGACCTTCAATAAACGCAATAATTCCTTCAAAATCGATGTGGTAATTTCGGGTGATGCCCATGGTTTTAGAGGCAACATCAAATTTTTCATGACCTCCATGAAGAATAACCTCCATAGCTTCTTTTGGAATTTTATGAATAGGATCGCTTAACGAAAATCCATAACGCTCCCCAATCATATACAATTGCTTAAAAATCCACGTATTTTTTTGTTCCCCCAAAGGAATGATTCCCCCTGCTTTAATAGAAACCTGATCGTTAGGAATAACCTTTTTAAAATTGATTTCATTTGTAATTCCCAATCCATTACATTTAGAACACGCTCCTTTAGGAGAGTTAAACGAAAAGGTATTAGGCTCTGGGTTTGGGTAAGCGATTCCTGAAGTTGGACACATTAATTCTCGACTAAAATAGCGAGGTGTATTGTTTTCCAAATCAACAATCATCAAAATATTGTTACCAGTATATAAAGCAGTTTTAATGCTTTCTTCTAATCGTTTATCTGCATCCTCGGTCACTGCTAATCGATCAATAACGACTTCAATATCATGTGTCTTATATCGATCTACACGCATGCCTTTTTCAACATCAAGAATAACTCCGTCTACACGTGCTTTTACAAATCCCTGTTTCGAAATTTGCTCAAAAAGCTCTCTGTAATGTCCTTTTCTCGATTTTACCAAAGGAGCTAAAACAGCAATCTTTCGTCCTTTAAAATCAGACAAAATAAGTTCTTTAATCTGTTGGTCGCTGTAGCTCACCATTTTTTCTCCAGTATTAAAAGAGTAAGCATCAGCGGCTCTTGAGAATAGGAGTCGTAAAAAGTCGTAAATTTCTGTAATGGTACCTACTGTTGACCGCGGACTTTTATTGGTGGTTTTTTGTTCAATAGAAATCACCGGAGAAAGACCGTCTATCTTGTCAACATCAGGCCGTTCAAGGCCTCCCAAGAATTGTCGAGCATAAGCAGAAAAGGTTTCGATGTATCGTCGTTGTCCTTCAGCATAGATGGTGTCAAAGGCTAAAGACGATTTACCACTACCACTGAGTCCAGTAATAACAACTAGTTTTTCTCTGGGTATTTTAACGTCAATATTCTTTAGATTATGCACTCTGGCACCATAAACTTCGATGTACTCTTGCTCTTTCAATTGCCTAAATTTGTGGAAAACGCAAAGTTACACAATACATTTCATTTTTACTTTAAAAGCCTAAAGCAAAATCGTCATAAAATAGTATCTTGCGGACAAGAATTAACAGTCATGGAATTTATTCACAACGTACGTCATTATTTCGAAAGACACGGTTATCGGGTCTCTTCTAGATTAGCAGATCGCTTGGGAATGCGTGCTATAAATGTGCGTTTATTTTTTATCTATATTTCCTTTATTACTGTTGGACTGTCTTTTGGAGTGTATTTAATCATTGCATTTTTCTTAAAACTAAAAGACATGTTATATACTAAAAGAAGTTCTGTGTTTGATTTATGAAACGTCTCTTTAAATCTAAATTACAAAAAGCAGTTTTCTTACTGTTACTCGTTATAACAATAGGAGTATTGGGTTATGTCATTATTTCGGGATACTCTTTTGTAGATGCTTTGTATATGACTATCATTACTATTTCAACGGTAGGGTATTCTGAGGTACAACCCCTAAACGATGTAGAAAAAGGGTTTACAATATTTTTGATAGCCACAAGTATTGTTAACTTTGGATATATAGTTTCTGCATTTACAGAGTATATTGTAAGTGGCCAATTATTTGATCAACTAAAACTTAAAAAAGTGCACAAGAAAATCGATAAACTAGAAGGGCATACCATTATTTGCGGGTACGGTAGAAATGGAAAACAAGCCATGTTAAAGCTTCAGAATTACGGTAAAGAATTTGTTGTTATTGAACAAGACGATGAAATTGTAAGAGATTTTTACAACAAAGAAATACTCAATATTCAAGGCGATGCCACCTTAGATGAAGTGCTGGTTAAAGCTGGAATTCATAAAGCAAGTAATTTGATTACTGCTTTGCCATCAGACGCCGATAACCTTTTTGTGGTACTCACTGCAAGACAATTAAATAAAACCTGTAAAATTATTAGTAGAGCTTCAAATGAAAGTTCGTACAACAAATTAAAAATTGCTGGAGCAGATAACGTGATTATGCCAGATAAACTAGGAGGAGACCATATGGCCTCTCTAGTGGTAACGCCAGATCTATTAGACTTTGTTGATTCACTAACTATTACCGGAGAAACCAATACCAACCTAGAAGAAATTTCTGTGAATGACTTACCCGAGATGTATCTCAATAAAACCATTTTAGATTTAGACCTTAGAAACAAAACTGGTTGCACAGTAATCGGATATAAAACACCTGAAAAAAAGTATATCATTAATCCAGAAGCTTCTACACAACTTTTGGCAGATGCAAACTTGATTGTTTTGGGAAGACAAGAGCAGATTAAAAAATTAAGAGCGCTGTTTTAATGGTAAAAGTTCTTGTTACAGGAAGTAATGGTTTATTAGGGCAGACACTAGTTGCATTGTTGTTGAAGACCCCTCAGCACTATGAAGTGTTCGGTATTTCTAAAGGAGCAAATAGATCGGAGCGCTCAGATTTCAAGTATACAGCAGTAGATATTACAAACGAACAAGAGCTTCGTTCGGTTGTTTTAACACTACAACCTCATGTTATTGTCCATACAGCAGCGATGACTAATGTAGATACTTGTGAAGACGATAAAGCAGGTTGTGATGCATTAAATGTGGATGCTGTTCGTTACCTCGTTACACTTTCAAATGAACTGAAAGCGCACTTTATTCATTTGTCTGCCGACTTTATATTCGATGGTGTTCAAGGCTATTATAAAGAAGACGACACCCCCAATCCTTTAAGTTACTACGGTGCTTCAAAATTAAGATCAGAGCAAATTGTTCAAGAGGCTAATCCAAATTTTGCTATTCTCAGAACAATTCTAGTCTATGGTAAAGTACCAGGAATGTCTCGTAATAATATTGTGTTATGGGTGAAAGAAATGTTAGAACAGAAAAAAGATATTACCATAGTTGATGACCAATATCGAATGCCTACCTATGTAGAAGAATTAGCTTTAGCTTGTAAGCTCGCCATAGATCAAAAAGCAAAAGGAATTTACCATGTGTCTTCTAATGAATTGTTAAGTGTTTTCGACATCACAAAGCAAATTGCTGCAGCATTTCATTTAGATGCACATTATATCAAACCTATCGCTACCAGCACATTAAATCAGACGGCACCAAGACCCGCCAAGACAGGTTTCGATCTCACTAAAATAGCTAGGGATTTAGGTTTTAAAACAAGACCCTTTAAAGAAGATCTTCAAAGATTTAAGGAAAGCCTTTCTTAAAGCGTACTTTTAACGCTCAAAAGTTGTTCATACTTCATTTTTTTATGATATTGCAGCAAATTAACTAAAACAACTAATAAACATATTATGAAGAAAAAGCTTCTATTTTTAGCATTAACTTTATCTCCTTTAGTAGCGTTTTCGCAAGACAAAGGTTTAGACGAAAGAATTAATGATTGGTTTATGCCAATAGCATCTGCTTGGGAAGGATTAGTATTAACTACAGTGCCTATTGGTGAATACAATGTTCCTTTCGTTGTAATTCTTTTAGTTTTGGGAGCAACGTTTTTTACCGTATACTTTAAGGTTCCAGGAGTGACTAAATTTTGGACTGCCATTAATACAGTTCGTGGAAAATATGTTGATATTGAAAAACACGGAGTTGATAAACTATATAACAATGACGAGTCCTTGTCTGAAGAAGATATTAAAGATACCATTAGAGACGAAAGTGCTCATGGAGAAGTGTCGCACTTCCAAGCTTTGGCAACTGCAGTTTCTGGAACCGTAGGTTTAGGAAATATTGCAGGGGTAGCCGTAGCGATTGCTTTAGGAGGACCTGGAGCAACATTTTGGATGATCGTTTGTGGACTTATTGGAATGTCAACAAAATTTGTTGAATGTACACTAGGGGTAAAATATAGAGATGTAGGAGAAGATGGTACTATCTACGGTGGACCAATGTACTACCTATCGAAAGGCTTGAAAGAACGAGGAATGAATGGTTTTGGTAAGTTCTTAGGAATCTTATTTGCTGTGCTATGTGTTGGAGCTTCTTTTGGTGGAGGTAATGCATTTCAATCAAATCAAGCTACCGTTCAATTATCTTCTTTATTTGGATTGCAAGGGGGGTCTACAGGATTCATTATTGGAATTATTTTAGCAGTACTAGTAGGTATTGTAATTATTGGAGGAATTAAACGTATCGCAAAAATTACAGAAAAAATTGTACCGTTTATGGCGGGAATCTATGTGGTAGCGTCGCTTATCATCATTTTTGCAAACTTTTCGTATATCGACGATGCTTTCGGATTAATCATGCAAGGAGCATTTACACCCATGGCCGGATTAGGTGGTTTGGTTGGAGTATTGATTGTAGGATTCCAACGTGCAGCATTCTCTAACGAGGCAGGAGCCGGTTCTGCTGCAATTGCGCACTCAGCTGTAAGAACAAAGTATCCAGCTTCTGAAGGTGTAGTTGCCTTATTAGAACCTTTTATTGATACCGTAGTTATTTGTACCATGACTGCTTTAGTTATTATTTTCTTTAACATTGATGGAGCTAATATGCAAAGCGTATTTACGTATGGTGGTGATGGAAGTAATGTAATCTTAAATGCAACTGGAAGTCAAATTGGAGGTGTAGATTTAACTTCTATGGCTTTTGATTCTGTAATCCCAGGGTTTTCATATATTTTAACGATCGCTATTGTATTGTTTGCATTTTCAACCATGATCTCATGGTCGTATTATGGACTACAATCTTGGAAGTACCTTTTTGGTAAAGGAAAAACAGCTGATATCGTTTATAAGATATTATTCTTATTATTTGTTGTCGTTGGAGCAGCTGCTACTTTAGATGCAGTAATTAAGTTTTCAGATGCAATGATTTTAGCCTTAGTATTCCCAAATATGATTGGACTATTCTTCTTGTTCCCAAAAGTACGGGAAGAAATGAAGCGCTACTTAACAGCAATCTCTATTAAAAAAGAAGCTATTGAAGATGGAGCTGTAGACGTTACAGAGCATATGTAAACACTCACTCATGAAATATAACAAACCCCATTTCTGGTTCTCGAAAAGACAACGAAATGGGGTTTTCTTTTTGATGATTACCATTGTTTTTTTAGAGGTTGGCTATTATGTTCAAAAGTCAAGGACCTTAGAAACTTCTCAACCCTTTGTAATCCCTATTGCATATCAAAAACAATTAGACTCGTTAAAACAACAAAATCAACAATCTGCATTCAAGCGGTATCCATTTAATCCAAACTACATTAGTGAGGGTAAAGCATATCAATTAGGGATGTCGTTTGAGTCCTACACCCGTCTAACGAATTTTAGAGCGCAAGGAAAGTTTATCAATACAGCGAAACAGTTTCAAGAAGTCACACAAATCTCAGATAGTTTACAGGCAGCTGTATCGCCTAGTTTTAAATTTCCTGCCTGGGTAACTGCACAAAAAAAGTCACCAAAGAAAAGTAAATTACCTACAATTAAGGTGTCTACAACAGATCTTAACAAAGCTACTGAAAACGACTTTAAATCGATTAGAGGTATTGGTGATCGACTTGCACAACGAATCGTTTCGTATAGAACATCTTTGCAAGGCTTTAGCTATAATGATCAACTCTATGAAGTTTGGAACTTAGATACTACAGTAGTACAAAAAGCCTTAGCTGTTTTTTCGGTACAAGAAAAACCGGTGATCCAAAAGATTAATATCAATACCGCTAGTTTTAAAGAAGTGCTGGCATTACCTTATATAGATTATAAGACTTGTAAACTCATTTTTAATTATAGAGATGAGGTGGCAGAGATACAATCTCTTACAGAATTAACAAATATTGAAGATTTTCCACTCCAAAAATACGATAGAATAGTCTTATATTTGTTAGCTGAATAATCAAACAAAAGTCAGCACGCAGATGAGTATGTATTTTACAGAAGAACACGAGGCATTTCGAAAGAGTTTTCAAGAATTTTTACAAAAAGAAGTAGTTCCTCACATTGAAAAATGGGAGAAAACAGGAACTATTGAGCGTTTTATTTGGAAGAAATTTGGAGAGATGGGGTACTTTGGTATCAGCTATCCAGAACAGTATGGAGGTTTAGACCTTGATATATTTTATATGATTATCTTCTTAGAAGAATTGCAAAAAATAAATTCAGGAGGATTTGCAGCGGCAATGTGGGCGCATGCGTATTTAGCCATGACTCATCTCAATAAAGAAGGAGATGAGCGAATTAAACAAGACTATTTAGCGCCAAGTATTGAAGGTGAAAAGATTGGATGTTTGTGTATTACAGAACCTTTTGGAGGTAGCGATGTGGCAGGAATGCGAACTACTGCTGTAAAACAAGGAGACCAGTATGTTATTAATGGTTCCAAAACCTTTATTACCAATGGGGTGTATTCAGACTACTTAATTGTAGCAGCAAAAACACAACCAGAATTAGGAAACAAAGGCATGAGTATTTTTCTAATCGATAGAGAAACCCCTGGTATTTCGGCAACCAAGTTAGATAAGTTGGGTTGGAAAGCTTCAGATACAGGAGAGATTGCTTTTGACAATGTTGTTATTTCTGCTCAAAACCTGATGGGAGAAGAAGGAAAAGGATTTGCATACATCATGCAGCACTTCGCTTTAGAGCGATTAATTATGGGAATCAATGCACATGCTAGAGCAGAATTTGCGGTAGACTATGCGATAGCATATATGGCCGAACGTCAGGCGTTTGGAACAACGATTAATACCTTTCAAGCCCTACGTCATAAAGTAGCAGAAATGGCTAGTGAAGTAGAAATCTGTAAAGAATTTAATTATGCCATTGCTTATCGATTAGACAAGGGTGATTATGTGGTTAAAGAAGCGAGCATGTCTAAATTAATGTCTACCAAAATGGCAGACGAAGTAATTTATAATGCGTTGCAGCTGTTAGGAGGTTATGGGTATATGGAAGAGTATCCGATGGCGCGTTTACTGAGAGATTCTAGATTGGGTCCTATTGGTGGAGGTACTTCAGAAATATTAAAAGAGATCATTGCAAAAATGATTATTGATAAAAAGAGCTATAAACCAGCAACATAGTCGGTTTAAAAATAAATACTAAAAAATATCTTAAACTAAAAAATCCTTGTATCTTTGCAGTCCAAATTTAAAAAGGAATACATTGAAAGGAGGTGCCAACATATGTTAATTATACCAGTAAAAGAAGGAGAGAACATCGATAGAGCTTTAAAACGTTTCAAAAGAAAATTTGATCGTACTAAGACTATGAAGAACTTACGTAACAGAAAGCATTTTACAAAGCCATCTGTAGCAAAAAGAGCTCAAAAAATTAAAGCATCTTACGTTCAACGTCTAAGAACACAAGAAGAAGTAGGGTAGTCCTATGCCTTCCATAAGTATATAATCCTGTATCTTTAAAGATGCAGGATTTTTTTATGCATGATTATTTGCTAACTTTGAGTATTCCTTTAGGCTAAACCTATGATTGATTCTTTTGTTGACTATCTTTCTTACGAGCGGAAATATTCACCGAACACCATTGTGGCATATCAGAACGATTTAATAGCTTTTAGAGATTTTGTTCAAACGAAATACGACGAAGATGAGTTGTCTCAAGTAGCCTATCCACAAATTCGAAATTGGATCGCCAGTTTAGTATCTCAAGGAATTGCCAATCGATCTATCAATAGAAAGGTAAGTTCTTTAAAAACGTTTTATAAGTACCTGCAAAAAACAGAACAAATCAACAAGAATCCTCTTGCAAACCACAAGGCTTTAAAAGTTCAAAAGAAAGTACAGGTACCTTTTTCAGTTGATGAAGTAGCTAAAGCCATAGAAATGGCCGATGAAGAAAATTTGTTTTTAGTATTGAGAAATCGATTGTTGGTAGAATTGTTTTACACTACTGGAATACGAAGAGCAGAATTGATTTCCATTCGATTATCTGCTATTGATTTTTCAGGCAAAACATTAAAAGTACTAGGCAAAAGAAATAAAGAGCGCTATGTTCCATTACTTCCCTCTACCTTAAATCTATTAGAACACTATCTTGAAGAAAAAAATAAATTTGCCGCAAGTTCACCATATGTATTTGTAACCGAAAAGGGGAATAAAATATATGAAACACTTGTTTATAGGATAATAAATAATTACTTTAGTAAAGTTTCCTCCAAAGTGAAAAAGAGTCCGCACATACTGCGACATACTTTTGCAACACACTTGCTTAATGAAGGAGCAGATTTAAATTCGGTTAAAGAATTACTAGGGCATTCAAGTTTAGCCTCAACCCAAGTTTATACACACAACAGCTTGGAGTCTATTAAAAAAGTGTACAACCAAGCTCACCCTAGGAGCAACAAAAAACAATAGTTTATGAAAGTATACACCCAATCAGTTAATTTTAACGCAGCAACAGATCTTTTAAATTTTACTGAAAAAAAGGTAGGAACTTTAGAAAAGTTTCATGACAAAATTGTTGATGTTGAAGTGTTTTTAAAAGTTGAAAACACTAGCGATAAAGAAAATAAAATTACCGAGATTAAAATCAATATTCCTGGCCATGAACTCATGGTTAAAAAGCAGGCTAAATCTTTTGAAGAAGGTATTAGTATAGCCTTAGAATCATTGAAAAGACAATTAAAAAAATCAAAAGAAAAATTACGTGATTCTATGAGCTTATAAAAAGTAAAAAAAAATAACAAAAAGTTTTAGAAATTAAAAAAACTTATTACATTTGCAGTCCGTTAGAAATAACGGATTGTTTTTATATAAAAAACAGCCGATGTAGCTCAGCTGGCTAGAGCAGCTGATTTGTAATCAGCAGGTCGTGGGTTCGAGTCCCTCCATCGGCTCAAGTTCTTTAAAATATCAATACCGGGGAGATTCCAGAGCGGCCAAATGGGACGGACTGTAACTCCGTTGTCTTACGACTTCGCAGGTTCGAATCCTGCTCTCCCCACACCAACATAGTAAAAGCATATTTTACTATATACCCCAACTTTTTAACGATGTTACAGCGTCGTAAAAAGAAAAGGCAAAAGATAAAAAGCGAGAGTAGCTCAGTTGGTAGAGCGTCAGCCTTCCAAGCTGAATGTCGCCGGTTCGAACCCGGTCTCTCGCTCTAAATATCCAAGCCGGTGTAGCTCAGCTGGTAGAGCGCATCCTTGGTAGGGATGAGGTCACGGGTTCAAGTCCCGTCATTGGCTCGATTTTTAGAATAAAGAAGAGTATAAATTAGACACTAAATATATTTAACTAAGAATTAAAATTAATCATCATGGCAAAAGCAAATTTTGACCGTTCGAAACCACACTTAAACATTGGTACTATCGGACACGTAGATCACGGAAAGACTACATTAACTGCGGCTATTACTAAAGTTTTAGCTGATGCAGGATATTCAGAAGCTAGATCTTTTGATCAAATCGATAACGCTCCAGAAGAAAAAGAAAGAGGTATTACTATTAACACTTCTCACGTAGAGTATCAAACAGCTAACCGTCACTACGCACACGTAGACTGTCCAGGTCACGCGGATTACGTAAAGAACATGGTTACTGGTGCTGCTCAAATGGACGGTGCTATCTTAGTAGTTGCTGCTACTGACGGACCAATGCCACAAACTCGTGAGCACATCCTTTTAGGACGTCAGGTAGGTATTCCACGTATCGTTGTTTTCTTAAACAAGGTAGACATGGTTGATGACGAAGAATTATTAGAATTAGTTGACATGGAAGTAAGAGATTTATTAAGCTTCTATGAATATGATGGTGATAACGGACCTGTAGTATCTGGTTCTGCTTTAGGTGCCTTAAACGGTGAGCAAAAGTGGGTTGACACTGTATTAGAATTAATGGAAGCTTGTGATACTTGGATCGAAGAGCCATTACGTGAGGTAGATAAAGATTTCTTAATGCCAATCGAAGATGTATTCTCTATTACTGGTCGTGGTACTGTAGCAACTGGTAGAATTGAAACTGGTATCGCTAATACTGGAGATGCAGTTGAGATTATTGGTATGGGAGCTGAAAAGTTAACGTCTACTATTACTGGTATCGAAATGTTCCGTCAAATCTTAAACAGAGGAGAAGCTGGAGATAACGCTGGTATCTTATTAAGAGGTATTGAAAAAACTGACATCAAGAGAGGAATGGTAATCTGTAAGCCAGGTTCTGTAACTCCACACGCTAAATTCAAAGCTGAGGTATACGTACTTAAGAAAGAAGAAGGTGGACGTCATACTCCATTCCATAACAACTATCGTCCACAGTTTTACGTACGTACAACTGACGTAACTGGTAACATCAACTTACCTGATGGTGTTGAGATGGTTATGCCTGGAGATAACTTAACAATTACTGTAGACTTAATCCAACCAATCGCATTAAACATTGGTTTACGTTTCGCTATCCGTGAAGGTGGTAGAACTGTAGGAGCTGGTCAGGTAACTGAAATTTTAGACTAAGCACTTAGTTTATAAATACAGTATTCTTATATAAGGTGTCCCGATTTATCGGGACGCCTTTATGAATACAATAGAGACGGGTTTAGCTCAGTTGGTAGAGCACTGGTCTCCAAAACCAGGTGTCGGGAGTTCGAGTCTCTCAACCCGTGCAAAACAAATATCAAGAGTTAGAGTGCGTAAGTACTACCCTGTAACTCCAAAACCATACTAAGAAATGAACTTTATTCAATATATCAAAGATTCTTTTGCTGAATTAAGCAATCACATGACCTGGATGTCTAAAGAAAATGCACAAAAAACAACAGTTACTGTAGCTGTGTTTACCATTGTATTTGCTTTAGCAGTAGCAGCTATTGATAAGGTTTTTCAATCAGGATTAGACAACTTTTTCAAATTATTTTAATACGATAAGCTATGACTGATTCAGTAATGAAATGGTATGTTGTAAGAGCCATAGGCGGGCAAGAAACAAAAGTTCAATCGTATATTGAAACGGAGATTGCACGTTTAGGTCTTTCAGATTACGTAAACCAAGTACTTGTTCCCAAAGAAAAAGTAATTCAGATACGTAACGGAAAAAAAGTCAATAAAGAAAAAGTGTATTTCCCAGGATATATTATGGTAGAAGCCAATTTATCTGGAGAAGTGCCTCACGTTATTAGAGCGATTACAGGAGTAATCGGATTCTTAGGGGAAACCAAAGGTGGTGAACCTGTACCGATGCGTAAATCTGAAGTAAATAGAATGTTAGGAAAAGTTGATGAATTATCTGTACAAGATGAAAACATTGCAATTCCATATACCGTAGGTGAAACTGTAAAAGTAGTAGATGGACCATTTAATGGTTTCGACGGTACTATTGAAAAGGTAAATGAAGAGAAGCGCAAGCTAGAAGTAATGGTGAAGATTTTCGGAAGAAAAACACCATTAGAGTTAAGCTATATGCAAGTAGATAAAATATAATTGTTACATCAAATATATAAAGATGTATTTTTTGGCTTCCAAATGAAAAATACATCCCCATTAAACAACAAGAAATGGCAAAAGAAGTAAGTAAAATAGTTAAATTACAAGTAAGGGGAGGCGCAGCGAATCCATCGCCGCCGGTTGGACCCGCTTTAGGTGCCGCTGGAGTTAACATCATGGAGTTCTGTAAGCAGTTTAATGCTAGAACTCAAGATAAGCCAGGTAAAGTATTACCTGTAGCGATTACAGTTTATAAAGACAAGTCTTTCGATTTTGTAATCAAAACCCCTCCGGCAGCAGTACAATTATTGGAAGCGGCCAAAGTAAAAAAGGGTTCTGGTGAACCAAACAGGAAAAAAGTAGCGAACGTAACTTGGGATCAAATCAAAGTTATAGCAGAAGATAAAATGCCTGATTTAAATGCATTTACTATCGAATCTGCTATGAAAATGGTTGCAGGTACCGCTCGTTCTATGGGATTAACCGTGTCTGGTGATGCACCAGCATAACTTTATATTTAAGTAAAATGGCAAGATTAACAAAAAAGCAAAAAGAAGCGCAAGCTAAAATAGACAGCAATCAATCGTATGATTTGAACGCTGCCTCAGCTTTAATCAAAGAAATTACTAATGTAAAGTTTGATGCATCAGTAGATATCGCAGTACGTTTAGGTGTAGATCCACGTAAAGCTAACCAAATGGTTAGAGGCGTAGTAACCTTACCACACGGAACCGGTAAAGATGTTAAAGTATTAGCATTAGTAACCCCAGATAAAGAAGCAGAAGCGCAAGAAGCTGGAGCTGATTATGTTGGGTTAGATGAATACCTTCAAAAAATTAAAGGAGGATGGACAGACGTAGACGTTATTATTACCATGCCTAGCGTTATGGGTAAATTAGGTCCTTTAGGTCGTGTTTTAGGACCAAGAGGTTTAATGCCAAACCCAAAAACAGGTACAGTAACTATGGATGTTGCAAAAGCAGTAAGTGATGTAAAAGCTGGAAAGATTGACTTTAGAGTTGATAAAACTGGTATTGTACACGCTGCTATCGGAAAAGCGTCTTTTGATGCTAACAAACTTGCAGAAAATGCAAATGAGTTAGTTCAAACATTAATTAAGTTAAAACCAACAGCTGCTAAAGGAACGTACATTAAGAGCATTTTTATGTCGAGTACAATGAGTCCTAGTGTAGCGGTAGATGTTAAATCTGTTTAATCGCAGTTAAAACTTTTATAGAATGACTAGAGAAGAAAAATCACAAGTAATCCAAGATTTAACAGCCACATTAGCAGATACCAATACCATCTATTTAGCCGATATTTCTGGCTTAGATGCAGGGACTACCTCTAACTTACGTAGAGCTTGTTTTAAAGCAAACGTAACCTTGGCTGTTGTTAAAAACACCTTGCTTGCAAAAGCAATGGAAGCCTCTGATAAAGACTTTGGATCTTTAACAGATATTTTAAAAGGGAATACTTCTATCATGATTTCAGAAGCAAGCAATGCGCCTGCTAAAGTAATCAAGGAGTTTAGAAAAAAATCTAAGAAACCAGTTCTTAAAGGAGCTTATATTGAAGAAGCAGTATATGTTGGTGATGATCAACTAGATGCTTTAGTAAATATTAAATCTAAAGAAGAGTTACTTGGAGATATTATTACCCTTTTACAATCACCTGCGAAGAATGTTGTTTCAGCATTACAATCGAGTGGTGGTAAATTATCTGGTATCTTAAAGACCTTATCAGAAAAATAACAAGCGCACTAATAAACTAAATAATACAATTTAAAAACAATTACAATGGCAGATTTAAAAGATTTTGCAGAACAATTAGTTAATTTAACAGTAAAAGAAGTTAATGAATTAGCTGATATCTTAAAGAATGAGTACGGTATTGAGCCAGCAGCAGCTGCAGTAGCAGTAGCAGGTCCAGCAGCAGGTGGAGCAGATGCAGGTGGTGAAGAACAAACTGAATTCGACGTAATCTTAAAAGCAGCAGGTGGTTCTAAACTAGCTGTAGTAAAATTAGTTAAAGAATTAACTGGTTTAGGATTAAAAGAAGCTAAAGGTATCGTAGATAGCGCACCAGCTCCAATTAAGGAAGGTGTTTCTAAAGACGAAGCTGAAGGATTAAAAGCTTCATTAGAAGAAGCTGGAGCTGAGGTTGAGCTTAAATAAGCAGCCACAGTTTAAACAAATTTAGGTTTAGGTACTAAGAATCTAGGATTCTTAGACCTAAACCATTTTGTGTATATATTCGTTCTTTACTTTAATTCAGATTTTAATCAAAAATACACTCACTTTTGGCAACGAAAAACACTACTGAAAGAATAAACTTCGCATCTTCTAAACTAGGAACTGATTATCCAGATTTCCTAGACATCCAGGTAAAATCTTTTCAAGATTTTTTCCAACTTCAAACCAAAGCAGAAGAGCGTGGTGAAGAAGGTTTGTACAAAACCTTCATGGATAACTTCCCTATTACAGATACACGTAACAACTTCGTGTTAGAGTTTTTAGACTACTTTGTAGATCCACCTAGATATAGCATTCAAGAATGTATTGAAAGAGGGTTAACCTACAGTGTGCCTTTAAAAGCTCGTCTAAAATTATATTGTACAGATCCTGAACACGAAGATTTCGAAACAATCGTTCAAGATGTGTATTTAGGAGTTATTCCTTATATGACTAACTCTGGTACCTTTGTTATTAATGGTGCAGAACGCGTAGTTGTATCTCAATTACACCGTTCACCTGGTGTATTCTTTGGACAATCATTCCATGCAAACGGTACAAAATTATATTCTGCAAGAGTTATTCCTTTTAAAGGATCTTGGATAGAATTCGCTACCGATATCAATCAAGTAATGTATGCTTATATTGATAGAAAGAAAAAATTACCAGTAACTACGTTGTTTAGAGCCATAGGCTTTGAAAGAGATAAAGATATTTTAGAGATTTTTAACCTTGCTGAAGAAGTAAAGGTGTCTAAAGCTGGATTAAAGAAAGTATTAGGAAGAAAACTTGCTGCAAGAGTATTAAAATCGTGGCATGAAGATTTCGTAGATGAAGATACGGGTGAAGTTGTATCTATCGAAAGAAACGAGATTATTTTCGATCGTGATACCATTATTGAAAAAGAACATATAGACGAGATTATTGAAGCAGGAGCAAAGACGGTTCTTTTACACAAAGAAGATAACCTTCAAGCAGATTATGCTATTATTCATAATACGCTTCAGAAAGACCCTACCAACTCAGAAAAAGAAGCGGTAGAACATATTTATAGACAATTACGTAATGCCGAACCGCCAGATGAAGAGACTGCTCGTGGAATTATTGATAAATTATTCTTCTCAGAGCAACGCTATAACTTAGGTGAAGTAGGACGTTTTAGAATGAATACCAAACTTGGTTTAGATGTTGATATCGATGAAAAAGTATTGACCAAGTTAGATATCATTACCATCATTAAATACTTAATTGAGTTAATCAACTCAAAAGCAGAAGTAGATGATATTGATCACCTGTCAAACCGTCGTGTAAGAACCGTTGGAGAACAGTTAGCTGGTCAGTTTGGTGTTGGTTTAGCACGTATGGCACGTACCATTAGAGAGCGAATGAATGTTCGTGATAATGAGGTGTTTACGCCAATCGATCTTATTAATGCAAAGACCCTGTCTTCTGTAATTAATTCATTCTTTGGAACCAACCAATTATCTCAATTTATGGATCAAACCAATCCGCTAGCTGAGATTACACACAAACGTAGATTATCTGCACTAGGGCCTGGAGGACTTTCAAGAGAACGAGCTGGTTTCGAGGTGCGTGATGTACACTATACACATTACGGACGTTTATGTCCGATTGAAACCCCTGAAGGACCAAACATTGGTTTGATCTCTTCATTATCGGTTTTCGCTAAAGTGAACAATTTAGGATTTATTGAAACTCCATATAGAGAGGTTTCAGAAGGAAAAGTAGATACCAAAAAAGAGCCTATTTATTTAAGTGCTGAAGAAGAGGAAGGCAAGAAAATTGCACAATCGAACTTAGATTTAGATAAAGGAGGAAATATTACTGGAGAGCGAGTTATTGCAAGAGAAGAAGGAGATTTCCCAGTGGTTACGCCAAATGTAATTGATTATATGGACGTTGCTCCAAATCAAATTGCCTCAATTTCGGCATCTTTAATTCCGTTCTTAGAGCATGATGATGCAAACCGTGCCTTGATGGGATCTAACATGATGCGTCAAGCAGTACCATTATTACGTCCAGAGTCTCCAATTGTGGGTACTGGACTAGAAAGAAGAGTCGCAAAAGATTCAAGAATCTTAATTAATGCTGAAGGAAATGGTGTTGTAGAGTATGTAGATGCAAATAAAATTACCATTAAATACGATCGTACCGATGAGGAGCGTATGGTAAGTTTTGATGAAGATGAAAAATCATACGACCTAATTAAGTTCAGAAAAACCAACCAAGGAACCTGTATCAACTTAAAGCCTATTGTTAGCAAAGGAGATAAGGTTGTAGAAGGACAAGTTCTTTGTGAAGGATATGCAACTCAAAAAGGTGAACTAGCCTTAGGAAGAAACATGAAAGTAGCCTTTATGCCTTGGAAAGGGTATAACTTTGAGGATGCGATTGTAATTTCTGAGCGTGTTGTTCGTGAAGATATCTTTACCTCAATTCACATTGATGAGTATTCTTTAGATGTTCGTGATACTAAATTGGGAACTGAAGAATTAACCAACGATATTCCAAACGTATCAGAAGAGGCTACTAAAGACTTAGATGAAAGTGGAATGATTCGTATTGGTGCAGAAGTGAATCCTGGAGATATCTTAATTGGTAAGATTACCCCAAAAGGAGAATCAGATCCAACACCAGAAGAAAAGTTATTACGCGCCATCTTTGGTGACAAAGCAGGTGATGTAAAAGATGCCTCATTAAAAGCATCTCCATCATTACGTGGAGTAGTTATCGATAAGAAATTATTCAAGAGAGCCGTAAAAGATAAAAACAAGAGAGCTAGAGATAAAGAAGCCGTAGCTGCTTTAGAAGCTTCTTTTGTAACTAAATTCGATGAGTTAAAATCGGTATTAGTAGATAAATTATTCTTTTTAGTGAGTGGAAAAACATCTCAAGGAGTATTTAATGATTTAGGAGAAGAAGTATTACCAAAAGGTAAGAAATACACCCTAAAAATGTTAAACGCTGTTGAAGATTATACCCACCTTACGAGTGGAGCTTGGACTACTGATGATGATTTAAATTCATTAGTTGGAGAATTAATTCACAACTACAAGATTAAGTTAAACGACTTACAAGGTGTTTTACGTCGTGAGAAGTTTACCATATCTGTAGGAGATGAATTACCAGCAGGAATTTTAAAATTAGCGAAGATTTACATTGCTAAGAAACGTAAGTTAAAAGTAGGAGATAAGATGGCAGGACGTCACGGAAACAAAGGTATTGTTGCCAGAATCGTTCGTGATGAAGATATGCCATTTTTAGAAGATGGAACACCAGTAGATATCGTATTGAATCCATTAGGGGTACCATCGCGTATGAACATTGGTCAGATTTATGAAACAGTACTTGGATGGGCTGGTCAGAAATTAGACAGAAAATACGCAACTCCAATTTTTGATGGAGCTTCATTAGATCAAATTAATACCTACACAGACGAAGCAGGTGTACCAAGATTTGGACATACCTACTTATATGACGGAGGTACAGGAAAACGTTTTGATCAACCAGCTACTGTAGGGGTAATTTATATGATTAAGTTAGGTCACATGATTGAAGATAAGATGCATGCACGTTCTATCGGACCTTACTCATTAATTACACAACAACCTTTAGGTGGTAAAGCACAATTTGGAGGTCAGCGTTTTGGAGAGATGGAAGTTTGGGCATTAGAAGCATATGGTGCCTCTAGTATCTTAAGAGAAATCTTAACTGTAAAATCTGATGATGTAATGGGTAGAGCTAAAACATACGAAAGTATTGTAAAAGGCGATACCATGCCAGAACCTGGATTACCAGAATCATTTAACGTATTAATGCACGAACTAAAAGGTTTAGGCTTAGACGTTAAATTAGAAGAATAACAACACATCAGGAGTAGCTTCGGCTACTCCTGTAATCAATATTTGCTGCTATGCAGCACATTTTTACAATTTTAATTCGAATCCATTACCATGGCAAGAAACACCGATAAGTACACTGTAAAAAAGTTTAATCAAATATCTATTGGTTTAGCTTCTCCAGAATCTATACTAGAAGCATCTAGAGGAGAGGTTTTAAAACCAGAGACTATCAACTACCGTACACACAAACCAGAAAGAGATGGTTTATTCTGTGAGCGTATTTTTGGTCCTGTAAAAGACTACGAATGTGCCTGTGGAAAATACAAAAGAATTCGCTATAAAGGAATTGTCTGCGACCGATGTGGTGTAGAAGTTACCGAAAAGAAAGTTCGTAGAGACCGTGTAGGTCATATCAATTTAGTAGTGCCCGTAGCACATATCTGGTATTTTAGATCATTACCTAATAAAATGGGATACCTTCTTGGATTACCTTCTAAGAAGTTAGACATGATTATTTACTACGAGCGTTATGTAGTTATTCAACCAGGTATTGCTAAAAATGCAGAAGGAGAATCATTACAAAAAATGGACTTCTTAACCGAAGAAGAGTACTTAGACATTTTAGATACTTTACCACAAGAAAATTTATATTTAGACGATTCAGATCCAAACAAGTTTATTGCTAAAATGGGAGCTGAGTGTTTAATCGAATTGTTATCTAGAATTGATTTAGATGCACTTTCGTTTGAATTACGTCATAAAGCAAATACAGAAACGTCTAAACAACGTAAAACGGAGGCTTTAAAACGATTAAATGTAGTAGAAGCATTTAGAGATGCTAACAAGAATAGAGAGAACAATCCAGAATGGATGATTATGAAGGTAGTTCCGGTAATCCCACCAGAATTACGTCCATTAGTGCCATTAGATGGAGGTCGTTTTGCTACTTCAGACTTAAACGATTTATATCGTAGAGTAATCATTAGAAACAACCGTTTAAAGAGATTAATGGAGATTAAAGCTCCTGAGGTAATCTTAAGAAACGAAAAACGTATGTTACAAGAATCTGTAGATTCATTATTTGATAACACACGTAAATCATCAGCAGTAAAAACAGAATCAAACAGACCTTTAAAGTCATTATCAGACTCGTTAAAAGGAAAGCAAGGTCGATTCCGTCAGAACTTACTAGGAAAGCGTGTTGACTATTCTGCACGTTCTGTAATTGTTGTTGGACCAGAATTAAAATTATTTGAATGTGGATTGCCGAAAGATATGGCAGCTGAACTTTACAAGCCATTTATCATTCGTAAACTAATCGAAAGAGGTATTGTAAAAACAGTAAAATCTGCAAAGAAAATTATCGACAGAAAAGAGCCTGTAGTATGGGACATCCTTGAAAATGTAATTAAAGGACATCCAGTACTATTAAACCGTGCTCCTACGTTACACCGTTTAGGAATTCAAGCATTCCAACCAAAGTTAATTGAAGGAAAAGCAATTCAGTTACACCCATTAGTGTGTACCGCTTTTAACGCCGATTTCGATGGAGATCAAATGGCAGTTCACTTACCTTTAGGGCCAGAGGCAATTTTAGAAGCGCAGTTATTAATGTTAGCTTCTCACAACATCCTAAACCCTGCAAACGGAGCACCTATTACAGTACCTTCACAAGATATGGTTTTGGGGTTATATTATATGACCAAAGAGCGTAAATCTACTCCAGAAGTTCCTGTAAAAGGAGAAGGCTTAGTATTCTATTCTCCAGAAGAAGTAACCATTGCTTTTAACGAAGAAAAGGTAGAATTAAACGCTGGAATTAAAGTACGTACTAAAGATTTAGACGAGAACGGAACCTTAGTTACTAAAATTATTGAAACTACCGTAGGTAGAGTACTTTTCAACGAAGTAGTGCCAGAAGCGGCAGGATACATCAATGAGGTATTGACTAAAAAATCGTTACGTGGTATTATTGGTAGAATTCTTAAAGCTACAGATATTCCTGCAACAGGAAAATTCTTAGATGAAATCAAAAACATGGGATTCAAGTTTGCATTCCAAGGAGGATTATCATTTAGTTTAGGAGATATCATTATTCCAAAAGAGAAATACGAAATGATTGCTGAAGCGAATGAAGAAGTAGATGCAATTGTAATGAACTATAACATGGGTATGTTAACGCAAAAAGAGCGTTATAACCAAGTAATTGATGTTTGGGGATCTACCAACAATAGATTAACCGAATTGTCGATGAAAAACTTGCGTGAAGATCAACAAGGATTTAACTCTGTATATATGATGTTAGATTCTGGAGCAAGGGGTTCTAAAGAGCAAATCCGTCAGTTAACCGGTATGCGTGGATTAATGGCTAAGCCTAAAAAATCGACTGCTGGTGGTGGAGAAATTATTGAAAACCCGATTCTTTCTAACTTTAAAGAAGGATTATCGATCTTAGAATACTTTATTTCTACACACGGTGCGCGTAAAGGACTTGCAGATACCGCCTTAAAAACGGCAGATGCAGGATACCTAACACGTAGATTAGTAGACGTATCTCAAGATGTGATTATTAACGAAGACGATTGTGGAACTTTACGTGGTTTAGAGGTAAGTCCGTTAAAGAAAAACAACGAGATTGTTGAATCATTAAGCGAGCGTATTGAAGGTAGAGTATCGTTACAAAATGTATATCACCCATTAACAGAAGAAGTATTAGCAGAGGCTGGAAAAGAAATTTCTCATGCAACTGCTATGGCTATCGAAAAATCGGGTATTGATAAGATTGAAGTACGTTCTCCATTAACTTGTGAGTCTGAAAAAGGAATTTGTACAAAATGTTATGGTCAGAGTTTATCTACTCGTAAAAAAGTTCAAATTGGTGAAGCAGTAGGAGTTATTGCAGCGCAATCTATTGGAGAGCCAGGAACACAGTTAACCTTAAGAACATTCCACGTAGGAGGGGTAGCAGGAAATATTTCAGAAGACAATAAATTACTAGCGAACTTCGAAGGAAATGTAGTTATAGAAGATTTAAGAACTGTAGAAGGAAAAGATAACGAAGGAAACAAAGTAGACATCGTTATTTCTAGAACTGCAGAAATTAAAATCGTAGATAAGAAAACAGGCATTACACTAAGTACCAACATCATTCCTTACGGTTCAATTATTTTTGATAAAGATCGTAAGACCATCAAAAAAGGAGATGTTATATGTCAGTGGGATCCATTTAACGGGGTCATTGTTTCTGAATTTAAAGGGAAAGTGAAGTTTGACAACTTAGAGCAAGGTGTAAACTTCCAAGTAGAGATAGATGAGCAAACAGGTTTCCAAGAAAAGGTAATTACCGATTCTAAAAACAAGAAATTAATTGCTTCATTAATTATTGAAGATAAAGACGGAAATGCATTACGTTCATACAGTTTACCTGTAGGAGCACACCTTATGGTAAGCGATGGTGATGCTGTTGAAAGCGGAAAAACTTTAGTAAAAATTCCACGTAAGTCTGGTAAAGCAGGTGATATTACAGGAGGTTTACCAAGAGTTACCGAATTATTCGAAGCACGTAACCCATCGAACCCAGCAGTAGTTTCTGAAGTTGACGGAGTTGTTTCATTCGGAAAAATTAAACGAGGAAACAGAGAGATTATCGTAGAAGCAAAAACAGGAGATGTACGTAAGTATTTGATTAAACTTTCGAACCAAATCTTAGTACAAGAGAACGACTTTATTAAAGCGGGTATGCCACTTTCTGATGGAGCAGTTACTCCAGAAGATATTTTACGTATCCAAGGACCATCTGCTGTTCAAGAATACTTAGTAAACGAGATTCAAGATGTATACCGTTTACAAGGGGTGAAGATTAACGACAAACATTTTGAAGTTGTTGTTCGTCAAATGATGCGTAAAGTTAGAATAATTGATTCTGGTGATACCTTATTCTTAGAAAACCAATTGATTCATAAAATGGACTTCATCAAAGAAAACGATGCAATCTATGGTATGAAAGTAGTGGAAGATGCAGGAGATTCTGAGAACCTTAAAGCCGGTCAAATTATTTCAGCACGTCAGTTAAGAGATGAAAACTCATTCTTAAAGCGTAACGATAAAAATGTAGTGGTAGCCAGAGATGCACAACCTGCAACTGCAGAGCAAGTATTACAAGGTATTACAAGAGCATCGTTACAAACGAAGTCGTTTATCTCTGCGGCATCATTCCAAGAAACGACTAAAGTATTAAATGAAGCTGCTGTAAGTGGTAAGATTGATACCTTAGAAGGATTAAAAGAGAATGTAATTGTAGGTAAGAAAATACCTGCAGGAACAGGAATGAGAACATATGATCATATTATCGTAGGCCCTAAAGAGGAAATAGAAAATAGTTTATAAGCTTTTTAAAGCATGGCTGAAGAACAAAAGAAAGACGGACAAATAAATATTGAGCTTGATGAAGCTGTAGCAGAGGGAACCTATTCCAATCTAGCCATCATCAATCATTCGGTTTCAGAATTTATTGTCGATTTTATCAATATTATGCCAGGGGTACCCAAAGCAAAAGTGAAGTCGAGAATT
>CBFHVY010000016.1:0-24263 GCA_965659555.1 Flavobacteriaceae bacterium
ACTTCTCGAAAGGGAAGCAAGTAGATTATGTACTGGGTACTTGGACCAAAGAAGAAAAAAGTCAGCTAATAGAGCGTTTACCCGTGGCGTGTAAGGTAATTACTTCATTTGGTACTGCTGGAATCAACCATACCATGAACGATTATAATGGCACTTAGCCTAGTGATCTGAGGCAAACCACTCTGCAAAAGAAGTTTCTGTTTCTTGCAATTTAATAGAAAATAGATGGATGTTTTCTGGAAGACGACGCTTAATCTTTTTAGCAAAATCAATCACCATCATTTCACTGGTTGGCTGATAGTCTACCAAAATAACATGATGTCCACGGTCTTTGAGTTCTTTGGCCAACTCTACATGAGGGGTGTTTTTGTTAAACACAGTTGCATGATCAAATAGGTCTACAATTTCTTCTTTTACAATTTTTTTAAGGTCAGAAAAATCGATAACCATTCCAAACTTTACATGCGTAGGATCGTTTATAGGAGTTCCAGAAACGGTAACCGATAATTTATAGCTATGTCCGTGAACATTTCTACATTTTCCATCGTAGCCATATAAGGCATGTCCTGTTTCAAAATTGAATTGTTTGGTAATTCGAATCGTACTCATCGTTATTTTTTAAATTTAGCTAAGGCTTTTTTGGTGGCTTCAGAAAGCACTAATTTACCTGAAGTGGCTGCTCTTTCTAGGAGTAGCGTAGCCCAATGTTCTGTGCCTTCCCAAAACACTTTTTTCATTTCGGTTAAGGCTTCTAGGTTATAGGAAGCAAGGGTGTTTGCTAACACGGCAACTTCTTGTTCGGCTTCTTGTTGGGTTTCAAAAACCTTGGCATATAAGCCTTTTTCTTTGGCCCAATAGGCGCTTTTCCATTCACTAGCGGCTAGGGTAAGTTCGGCTAAACCAGCTACGCCAATTTTACGTTCCACAGCAGGCGCAATAACAAAGGGTCCAATACCAATGGTGAATTCTGAAAGTTTAATTGAGGCATGCTCTGTGGCGATAACATAATCGCAGGCAGCAGCTAATCCTACACCTCCTCCAACGGCTTTTCCTTGCACACAACCAATGATGAGTTTAGTGCAGCTACGCATGGCGTTGATTACATGGGCAAAACCAGAAAAAAAGGCTTTCCCTTCGGCTTCATTAGAAACCGCCATCAGTTCATCAAAAGAAGCGCCAGCACAAAAGGCTCTAGTGCCTTCAGCGCGTAAAACAATAACCCGAACTTCATCATCTGCAGAGAGTTGGTCAAAGGCAGTACTCAGTCTTGCTAAGAGTTGACCCGGAAAAGCATTGCTAGCAGGATGTCCAAATAATATGGTGGCTACCCCTTGGCTTTTGGCTACATATAAACTTCCGTTAGTGTTGTCGGTCATACCGTGAAAGATTTGCTCAAAAATACCTTTTTTTAAGCGAGTGGTACAAATTTTCGTCTAAATTTAATCATCAAAGGAAGCCCTCTTGCAACAATCCAAAAGATAAAGGTGATCCAAACACCATATAATTTATAGTCTAGATAATCAAAAATCAAGAGCGAAGGAATAAAGACCACGAATGTAGAAAACAAAAGTAGGTTTCTAAGGTATTTCATTTCCCCCATGCCTTTAAACATAGCATCAAAAATAAAGGTAATGGCACAAAGGGGTTGCATGGCTAGAATAATCCAAAAGACCTTATAAAACTGATCGAGAACTGCTTGGTCTTTGGTAAAAATAGTTCCAATGGGCGTATAAAACACCCCTCCTAACACAGCTAAAAGTCCACCCGTAATACTTCCATAGCCTATTAATAGTTTGCTTAATTTTAGCAAACTAGCATAGTCTTTAGCGCCTAATAACTTACCCGATAAGATGTTTCCGGCACTAGAGTACCCATCAATAACAAAGGCACAAAAAAACCAGAGATTAAGTCCAATAGTATAGGCAGCAATATATTCTTTTCCGTATGCGGTAGCAAAAGAGGTTCCGAAATACAGCGCTACATTTAAAGCAATGGTTCTAATAAATAGATTGAGTACCATACCAATAACACGTTTGATTTCTGTGTTGAGTGGAAGCGTTAAACGTAAGGATATCGAGGTCTTTTTGAGGAGCAGTATAGCCGACAGTATGGCCATAACTCCTTGAGCGATAACGCTGGCATAGGCAGCGCCTTTAATATGCATTGCCGGAATAAGCTCTGGTATACCATAGACCAAAGCAAAATCTAGGACTACATTTAAGAGTGCACCGGTAATGGCAATAACCATCGGGTAAAACGTATTTTGCAACCCTCTAAACGTTCCAAAAATAGCAAAGACAAACAGGGAAAAAGGAAATCCAAAGATTCGAATTTCATAATAGTCCACTGCATAGTCTAAGATGATACCACTGGCATTGTAAAACTGAAATATCTCTTTTGCAAACGGATAGGTTATGGCCAACATTAGCAGGCTTCCAAGAACAACAAGGGCGGTAGCCTGTGCAGGTAGGGTAGCAACTTCATGAAGTTTATTAGCGCCTAAATACTGCGAAATAATCGAGGAAATAGCAGAGCGAATTTGTCCGAAAACCCACACCAACATCGAAATAAAAGCACCAACAATACCCACGGCAGCAAGACTTTCGGTAGCATTTACAGCAATATTTCCAACAATGGCAGTATCGGTTAAAGAAAGTAAAGGCTCGGCAATTCCGGCAATAAGTGCAGGAATGGCGAGTTTATTGATATGTTTAAAACTAAGGTCGGGGGCCATTATTTTTGCATTGCATGTTGCAAAGGTACGCATCCCTATTTTTTTCGGCTAGGCAACATGTAAAAAAAATGTACCTTTGTTGAGTCTAATCGCACAATTCAATACTTAGTACTATGAAACATATATTAGTTCCTATTGGCTCTTCAGAAAGTGCAGCGCATACACTTCAATATGCTATTGACCTAGCCCAAGATATTAAGGCTGACGTATTTGTTTTTAGAGCATACAATTTGGTTTCTAAAGCAGGAACCATTATTAATATGGATTCTATAGTAGTTAGAGAAACTAATTTGTATATGCGAACCATTATAAAAATGGTAGATACCAAAGGTGTTTCTGTAAAATTAATTGCAGCTAAAGGGAATGTAATCGATAGTATTTTAGCTATAGATGAAGAATTAGGAGTAGACCTTATTGTGATGGGACCCAAAAGTAATTCTGTAAATGAAGAAGTCTTTTTAGGAAGCACTTCTGGAAGCATTGTAAAGCAAACCAATATTCCAGCGTTAATTGTGCCCGATGGAAACACATTTGCTCCTTTTAGCACTGTATTAACAGCCTTTAAATCGGGAATTATTACCAATCCTTCAAAGCTTACCACACTTCAGTTTTTTAAAGCTACTTTTTCCTCGAAAATTAATTTATTGTTGGTTAAAACACCCACTTTTACAGAAGCAGATGCCGTAATTGCACCAGAATTAGCAGCCTTGCAAAACAGCTTAACCGTCACTCAAAATGCCACGACCTACCAAGGTGTTTTAGAGCATTTTCAATCGAATAATCCAGACCTTTTATGCGTGTTTAGACGCAAACGCGGGTTCTTTAAAAAGCTATGGGAAAAGAACACGGTTTTAAAATCTGAATTTTACTGTAGTATCCCACTTTTAGTGTTGGGTTAGTTTGTGATTACCCGCTCTTTTACCCTTTTTTCTGATAAAATCGGCTTGCTTATATTGTTGAATAATATTCAATAATAATAGCTAAAGCGCTAATATTATTGCGTTTATTCCTTAAATCGTTCAAAAAGGTAAGACCTTTATACAAAAAGAAAATTGATCGCGATTGTAAAGTATTGTTAGGGAAAGCACAAAATGCTTGGAATTTAGGACAAAACTTAGCTTCTGCAAAAGCCGCTGGATCCTTTTTAACACAAATAAGTCCTGCCGCCTCTTGTTATGGTGATGTAACTAAGTTATATAACGAAATCAATGCAAAATTGAGAAAAGACGAACAGCGTGCTTGGGATTTTATTATAGAGGCACAAAAGAACTTTAACGAGTATAAAAACGAAGAGTTAGAGGTGTACAGAGAAATTAACGTAGAACGTGCTAAAAACTTACCCAAAAACATTTATAATGTTAGAGGTTGGTGGTAAGCTTCACCTGTTACCTAAAAATAAAAAGCAACTCCATGGAGTTGCTTTTTTTATACGCTTGAATGTTTTACATTTGTAGACCTTTGGGGATGTAGCTCAGCTGGCTAGAGTGCTTGACTGGCAGTCAAGAGGTCGTGGGTTCGAGTCCCATCTTCTCCACATTAAGTAAATGACCCCAAGGGGTCATTTTTTTATTACTACACATGAAATAGCTGTTTTTTACAACATAAACTCATCATAAATTTCTTTACAACCATTTCCTGTAATATAGAACTGTTTAGATTTACGCTGAGCTACTTTGTAAAACTTAGACAATAAACCCATCCCTTTTTGTCGATTTCTTTAACACGCTCTATATTAAGTGTTATGTACTGATGTGTATGAAATAAAAAATCCATATGAGATTCAAAAAGTGGGGCTGTGGATTTATTGATGATTCCTTCCACAAAAAACATGTTTTTTTCTAGTGTAATTTTTAAATTCATAGGTGCTGTTTTTTAAGTATGAGACAATCTATTTGGGTCACTATATTTCATAGTATAATTTCTAAATGTTCAATTTTGCATTAGTTTAGTGTACAATCAAAAAAGATGATTTTTGGGTATTTCTAAGGCTATGATTATTCGCAGTGGTTACACTGCCTTTACACATGTGTTAAGGCTAAAAAAAATAGCAGATAACTTTAGTTATCTGCTATTTACAATCACCAAACCAATCTTAGTCATGAGGATTACCCTTAGGATGTTATTATAACGATTCACCAAACATACTATCCTCTTTTTTGTGGTGTAACTAAAACTAATTTTTAAATACTTCGAGTTTCCTATATTCGAGTATTATACTTGTAAATCTACTGGGTTCTTTAGTTTTTAATGGTTTTATTAGACGAGCTAACTTTATTAATCGTTGAATGGTTAGAGTAAGACGTTAACTGGTTAATCTATCAGATCTAAAAATTGCGTGATGGAGCTTAAAACACCATCGAATTGATCAAGCTGTTGTAGGTTTCCTTCTCGAAGTTCTTTTTCAAACAAGGTCGCTAAGGCATACCCTTGTGTTAAGCCCAAAATACTTACTTTGTGTTTTAATTTGTGGACCAAATCTGCCGCTAGTTCGAAATCTTTTTGCTTAAGATAGGTGTAGAAGGCCTCTTTCTCTTGAGGGAATTCCTGATGCAAAATATGTAGGAGCTGTTGCTCAAAATCGGTATCTCCTCCCGAGAGTTCGGTAATGTAGGAAAGGTTAGGTGTTTCCATACTTATTTTTTAATCGTAAAGTAAAATGTAGTTTCTTTATCTGGAGTACTCTCTAGCCATATTTCCCCTTGATGTAATTCAACTACCTTTTTTACAATTGATAAGCCAATTCCAGAGGAATCATTTCGTTTTTGTAAAGAATTAAAGATCTTTAAAATGGTTTTAAAATATTTTTCATTAATACCCATGCCGTTGTCTTTTACAGAAAATTCATAATGAGTCGTGTGTTCTATGGCATTAAGTTCAATACGGCCCTTTTCTTTGTCGTTAAACTTTATAGCATTGCTAATTAAGTTTTGAAACACCTGTTGAAGCTTGGTCTTATCTCCCATAACTTTGGGTAGTGTTTCTGAAACATAGATGTCGATATGGTTTGGCACAAATAAGATGGTGATCAACTCATCAACGAGCGCTTTAGTATCTACCAGCGTAAATTCTTCTTTCAGATTGCTTACACTAGAGTACCTGAGAATACCTGAAATCAATTGTTCCATTTTCTCTAAGGTATTCTTAATAAGGGTGAAGTTAGCTAAACTGTTTTGGTCTAATATACTTTGGTTATCTTCTATAATCCAATGCACGAGTGCATCAATACTTCGTAAGGGAGATTTTAAATCGTGCGAAACAACATGAGCATATTCTTCAAGTTCTTGATTACTTTTTTCTAATGCTTGTAATAAGACAATATTTTTTTCTTCGGCTTCAATCTTTTCATTTAAAATAATGGCATTTTTGAGTTGTAGTGCAATGAGCCGGGCAACATTGGTGAGGGTTTCTAAGTGCTGAGTTGTATAAAAGTTTTTTTCAGCATTTTCTGAATCTATAACGCCAATAATTTCGTCATTGTAAAATATGGGGACTGTTATTTCAGATCTTCGTTGATCATCATCTACAATATATCGCTGGTCTCTTGAGGTGTCTTTAATCAATTCTGGTATTCCCGTTTTTGCAACTGTACCTACGATTCCTTTTCCTAATGGAATTACAATTTCATTGGCAATACTTTTTCCAATAGCCTTATTACCATAGGCAGCTATTTGGTTGAGAAATCCCTTTTCTTTGTCTAAAAGGTAAATCACACAGTCTTCAGTTTCAAGATAATGCGCAATATTTTGAACAATTTCCCACGAAATATCATATAAGTCTACTTTACCTAAAATGGCTTTAGCAACTTCGTTGATTAGGGTGATAGACTTGTTTTTTTCTCGTTCTGAGCTAATGTCTTTTATAATTACCAGACGCACCTTTAAGTCACCATCAACATCTATTAAGGCACTTACCGTTGTTTGAGCCCAAACCACGCGATTGTCTTTATGGAGATATGCTTTTTCTACTTCAAACGTTTCAATCTTATTTTGGTTTAATTGAGCTACATAGCTAGCTACTTCTGGGGGGTTATAATAGGTGATTTTATCTACGCCCAATGTGAGAAGTTCTTCACTGGTATATCCTAGTATTTGACGAAACGTATTGTTGGTTTTTACAATGGTATTACCCATAGTTAATGCAATTCCAAAAGGAGCATTTTCTACAATAATTTCAAGTTCCTTTTTTTGATCTTCAATAATTTCTGCAGCCCGTTTGCTCTCGGTGATATCTCTAATAATACCTTGTGCAGCAATAGGGTTATTAAACTCGTCATAGACCAGACTTGTATTAATATGAACCCATTTAATGTTTTCTTGTTTGGTCTTTATTCTGGTAATATAGTTGGTAAACTGCCCGTTAGTATACAACTGTCTAAAAGTGTCGTAGGCGTGGTCTAGGTCCTTTATAAATAGGAGTTCTAATACATTAAAATTTTCTTTGTCGATGTTAAAGCCAAATAGTTTTATAGCAGCATCATTCATCTCTAAGACTTTTCCCTCAAAATTAATGACAAGATAGGCATCAGAAATATTTTGGAATACTCCCTGGAGTTTAGAGGCTTCTTTTTTGTAGAGTCTTTTTAACTGTTCATTTGTTTGTTTAAGTTGAACAGAAATTTCATATAAATCGGCAGACTTAGACTCCAGAATTTCTTCTGCCTGTTTACGTGCAGCCTTTTCTCTTTTAAGCGCCCGCTCTAATATGTCTATTTTTTGTTGCACTATTTTTGGTGAATCGTAAATTTTACTTCTGTACCCGCTTCATTAAGTTTTTCCATCTCGATTTCTCCTTTCGTATTAAAAGCCTTAAATGTTTGTTCCATTAAACCTTTACCCAACATATACAGGGCTTTATCTGACTTATAGATTAAAACCATTTTGTCTTCAGTGCGTTCCACCATGTCAAAAGTAGGGAGCTGTGCGTCTGGATATATTTTTTGTACTTCTATATGAATATGACCTTCAATAGAAGCTAATAAATCCATAGGGTTAGAATAATGCTCAATTAATTTAGGATGACTTTTAACCAAGGCAGCAAATAGATATTCTGAAAACACAAGGAGTAAGTCATCAATACCAATTTGGGTATTTGCACTTAAATGGGTGAGTAATTGCAGCATTTCTGAAAACTCATAGGTGCCAACAGAAGTGTATACCCCTCCTGAAGATAATTCAGAGGCCTCAATAATAGTATCGACCATTTCTAGGCCAAATTTTTCTTCTACTAAGTCTAAAAATTCAGTGAATATAATTCCTTTCATAATCGTGTTATAAATTCGTTTTTACTCCAATAGCTTAAAACACTCTCAATTTTAGCCATATAGTCCTCATATTTTAAGGGTTTTACTATATACCCAGCGATTCCTGTTTTGTAGCATTCTAGTAAATCGGTTTGATTAACGGAGGTAGATAATATGATAGAGGGGATAAATTGAAGCACTTCGTCGCTTTTTAAAATTTTTAAAAATTCAATACCATTTAATTTAGGCATGTTTAAATCTAATAAAATTATATCAGGAAGTTGATTTTTTTGTGCTAATAATTCTAAGGCCTCTTCGCCATTATTAGCAACAATCACCTCATGTTCTAATGCTAAAGACTTGATTGTACGTTGTAGTTTCATTACTTCTATGGCGTCATCTTCAATATGCAGTACTCTAAGTTTTTTCATCATAATTCATAAATAATATAACATATAAAAATACGCTTTCGAAATTCCTAAGCTTTTTATTTTAGCCTAACGATGGCTATATATCGTTGAACGGTTAGTTTTTAGCGTTCAATGGAAATCTCATTTCGCTTAATAGATTACTTCTTCTGGAGCTTCAAAAGCAATTGAAAGATCAAATAGCTCTACGATAATCTTTTGAAGAGCGGTGATAAAATCCAATCTTCGGTCTGGGGTAATTGCATAATCATATTTTCTAGCGTGCTCAGAAAAATTGAGCTGTAAGAGCCCTTCTGTACTCTTTTTAATGGCAAAAATCCCAGCAATTACTGTAGTTTGTTCATGAACCGGGGTGTTTTCTAAATACAAATAGGCATATAAAAGTAATTGTATGGCTTTGGCATAAGCTGCGTCATTAATGTCGTGTAGGTTGGGGATGCTTAGCTTGCTTTTTTCAACAATACCTGTTTTATAATCGATAATTCTTAGCGTGTTTCCATCCACCAAGTCAACTCTATCTACCGTTCCTTTAAGTGTAACAGGAACCGTAATCCCTGGAATTTGAAGTGTACAACGTAAGCGTTGTTCCGTAGCCACGATCTCAAGACGATGTTTTGAAACAAACGTACTTTCGGTATTCAGAAATCGTTCAATATATGTTTTAACCACTTCAAAAATAAGCTTATTTTTCCCGGTTTTTAGATCTCCCCCTTTAAAGTGTTTTGTAAAATATTGAATGACATAAGAAGGTGCCAGTTGTTGCATGGCATCTACATCTGATACTTGGAGTATCTTTCCAATATACGGAAGATACAGTGCCTCTAAGGTATCGTGAATCACAGACCCCATGGTATTGGCAGCAACAGTTTCTTCTAGGAGTTCTGTTTCCTTTATACCGAGTACATACTGTTTATAAAAACGAATAGGGTCGGATAAGTAGGTAGCAATAGCGCTAGGAGATATCCCATTAGTTACAAATTGCTCTAAGGAAGTAATTATGCTCTGGGTTTTATCTATACGGATAGGGGTATCGTCAATTGTGGCTGTTTTTGAGTTTACCTGTCGTTCAACAATGTCGTCTTTCATAAGTTTGAGCTGGGTAATAAATCGACTTTGTTCAGAGGTGCCAAACCCATTAGTGTCTGAGTTGTACAAAAGATAGCACCGCTTTGCTCGTTGCAGTAGTCTATAAAAATGATAAGCATAAATAGCATCCTTCTCGCGGTAGGTTGGCAGTCCAAACTCAAGTTTTGCATCAAAAGGAATAAATGAAGTGGTCGAACTGTTACCAGGCATTACTCCTTCGTTGACCGAGGTAATGATAAGGTTTTCAAAATCGAGTCCACGTGTTTCTAGCATTCCCATAATTTGAAGTCCTTTTAAGGGTTCCCCTTTAAATGATAGGTTTTCGGAACGAATCAACTGATTAAAAAAGTTTCGTACGGTACTTAAATCTTCAAAATAGTGGTGTTGTTGGTCAAGGGCTACAAGCTGTGAGCACAAGGTGTACATTCTAAACAAATGTTCGCGTTCTAAAATAGCAGCGTCTTCTTGAAGAATCTCCATAATGTTAATCACCTTGGTTAAAAAGGTCGATGTAGTTGCTACCGATTGAAAGAGTAGCGCTATAAAATGCTGACTTTTTGCTGATGCTTCAGCACTCAGTTTTTGCAACATAGTATTGCTCACAAACATCAAATTTTCTTGTACAATATGTTGACTCAATGTTGTGCACAGGCTAGCATCTTCTTGAGCTATAAACCTGCTTGTAATCTCGTTGCCTAATAAACGTAATACGTCTTTATGGTAATAGGTATCAAGGTCTTTTTGTAAAGACTTTTGACCGAGATGTAATTGAAACAATTGCTGAATGAGGTGGGTGGTAGGAACATCTTTTAACGGATATCCCATGGTAATATTTATGGGTTGCTTTTTTTCTGGAAGTGAATGTAGTGCAACAGTAAGTAGTGATTCATCACCCAAAACAAAAGCAGTTTCTTGGCCCTCTAGGGGAGCTAAGAGTTCACCAGCAAATTTTAACTGCGTTACATTTTTTGGCACACCAATAACTTCAATATGTTTTTTTGCAGCAAATGAGTCACTCACTGTTTCGAGAGGATACTTTTGGTAATAAGGCCAATCTTGTGCATAGCTTCTAATGAATTTTCCAGCAATATGATTGCCTTTTAAAAAGGTAGTATCGATATCCCAAAACACTTGTGTATTTCCATTCGATAAAAAGCGCTGAAAAAGGGTTTCTTCTGCTTTATTTAAGGCATTAAAACCAATAAAAACATAAGTTTTAGTAGGGTGTTGCTCTAAATACCTATCGCATTGTAGCACCGCTTCACGATAAAGTAATCCTTGATAGCCTTTTTGCTGTTGTTTTAGTTGAGCATAAAATGTAGTATACAATGCATCTAGGGTTTCCATAAATGCATAATGATCTTTAATTAAGTCGGTCTCTTTAAAGGTCCCTTTTACTGACCATTTTTTTAAGCGCTGCACATCTCTTAAATAACTAAAGAGCTCATTGGTAGTAACCAAATATTGGTCTATTTCATTAAAGTCTTGGAGCACCGTAAACGCCCAAGAGGAAAAATGATGAAATGCAACAGGGTTCTTTTCAATGCTAGTATAACAGGCATACAGCTCAAAAAGCAATCGAATGGTCTCTTCTTTTTGAAGTCCACTAATCTTTTCAATAAGATCTTCAATGGTAAGCAGTTCGGGTAAAAATCCTTTTGTAATGCGATGTCGCAATTCATTTTTAGTAAAAACGGCGGCTCGTTGTGATGGAAAAATAAAGACTACATGTTTAAAATCTGAATGTTGCTTGCAAAGCTTGTCTAGAGTTTCAGATATAAAAGTTTGCATGAATTTTGAACTAAAAAGGAATAACAATTTACAAAAATAGTAGAAGAATATTTTATAATATTGTTTAAAATACGCTCTTATGAAAAACAGCCTACATGTATACGGAATCCAAGCGAATTTAACCTGGGAAGCCCCCGAGGTAAATCGGGCTTATTTTGAACAAGAAATCACTACTGCTCCTCAAGACGTCGATCTTTTTATCCTACCAGAAATGTTTACAACAGGGTTTACCATGTACCCATCTACCAATGCAGAATCTATGGAGGGGCCCTCGGTGAGATGGATGAAAGACATGGCTGCAAAACATAATGCAGCTCTTGTTGGCAGCTTGGTGATCGCAGAAGCGGGAGCTTTTTATAATCGCTGCTTATTTGTGTTTCCTTCTGGCGACATACAATCGTACGACAAACGTCATCTGTTTACTTTAGCGGGAGAACATAAAGTCTATACTCAAGGGACAAGGGTAGAAATAATCTCTTATAAAGGTTGGAACATCTGTCCGTTAATTTGTTATGATCTGCGTTTTCCAGTATGGTCTCGAAATACACAAACATACGATCTGCTACTCTATATGGCCAATTGGCCAACACCAAGAATTCAGGCCTGGATAAGCCTACTTAAAGCAAGAGCTATTGAAAACATGACCTACTGTATTGGGATTAATAGGGTAGGCAAAGATGAAAATAAATATGAATTTTCTGGCCATTCTGCCGCCTTTGATTATTTAGGAAATTGTTTACACCAATGTACTCCTAACGCACAAGAATCGTTTAGTGTGCTCCTCTCAAAAACAGCACAAGATGAGGTGAGAAAGCAACTCCATTTTTTAGCGGATCGCGATACCTTTAAGATTGACTAGTCTAATCGGTTTTGCTTACAAAGCAGGCTGTAGCCATTTGAAATTGTACTTGGTATCTGGTACAACCATTCGTTCGGTAATACGATACATACGTTGTGGTAGTTTCATTAAAAAGTCACGAGCTTTTTCTGCTTCAGCATTCAATCCCGTAATTTTATCAATTTCCCAAGCATTATTTAATTTTTGTAAGATGTCTACATAGTCAAATCCAGTGTAGACTCCAGCACGTTGCGCTACTATAGAAAATTGTTCAAACAATGACCCTTTTGAAGCAAACGATTCTCTTAAATGCATGGCCGGCATCACAATTTTATGACGCATCATATGGGCAAATGCCAACATCATTTCGTTAGGGTCTATCTTAAAGATTTCTTTTACAAAATGGGTATAGGCTACATGATGACGCATTTCGTCTCCAGCTATAATTTTCGACATTTTTGCCAGGGCTTTATGGCCTTTGCTACGGGCTAATTTTGCCACATTTAAATGGCTGATATAGGTGGCTAATTCTTGAAAACTGGTATAGACAAAGTTTTTATACGGGTCGGTTGAGGTACCAATATCAAAACCATCTGAAATAAGGTGTTGGGTGGTAATTTCTACTTCACGCATGTTTACTCTACCCGATAAGTATAGGTATTTGTTTAACACATCTCCATGTCTGTTCTCTTCTGCAGTCCACGAACGGATCCATTTTGTCCAGCCATTATCTGGGTGCTGACTCACACCGTCTAGGTCTAACAACCAAGATTCGTATGTGGGTAGTGCTTCTTCGGTAATGGTATCTCCTACTAAGGCTACCCAAAAGTCGTCATCTAACTCTTTTGAAAGCTCCCTTATTTCGGCCACTTCATCTAAGAATGAATCTTTTTGAGAATTGGGTAAAAAGTCGGTAGGTTGCCAAATTTTTTCAGCAGGGATTAAATAATCGTCCACAAAACTATCCATGTTTTGCTCTAGGGTTAGCATAACCTCTCTTCTAATATTTTTTATAGACATATTTAGTTGTGTATTGCAGTTGTTATTTTGTGTTCTACGTGTTGTATTAATGTATCAATGGGCATACTTGATGCCTCAATAGGTGGATGTGTGGTAATTTGAATTGGGCTTCCTAAACCTAACGGGAAACGACCATATTTGAAGACTTTCCAGGAGTTGTTGATGGTTAAAGGTACAACAATTGCATCTGGATTATACTTCAGTACTGTTTTTATCCCGTTTACAGCAAAAGATTTAGGCTTTCCGTCTCTGCTTCTTGTCCCCTCCGGAAATATTGCCGCAGACCACTTTTTAGCGTTAATATTTTTTCCAAAATTCATTAAAGTACTTATGGCTTGTTTGGGGTCTTTTCTGTCGATGAGCGCTGCACCTCCATGTTTAAGGTTGAAGGAAATACTGGGAATTCCTTTTCCCAATTCTATCTTAGAAACAAACTTTGGATGGTGTTTTCTAAAATACCATATAATAGGTGGGATATCAAAGACACTTTGGTGGTTAGACACAAATAAGACGGTTCGCCCAAGGGGAATCGAATGAGGATTATCTACCCGTACGCGGATGCCTAGAATGAGTAGTGTTTTTATCAAAACTAAATTCATTAGGTCTACAATCCACTTATGGCCATTGTAGCCTAAGGTCTTTAGAAATATCCATTGTAGCGGATGAAAGACAAGAAGAATGATATAGAATACCAATCCAAAAATAGTCGATAAAAAGTAACTTAAAAGTTTCATAGGGCATTAAAAAATCCCGAAGTAAGCTCCGGGATGTATTTGTTTTGTCTTGTTACGAAAGCCAATTACTCCAGGGGATTCTTGATAGAATAAGAATCAAACCAAGTCCGTAAAAAATTACAAAGGTTTTAAACTTTGCAGCGCTTTCTGTTTTCTTTTTATGTTTAGACCATCCTATCGTAATAAGTACAATAGCGATAATCATGGTTAACGGGTGTTCAACAGCGAGTAAACGTGTTGCGGCATCTTTCATTACCTCGCCACCATTGGAGCTTAACGCTTTATACCATGGACTCATAAAATACCATGCTAAACCGATAAGGAGTTGAATATGGGTTACAATTAAGGTAAAGAGTCCAAGACGTAGGTCTTTTTCTTTAAAGTCTCTTTTATTAATCAACCCTGTAACGGCATTGATTACAGCAATAATTAAAATAGCTAATCCTATATAGGCCCAGTAGGAGTGTATGTCTTTCATCATGATATTGAGGTTTAAGGGGTAAATGTACAAATTTTATGTACAAAAAAACCACCTCATTGAGGTGGTTTTAATATTGTTTACGACTAATGCTTAGAAGTTGTAACGTAAACCGAAGTTCCACGTTCTACCTAAACCAAAGTACCCTTGGTTAGCTACATCAATTCCTTGATATGTAGTACTTCCAGAAGTAGCAGCGATATTAGTTCTTAAATCAGATAAGTAAATGGTATGGAATACGTTGTTTACGTTAAATCTGAAGTTTACTGTATTGCTTTTTTCTTTTCCTACAAACATTCTGTAAGAAACTCCCATATCAGCAATACCGTAAGAAGGTAACTCTAAGTTTTCCTTTACAGCTCCTACGTTAGCATATAATCTGTCGTAGAAACGGTAATCGAAGTCCATAGAGATATTTCTGTTTAGTTTGTAGTCTAAACCACCTCCTAAAGTAAACTGAGCAGCATCTCCAACTTCACCACCATCAAAGTCAGTAGCAGTTTCAGAAATTACATTTTGCTCTTCATCGGTAACTCTAGTGATACCATCTCCTTTGTATTTCCAATCTCCAATTGAGGTAAATCCTTTTACAGTTAAACCGTTAACAGGTCTGTATACGAAATCTACTTCAATACCACTGTGTAATTGCTCTACACCTTGGTTGGTGGTAAACTGTACCACACTATTTACAACTCTAGAAGAAGTTACTACTCTATCTTTCCAAGAAGTTCTGTAAAGGTTTACATTTGCAGAGAAGTTTTCAGCTTTATAGCTATATCCAGCTTCTAAACCAAAGATTTTCTCGTTAGATGTTAATGGGTTTACTTGGTTTGTAAAGTTTAAGAAAATATTATCGTGGTATGGTTGACGAGAATATAATCCTGTGTTAAAGTATACTGTACTTTTATCGTTAAAAGCATAGCTACCTCCAGTTTTTAAGTTGTATCCAGTATTTGATACTTTTTCAGACTTCACACCATCGGTAATCCCAGCAGGTAATGGAGTTCCTGTTCCTTGGATGTTAGTACCATCAATTAACGCTTGGTTAGCGTATTGATAGTGGTCCCAACGAACGTGAGTTTGGTTAGATAATGATCCTTGGAAGAATAAACTTACGTTGTCTTTAGCATACTCTAATTGGGTAAAGATACCACTGTAGTTAATTCTTTCGTCGTTGTTATATGCGATCATTTGATCTCTTTGATACTTGTTCCAAGTAGCAGCATATGGATCTGCATTATAGCTACGAGTAGCAATTACTCTCTTGTATGTTCCAAAAGAACCATACGTTGAGTGGTTGTTGTTTTGGTCTCTTAAACGAATGTTTTCTTGCCAAGAAGATAATCCCATAAAGTTCTCAACAACTCTAAAGTGCTCTCCGTAGTAAGTTCTTAAGTCAACCCCTAAGTTGAAAGATAAGTTTTCGTTTAATTGCTTTTGGAAGTTAGATACTACTCCAAACCAGCTGTGTAAGTTCATAGATGAACGTACTACATAACCACCACCAGCAGCAAAGTACCCACCAGCTCCTGCAGGAATGGTTGCGTTTGCAGCATACGTTGCATCAAAGTCAATACGTCTTTCAGCAGTTCTTTGTGCATTTCCTCTGTTTCCAGTTCCACCACCTCTACCGAATGATCCGTATAATACAGTTGATAAGCTTGTATCTTCATCAATTTGGTAATCCCAGTTTAAGTTTAGGATTGGTTTGTGATAGAAGTTACGTCTTTCAGTCATGTACTCTCCATTTAAGGTACCCCAGTTGTTGTTGTATTGTCTTCCGTAAGTTAAATAATCACTAATTCTCTTAGAGAAGTTTTGATCGTGCCATTGTGGTGCACCTGTAATTAAGAAGTTAAAGTTATGCTTCTCGTTTAATTCGTATCCAAAAGATAAGAAGTAGGTTTGACCTTGACCTTTAGTTCCTTCGTTGTATCCATCACCTTGCCAGTGAGATAACATGATACTTGTTCCAAATCCTCCTTCAGACTTTCCAGTACTGTATGAGAATGTGTTTTTAATATAGTTGTTGTTTGCAAAAGTTGCAGACACATATCCTTGCTCTCTTTTATCGGTAGCTCTAGTTACAAAGTTAACAGTACCCCCTACAGAAGATATTGCTAATTTAGAAGCTCCTAAACCTCTTTGAATTTGAACAGCAGAAGCGATGTCGTTAATACCAGACCAGTTAGACCAGTACATTTTACCATCTTCCATACCGTTGATTGGCTGACCGTTTAACATGTATGCAGTGTTGTCTTGTTGGAAACCACGAACGTTAATTCTTGAATCTCCAAAACCACCACCTTGACCTGCAACATATACAGAAGGAGTGTTCACTAAAGTCATAGTAACATCTTGTGAACCGATTTTGTTTTGAATTTCAGCAGCTTTAATAGTGTTTACTGCAACAGGAGTTTTTCTTCCTCCAGCTAAGTCAATTACACCTTTACCAACTAATACTACTTCTTCTAGAACGTTACCACCAACTTTTAATTTGATCGTTCCTAAGTCTCCAGCAGCAGAGAACGCTACTTCAACTTTGTCATAACCAATAAAAGATACGATTACAGCACCTGATGTGGTTTTTGAATCTAACATAAACTTTCCGTCAAAGTCAGTTGATGTTCCGTTGGTTGTACCTTTTACTACAACACTTGCTCCAGGTAATGGTTCGTTGGTTTCGTCAACTACCGTACCTGTAATTTTGGTTTGTCCTAAAACTGTAGCTGATATCATTAGTAAAGCTACAAATAATAAGTTTTTAAAATTTTTCATTGTTAAATTTTAATGTTATTAATTTTACGTTGCAAAAATCTTGTATTCTGCGGGGGATAATGTTAATTTAATGTTAAGTTTTAACAAAAAATTATGATACTCAAATGTATGAAGAATCACTCTTAGCAACTGAACTGCAAGCTATTAAATATTAACAGATTTGTTAACAAAAGTAAAATTGAATATTAAAAGAAAAAATGAATCTTTTTTAAGCCTTGTTTAAGCGTTTTTTGGCGAGTTCTTTCCCTAATTCTACCCCAAATTGATCATAACTATAGATGTTCCAAACTATTCCTTGGACAAATATTTTGTGTTCATACATGGCTATTAAACTTCCCAAAGAATAGGGGGTGAGTTGGTCAAATAGAATCGCATTACTTGGTCGGTTTCCTTCAAAAACTTTAAAAGGTAATAACTGTTCAATTTGATCTATATTACCACTCGCTTTTAATTCTAGATGTACTTCGTCTTTCGACTTTCCAAAAGCCAAAGCATCCATTTGTGCATAGTAGTTTGCCATTAACTTTTTATGATGATCTGTTAACCCATATAACGAACTTTGATATCCAATAAAATCTGTCGGAATTAACTTGGTTCCTTGATGCACCAATTGCATAAAGGCATGCTGCATATTGGTTCCTGTACTTCCCCAAACAATGGTCCCCGTTTGATAGTCTATTTTATCCCCATTTCTGTCGACACTTTTTCCATTGCTCTCCATAATGGCTTGTTGAAGATAGGGTGCGAGTTTGGTGAGGTATTGTGTATAAGGTAATATGGCTTCGGTTTCGGCACAGTAGAAATTATTGTACCAAATACTGAGCATGGCTAATACTACTGGAATATTTTCTTCAAAAGAGGTCTGTCTAAAATGAATATCCATTGCTTCTGCACCATCGAGTATACTTTTAAAATGATCGAATCCTACAGCTAAACTAATAGATAAACCAACGGCAGACCACAACGAAAAACGACCACCTACCCAATTCCACATCGGAAAAACATGATCTAAGCTTATTCCAAAATCTTCAATTGCTTGTAGGTTCCTAGAGACTGCTGCAAAATGTTTTGCAATGTCTTCTTGTGTACCTGCTTGTAAAAACCACTCTTTAATGGTGGTCGCATTGGTTAAAGTTTCTTGTGTGGTAAAGGTTTTAGAAACAACTACAAATAAGGTGGTTTCTGGATTTAGTTTTTTTAAGACTTCTTGAACATGATCGCCATCGATGTTTGAAACAAAATGGGTGTTAAGGTGATTTTTGTAAAATTGTAAGGCTTCTACAACCATATCTGGCCCTAAGTCTGACCCACCAATTCCAATATTTACCACATCTGTAATTGCTTTGCCTGTAAACCCTTTATGAGTTCCACTACTAATAGATTCAGAAAACAACTTCATCTTATGAAGGGTTTCTGAAATTTCATGTCTAATGTTAACTCCATCAATAACCAAAGGTTCTGTAGTGTTTGATCGTAATGCTGTGTGTAACACTGCCCGTTGTTCGGTTACATTAATGGTTTCGCCGCTAAAATAACATTCAATAGCTTCTTTGAGTCCCACTTCGTTCGCTAAGGCAGCTAAAAGGCGCATTGTTTCTTGGGTGATTTTATTCTTTGAATAGTCTAGAGAAAGCCCTTCAAAAGCAAGACTAAATTCGTTTGATCTTTGCGCGTTGTCTTCAAATGCCTTTTGAATAGAAAACGATGCCATTGCATTAAAGTGCTCAGTTAGTTGTTTCCAAGCGGAAGTTGTTGTTGGATTGATATTTTGTAATGCCATAATTTTTTTGAAGTGTTAATCTTTAAAAGCGAGATTATCAAGGGCTACATCTATGTTTTGTCCAGGAATTTCTATGGCATCTAATGATGCTTTAATTGGACTCATAAATTTAGCATACGCAGGTTTTAATTTTTGAGGTAGCGGTTTTGCCGAGGGTAATTTTTGTTTAAACGGGTCTACTTGTCTGCCATTTTTCCAAAAGCGATAACATACATGTGGGCCACTGGTATTTCCTGTCATACCCACCCATCCAATGATGTCGCCTTGTCTTACATAAGCTCCTTTACGCACATTGCGTTTTCTCATGTGTAAGTATTGGGTGCTGTAGGTATTGTTGTGTTTAATTTTTACATAATTTCCATTGCCTCCTCTTCGAGTAGATTCGACCACAGTTCCACTGGCAGTAGCCATAATGGGTGTACCTACATTTGCAGCAAAATCGGTTCCTTTATGAGGTCTTCTGCGATTGCCATAAAAAGCAATTCTTCTATTAAGGTTGTATCGTGATGAAATTCGATATTGAAATTTTATGGGCGATTTTAAAAACTGGCGTCTTAGCAGGTTTCCTTCCTCGTCGTAATATTCTGGAATATTTTTAATGCTATCGGCAATGTATCGATAGCCATAGAGATTTGTGCCTTTATGATTAAAGACCGCAGCTTTTACTTTTCCATATCCTGCAAAAATGGTATCGTCAATAAACTTTTCTTCATAGATTAATTTAAAGGTGTCGCCCTTTTGTAATTTATAAAAGTCTAAAGTCCATGCATATATATCTGCAATACTATTGGTTAGATTAGGGTTTTTATGAAGACTGTCCATAGTTTCAGAAAAGCTAGAGAAAATAGTTCCTGCTAATTTCTTTTCTACTAAAGTAATGGGTTTTTTATAGGTATACGCTGTAATGGTGCTGTCTGAAAAATCGACAATGGTTGCATTTATTTTATCGTGTTTGTAGATAAACACTTGTGCTTTTTCTGTAGAGTCTTTAGCGGCAAGTACGGTATAGGGTCTACCTGTGCGCACCCTACGTACATCCCAAACATCTTTAATAGAAGCCGCAATTTGATTGATTTTAGGGTAAAAAATATGGTGTCTGTCTAAGATGATTCCAAAGCTTTCCCCATTTTTAATAGTGTCGTGCACTACTTTATAATCGTTGAGCTTATAGCCGTATTCGTAAACTATTTTGGGCTCTGGCTTAACGATTTCTTTTGGGAGTTCTTTTTGTTCGTCCTTTCCACATGCGCTAAAAAGAAAGCCCATTATGAAAAGTACTACTATGCGTTGTAACATCATCATCTAAACCTGCGAATTTGAGGGTAAAAATACAATTTAATCAAATATAATTTCAAAAGAATTTGCGAGACCTTTGTAGGCCTGCAAATCTGCTCTTAAAGAACCTACCGCTAAGGAGGCTTTTAGTTTGATGGGAATTTTATTATCGTCTGCTGTCACCCAAATGGTCACACTTTCCTCTTCGGCAAAAACCCTCCCTGATTGTACGATGGGTCTAAAAATATGAGTTTTTACTTTTCCAAACCGTGTTCTTAAAATTTCATCACCTAGATAACGAAGTTTAAAGATGTTTGTTTTACCGTCAAAAAACATATCGATCTGAACTTCTTCATTCACAGTCATTTTTTCTACATCGTGCTCTCTTAAATAATAAAAGGCAGAAATCATGTCTTGAACATTGGTCGCTGGAACTTCTGTAATAGTGTCTTTTTTAAAATCTTGTACAATGGCTTTTTGTTCTTTGTTTTTAAACTGAATATCTCTTCTGATGATATAACCGCCTTCATTGACATTACGTTTAAACAAAAATGGAAGTAAACTATCTCTAGGAAAGAACGACTCGTATAAATCGTCTACTTTAAAAAACCAGCTAATCATACCAGAAGTCCAGCCTTTACCTACAGCATGGTAAATTGTTTTTCCGTTAAGTTCTTCTTCTCGGAGATGAAGGATGGCGCTACCTGCTTTTAAAAAACCACTGTAGCTCATTTTATAACGTAACCATTCTCCTCCTTTATAAGGAATCGGTTTAAATGGCTTTATTTTTTGAGTGCTTGTTTGCGAAAACACGCCCGTTAGGGAAAAGATAAAAAAGAGCGCAAGAAGGGTTTTTCTCATAGAAATCAAACTTATAAAAAAACAAGGATAAATGCGCGATTTAAAGTGAAAAGCTGACCTGGAGAATTCAAAAAAAACATTTTTTTAACGTTTCTTGTTTTAGAAGGTTCCCCAATTCTTTAGTTCCTCTGTACTCCACAGATAAGGATAGAAAATTCTTCGTTGGTATTTGGGGTGTAAGTAGGTTCGCCAAGAACTTCCCCCTGTAGCTTCTAGTTCTTTTTCTTCACCCCCTAAATATTTTCCAGCGGCTGTATAATGTGCCATCACCCAAGTAACATTTACCGTATAATCATAATGGCGCATCGCTTTGATTAGACCTTCATCTTGTTGAACTTCTTTAGGTAATTGTTTGAATTTTTTAGAAAGGTTGCATTCGTTGTAGTCTTCCATAAAGTCGATAAACTCTCCCATATATTTTTTTTCGAATAGAGAAAGTAAGGTTGTTTTTTGTCCGGTAGTATAATTTTTTCCTGCGGCTTGCCAATACAAATGGTCGTATGCATTTTTAAAAGGAGAGTTACGGTCTATAGAATCTCTAAAACGCGCATCAATTAAGTTGATCAATTCGGTAGAAGCAAATTCTATTTTACGATACTGAGCACTTTGAAATCCGCTTGCTGGGGTTAAGGTATTTCTAAATTTAAGGTATTGTTCTACTTCCATTCCTTCGCCCATCACAGAAAAAGAGGTGCTAAGCATATCGAAATAACGACTGATACGCATTAAATGCATGCTAAATTTTTCGGCAGTAATGGTGTCTGTTTTTGCTACTTGATCAATTTCCCATAAGACCATTTTAAAAATCAACTCATTGACCTGATGATACATAATAAAAACCATTTCATCGGGTTGAGTGGTTCTAGGAGTTTGTAACCCCAAAAGCGCGTCGGTTTGAATATAATCCCAATACGTAATGGGTTTACTCCACAATAGACCTTCTAGCATGGCATCGAGAGGAACCCCTAGTTGTTGGTATTTTTCTTCAATGGCTTTTAATATCGCTTCTTTTTTCATCGTTTGGTTGAATGTAGATTGAAGTAGTGCATAATTAAAAGCCAGCGTTTGGAAACTTTTTAAACGCCGGCTTTAAATGGTATAGTTTAGAGTGTGCCTCTTTTTTGTTGTTCCCTTTCAATAGATTCGAACAGGGCTTTAAAGTTACCTGCGCCAAAACCTCGAGCTCCCATTCGTTGAATAATTTCAAAGAATAAGGTAGGTCGGTCTTCTACAGGTTTCGTAAATATCTGCAATAAATATCCTTCTTCATCTGCATCTACTAAAATGGAAAGTTTCTGAAGTTCTTTAATATCTTCTTTCATCATCTCCATATGGGTGCCTAAACGTCTAGGAATATCATCGTAATACGCTTGTGGAGGTGGAGGTAAAAACTCTACTCCTCTAGCTTTTAGTTGTGCAACGGTAGTAATTATATCGTCTGTTGCTACAGCAATATGTTGTACTCCAGAGCCTTCATAAAAGTCTAAGTATTCTTCAATTTGCGATCGTTTTGCTGCTTTGGCAGGTTCGTTAATCGGAAATTTAATTCGCCCGTTCCCATTACTCATTACCTTACTCATTAAGGCAGAATATTCGGTGTGAATTTGTTTATCGTCAAAGGAAAGGAAGTTTACAAATCCCATCACATCTTCGTACCACTTCACCCAAGTATTCATTTGTCCCCAACCTACATTACCTACCATATGGTCAATAAATTTTAAACCTACTGGAGAAGGGTTGTAGTCAGAGTTCCATTCTTGAAAGCCTGGTAAAAATTTACCGGTGTAGTTTTTGCGTTCTACGAACATATGCACGGTTTCTCCATAGGTATAGATTCCTGCTCTTACGACCTCGCCATGCTCGTCTTTTTCTACCACAGGCTCCATATACGATTTGGCACCTCTTTTAGTGGTTTCTTCGTAAGCACTTCTCGCATCCTCTACCCAAAGGGCAATTACTTTTACACCGTCGCCATGTTTTACAATATGGTCGTTAATAGGCGATGCACTGTTGAGCGGAGTGGTTAATACCAATCGTATTTTGTCTTGCTTTAATACATAACTCACCGAATCTTTTGACCCTGTTTCTAAGCCTTTATAGGCATACGATTGAAAGCCAAAAGCTGTTTTATAAAAGTGTGCTGATTGTTTTGCGTTTCCTACATAGAATTCTACGTAGTCTGTTCCTAACAGTGGAAGGAAGTCTTCTGCTCCTTCAAATATTTTTTCTAAACCGTAGTTTACTGATTTTACTTCTTTACTCATGATCTAATGCTAAAAATTATCAATTCGATTTACTCTAACCAAGACTTATAATAGTCTTCATCGGCTATTTTCATGGCCTCTTCGGTTACTTTTAATGGCTTAAAAGTATCGACCATTACAGCCAACTCATCGGTTTTCACTTTTCCAATGCTGCGCTCGGTTGCTCCTGGATGTGGTCCGTGTGGTATACCTGCAGGATGAAGAGAAATATGTCCTGCATCAATATCGTTTCGGCTCATAAAATCACCATCAACATAATATAATACTTCATCAGAATCTATATTGCTATGGTTGTATGGCGCTGGAATGGCGTCTGGATGATAATCGTATAAACGAGGCACAAAACTACATACTACAAAAGCATCGGTCTCAAAAGTTTGATGTACCGGTGGCGGTTGATGAATACGCCCTGTAATAGGTTCAAAATCGTGAATAGAAAATGCGTATGGGTAATTATAACCATCGTATCCTACTACATCGAATGGATGCGAGGCATAGGTCATTTCAATGATTTCGTCTTGCTTCTTTACTTTCATAAGAAACTCGCCCTTCTCATCGTGTGTTTCTAATTCTTCCGGTCTGCGAAGATCGCGTTCACAAAAAGGAGCGTGTTCTAATAATTGTCCGAACCAGTTTCTATAGCGTTTAGGCGTGTAGATTGGACGATACGATTCTACAATAAATAATCTATTGTCTTCGGTATCGAAATCGAGTTTGTAAATGATGCCACGAGGGACTACAAGGTAATCTCCATATTTAAAATCGAGATTTCCGAGATGTGTTCGAAGTTTTCCAGTTCCTCTGTGGATAAAAATCAATTCATCGGCATCGGTATTTTTATAAAAATAGTCTTTGGTCGATGACTTTGGAGCTGCCAAAATAATATTACAATCGCTGTTGGTGAGTACGATTTTACGACTTTCTAAATAGTCGTTTTCAGGGGCTACCTGAAATCCT
>CBFHVY010000017.1:0-20743 GCA_965659555.1 Flavobacteriaceae bacterium
TATATCGATGTGTTAAAAATGAATCTCGAAGAAGCCAATTGTAGTTGGTTTGAAAAAGAATACGAGCTTTCTGATCTCGAAAACAATCATGAAATTGCTCGTGAGAAATTACCCGAATTCGCGCTACACTGTTTACAACATGGTCTGCGTGCGCTTTATGTAACCTTAGACTCAAGTGGAGTAATGGTGTATACGCTAAAAAACGGTGCCTTAGTTCAAGAGTTAGTTCCTTCGGTTAAAGTCTCTCATGTTGTAGATACTACGGGTTGTGGAGATTCTTTTGCCGGTGGTGTTGCTTTTGGGTTACTTCAAGATAAAGACGATTTTATTAAAGCAGCACAATATGGTAATGCCATGGGTGCACAACGAACACAAGGAAAAACATTTGAGGTCTTTAAGTCGCTAGAAGAGACCAATGCAATGATTGCCGAAAATTACAACTAGACTACAACTAGACTATTTCCATTTAATATTACAACCCATACTCGGCTTTTCTGGCCCGGTATATGGAACCCCTGCTACTAGAGCATCTAGTACTCCCCGAAGATCTTTTCCGGTTACAGGAACACCATTCCCTGGTCTGGAATCATCAATTTGTCCATGATAAACAGCTGCTAATGCAGCATCAAAAACATAGATGTCTGGAGTACAAGCCGCATCATAAGCTTTGGCTACTTCTTGCGTTTCATCGTAGAGGTACGGAAACGGATAGCCAACTTCTTCTGCATGAGTCTTCATGAATTCTGGACCATCTTGTGGATAATGCACCACATCGTTACTACTAATCGCAACAAAACCAATGCCTTGTGCTGTGTAATCTTTGGCTAATTGAACTAATTGTGCGTTGATATGTAATACAAACGGGCAGTGATTACAAATAAATAAAACCACAGTTCCTTTACTTCCTTGAATGGACGTTAATGATATGAGCTCTCCAGAAACAGTATCTGTAAGAGAGAACTGAGCCGCCGGAGCTCCTTTTGCCAATGAGTTTGATGGAGTTAATGCCATAAAATAGATTTGTGCCTTAAAGATAATAATTCGTTTTGATTCAAATAAAAGGAATTAAAACAGAGTACTTAGCCTTTGTACTTTATAGGAAGATGGACTACTTTTTTAGTATCAAAAAAATCTTCTTCAAAATAATCAGAAAGTGGGTATATAGTAGCTTTAGGAAAAGCTGCCAACTCTTCAGATAAGTCACCTCCCTTAAGGTAGAGAATTCCATTTTTTAAAGGGTGACGATGCTTTTTGTGTACTTTATTATGTGTCCAACGAACAAAGGTTTCCATCTGCGCCACTGCTCTACTCACAATAAAATCATATGTGTCGTTTACTTCTTCTACCCTGCCATGAGTTGTGGTTACATTTTGTAGCTCCAAGCCTTCAACTACCTCATTCACTACTTTAATTTTTTTACCAATGCTATCTACCAAATGAAACTGAGTTTCAGGAAAAAGAATAGCGAGTGGTATTCCTGGAAAACCTCCACCAGTACCCACATCCATCACCTTAGTTTTAGGAAGAAACGACAGTACTTTAGCAATTCCTAAAGAATGCACCACATGCCTTAAATACAATTCATCAATATCTTTTCTTGACACTACATTAATCTTGAGATTCCAGTCTTGATATAAACTTTGTAACTGCGTAAATTGCTCTACTTGCAGCTCAGTTAAATCGGTAAAGTATTTATGTAAAATTTCCATTCTGATGTACTAGACCACAAAAGTACATATTCAAAGGAACAATTCGCTATAAAAACTTTCGTTATGAGGAAAGCAATACTTTTAAATTGCATATTTTTGCTTTTTAACTTTTATACTATTTAATGAGTACAATTAATTTTTCGAGAATAGACAAAGCCAAATTTTTTAGAACCCTAAACAAACGGGTAAACGACTATTTTAAACAAAACAATATTAAGAGAACAGGTAATTGGAAACTATACACCAAAGCAATTATTATGTTTTCTATTTTCTTAATCCCCTTCATTTTAATTTTAACCGTAGACATGCCTCAGTGGATGTTGTTAGTACTAACCACCGTTATTGGTGTGGGTATGGCTGGTGTAGGAATGAATGTAATGCACGATAGTAATCACGGGTCATTTTCGAGTAAAAAATGGGTCAATAAACTTATGGGAAGTAGTATCTATATCCTTGCCGGAAATGTATACAACTGGAAAGTTCAACACAATGTTTTACATCACACCTTTACCAATATCAAAGATCATGATGAAGATATTGATGCAGGTAGAATCATTCGATTTTCAAAACATGCGCCATGGTTAAAAATTCATAAGCTTCAAAAATACTATTCGATCTTTTTATATGGATTGCTTACCATTAACTGGGCAATTACTACAGACATCAAACAAATGCGTAGTTATTTAAAAAGAAAATTATCATACGGAGAGTTTCCAAATCCAAAAGTAGAATGGACCAAATTGGTGATTTCAAAACTGATTTACTATGCACTATGGATTGTGTTACCATTAGCTGTTTTAGATATTGCATGGTGGAAAGTACTCATTGGCTTCTTTGTAATGCATTATACCGCAGGTATGATTTTAAGCTTAGTATTTCAACTAGCGCACATTGTACCAAATACAGAAATGCCTATTCCAGATAAAGAAGGTAATATAGAACATACTTGGGCTGTACATCAATTGTATACTACTTCAAATTTTGCTCCTAGCAACAGGCTGGTAAACTTTTATACCGGAGGTTTAAATCATCAAGTAGAGCATCATATTTTCCCGAATATTTCTCATGTTCACTATAAGAAAATCGCTGATATCGTAAAGAAAACTGCAAAAGAATTTGATTTACCATACAACGAGTACAAAACCACTCGAAAGGCAATCATCGAACATTTTAGACATTTAGGTAACCTTGGTAAAAACCCACAAATGGCATCGTAAGTATGGCACACTATCCTTTATCTGACCGAATTAACAGTTTACCCGTATCAGAGACCTTAGCCATGGCAGCTAAGGCACGTGAATTAAGAGCTCAAGGAAAAGATATTATTAGTCTAAGTTTAGGGGAACCCGATTTCAATACCCCTGATTTTATTAAGGAAGCCGCAATTAAAGCTATCGAAGAAAATTACAATTCGTATACTCCTGTAGACGGCTACCTTGAATTGAAAGAAGCAATTTGCGTAAAGTTCAAGCGTGATAATAATCTACAATATTCCCCTAATCAAATAGTAGTATCTACAGGTGCTAAGCAATCTATTGCCAATGTAGCTCAGGTCCTCTTAAATCCAGGGGATGAAGTATTACTACCAGCACCCTATTGGGTTAGCTATTCAGCCATTGCTACCCTATGTGAGGCAACAGTAAAAGAAATTCCTTCGAGTATTGAAAAGGATTTTAAAATCACTCCAGAACAACTAGAGGCTGCCATTACGCCTAAAACAAAAATGATCTTCTTCAACTCACCCAACAACCCTAGCGGTACGATGTATAGTGAAGAAGAATATAGAGCGCTTGCAGCTGTTTTAGAGAAACATCCACAAATATTCATCCTTTCCGATGAAATCTATGAGCATATTCATTACGAAGGCTCTTTATTTAGCTTTGCAGCTATTGAAAGCATGTACGGCAGAACGATTACAGTAAACGGTTTAGCAAAAGCCTTTGCCATGACCGGTTGGAGAATAGGGTATATTGGAGCCCCTGAATGGATTGCTAAAGCATGTACCAAAATGCAAGGACAAATTACTTCTGGTACCAATTGTATTGCGCAACGAGCCGCGATCACTGCAGTATTAGCGCCACCGAGCAAGGTTCAGTATATGGTTGATGAATTCAAGAAAAGAAGAGATATGGTGTTATCTCTTTTAGAAGACATTAGAGGCTTTAAATTAAATGTTCCTCCCGGTGCGTTTTATATTTTCCCAGATGTTTCTTCCTTCTTTGGAAAAACCATCAAAGGGAGAACCATTGAAAATGCGAATGATTTTTCGCTGTTTTTATTGGAAGAAGCTTTAGTAGCTACTGTCACAGGAGATGCCTTTGGTGCCCCCAATTGTATTAGACTCTCATATGCTGCTTCAACAGAACAATTGCAAGAGGCTATGGCTAGAATTAAAAAAGCTGTTGGATAAATCCAACAGCCTTTTACGATAGTTCCCTATCATTAACTAACTCAAACTTTATACGGTTATAGAAGCACGAGTACTAGGACAATGGCAAAAAATGCTACTTGTACAATTGCTCCTGCTCTACTCTGAAGGCTTTCATGTTGCGATAATAACTTAGACTTTATTTTTAAAATAGACTCTGCGTGCATATCGCGAATGGCTTCTTTAATTTCTTGTTTGTATGCAGACGTTAAGATCCCTCTCTCAATACTATCTGCTGCTGCTGTTGATTTCATGTCTGTACTTTTTAATTGATTGTTACACCCATATGACGAGGTCCTCGGTACTATGTTACACCTAGTAATGAAAATATTTTTTACAAATGAGCAAAAAACAGACCTTGTTTTAATGTGAATTCCCTAGTATTTATTAGGGTTTAAATACTTTTTCTTGATGTCGAAATTCGAAACAAGAATTCTTAAATATTTAGAATTATTTAACAATTGGACATAAAAAAAGCGCCTCTCGGCGCTCAAGTTTTCAGGGGTATAATCGGTTAATCTACATTGTCATGTAAAAAAGAATTATTGGAACGTAGTTGTATTTCATCTTGATCCTGATCGGTTTGTAAACTCGTTTTTGTTTTACTAATGGCCGTTTCATTTGCATCTAAATCTACCCCTAAACGTTTGTATGCCGGTTGACGTTCTATCTCGTCGATATTCTTATTCAACTGGTCGGTAAATTTATAGTTAAACCCTTTCATTTTCTGACGTCGTTCCTCAGCTCTTTTTTGAAGTTCAGAAATGGTTAAACTCAACGGAGAAACTTCTTCACTATCGGTTTCAATAGCATTCACTTCTTCGGTAGTTTTTGTTTTGAGTTCAAACTGTAATTCCTCTTCTTCAACAACTTCTTTCGTTTGATGAATTCCAGAAGATTTCCCAATAGTTGGTTGAACATCAAACTCCTCTAAAACATATTTTTTAGGCGTCTCTGCAACGATTTCCTGTGCATCAAACACTTCTATATCATTAAGGTCAGTGGTCAATTCAAAACGGACTTCTGGTTCTGGTTTGATCTCCTCATAACTGTGTAAAGGCAGGTCAAAAAGTAGGTCAGCTTGTAATTGAGGGTGTTCGTCAACGATTGGTTCCTCAACAACTTTTGGAGTTGCATTGGTAATGATAAAGTCATCTTCATCAATAGATTCAATAGCAATTTCATCATAGGTAACCGACATGTTTTTAATCAATTCTGTGGTAGGAATTAAGGCGTTTAATGGCAATTCATCCTCCTCATCATCCTCGAGCACATGAACCACTTTCTGTGCTATTGAATTAGGTTTTGAGTCGTCTAAAGTAGGCATAGAGGTCAACTTTTGATCTGAAAAATCATAGGTCGCTTTTTGCTCATCTTCTAAGGTATGAATAATCTTTTTTACTTCTGTATTGGTAATGGTACTTTGTTGATCTGCAGCAAAACCTGTAGCTACAATAGTAACTGCAATAGCATCTTCTAAAGACTCATCTTCTCCGATACCCATAATAATATTGGCTTCAAATCCAGCTTCCGTTTGAATATAATCGTTGATTTCCCCGATTTCATCTAACGTAACTTCATTACTACCAGACACAATTAACAACAGTACATTTTTAGCTCCTGTAATTTTATTATCATTTAATAAAGGAGAATCTAATGCTTTTACAATAGCATTCTTAGCTCTGCTAGAACCTGCCTCTTTTGCAGAACCCATAATGGCTGTTCCGCTATTAGACAATACTGTTTTTGCATCGTGTAAATCGATGTTTTGTTTATAGTGATGTGTAATTACTTCGGCAATTCCTTTAGCAGCAGTAGACAACACCTCATCTGCTTTTGAGAATCCCGCTTTAAACCCTAGGTTACCATAAACTTCTCGTAGTTTATTATTGTTAATTACGATTAATGAATCTACATTACTACGCAAGGCATCAATTCCAATTTGAGCTTGTTTAGAGCGCATTCTACCCTCAAACTGAAATGGCATGGTAACAATACCTACCGTTAAAATATCCATATCCTTGGCAATCTTGGCAATAATGGGAGCAGCTCCAGTACCTGTACCACCACCCATACCTGCGGTAATAAATACCATTTTGGTTTGAGTATTCAACATTTGTTGAATTTCAATGATACTTTCTTTAGCCGCTTGTTCTCCAATTTCTGGGTTTGCACCAGCCCCTAGTCCTGAGGTTAGGTTGGCTCCTAATTGAATTTTATTAGGAATTGGGCTGTTCTCTAAAGCTTGTGCATCGGTGTTGCAAATAACAAAGTCTACCCCTTTAATCTGCTGCTGAAACATGTGGTTTACAGCATTGCTTCCACCACCCCCAACACCAATAACTTTAATGGTGTTTGATTGTGATTTAGGCATGTCAAATAAAATGTTTTCGAATTCTGCGCTCATAATTCTGTTGTCTGTTTTAATATTGTATTCTTTTATTCTGCGTTATCTAAAAAGTCTTTCAGTCCGTCTGTAAATTTTTCAAAAAAGGACTTCTTCTTTTTCTCTTTTGGTTGTTGTTCTGTTTCCGAAACTACCTCATCACTAGCTTCAACTGATACTTGTTCTTCTTCGGTTTCCGAAGCTTCTACCTCCTTGGGCAATCTTCCTAAACCTTCCATCAACAACCCTACAGCTGTTGCATAAGAAGGACTAGATAGTGCATCTTCGGAGTCTCCAGCCAAATGCTCATTAGGATACCCAATTCTTGCATCCATACCTGTAATATATTCTACCAATTGTCTCAAATGCTTTAATTGAGAACCTCCTCCAGTTAATACAATTCCTGCAATAAGTTTCCCCTTTTGCGTTTCGTGACCGTAGTTTTTAATCTCTAAATACACATGTTCAATAATTTCTTGGACACGTGCATGAATGATTTTTGATAGATTTTTGAGGGTTATTTCTTTAGGCTCTCTTCCTCTTAACCCAGGTATCGAAACAATTTCTGTCTCTTTATTTTCTCCTGGCCAAGCAGACCCAAACTTTATTTTTAATAATTCGGCTTGCTTTTCTATAATAGAACACCCTTCTTTAATATCTTCTGTAATTACATTTCCTCCAAAAGGAATTACTGCGGTATGGCGAATAATTCCATCTTTAAAAATGGCTAAATCTGTAGTACCCCCTCCAATATCTATCAATGCAACTCCAGCTTCTTTCTCTTCTTGACTCAACACGGCAGCTGCAGAGGCTAAAGGCTCTAAGGTGATGTCAGATAAATCTAATCCGGCACTTTTAACACAACGCCCAATATTTCGTATAGAAGATACTTGACCGACAACCACATGGAAATTTGCTTCTAATCGACCACCATACATTCCAATAGGTTCTTTAATATCTGCCTGACTATCTACCTTGTATTCTTGGGGCAATACGTGGATAATTTCTTCTCCAGGAAGCATAACCAACTTATGAACTTGATTAACGAGATTATAAATATCGTTTTCATCAATAACCTCATCGGCATTGTTTCTGGTGATGTAATCACTGTGATGAAGACTGCGAATATGTTGACCCGCGATTCCTACCACTACATCTTCAATTTTTTGACCAGAAACACTTTCTGCTTCATCAACCGCTTGCTGAATAGACTGTATCGTTTGTGTAATATTACTTACTACACCCCGCTTTACTCCTAAACTTTTGGCCTTACCTATCCCTAAGACTTCCAATTTGCCATATTCGTTTTTACGACCAATCATTGCCACAATTTTGGTGGTTCCAATGTCTAATCCTACGGCGATCTTATTGTGTTCCATGGCTTCTTATTTTGAGCACACAACTTGGTTGTGATACTTTAGATTAATGGTTTTATATTCTTGTATCTTTTGTGTTGAAAATGTTTTACTATAAAACGCTTTCAAATTCTTAAACTTATCTTCTAAACGATCAAAATCACCTACAATGATTTTATAATCTCCGCTTCTTACCGTCAACTCCACTTCATTTTGTGCATTAAAGTACACCCCCACGATTTCATTTTTTAAAAAAGAATCGTTTAAGATGCGCTGTGTTAATGCAACACTTTGCTCAACGTGTTGGTTAGATTTTACCCCTGTTATGATAAGCACCCTTGCCGAATAATGTTCAGATAAAGGAATCTTCACTCCCTCTGAATCAACGTAATACGATTCGTTTTCTGAAACTATTCTTGCAATAGGTTTTCGTTGTGTCACCTCTGCATGCAATACCCCATGTATAGTTATATAAACGGCAGCATTTTTAATATAGGGGTGAGCAACAATGTTCTTCTCTAATTGGTATAAATCTATTATAGTTTTCGCTTGGTTTTGAACACTTGTATTGTTTTGTATTAACAATTTATTAACCATTTCATGATTTAAAAAATGATTCTCCCCTGGCGTAAATTCAATCTCGGTAGCTATAATTTTTTTACGTCCATTTCTAGCTCCTGTAAAACTGTACAAAAAGACTACACTTACAATAAGTACTAGTATTAACGGATATTTTAACAGTCTTTTAATGCGCATACTTTTCAGATTTTAATAAGGCATCAGCGACCTCTTGTACTACTAATCCAATATCTCCAGCACCCAACATGGCAATAACAGAAGCCTCTGAGTTTTTAACAATAGTAGGTACTGCATCTTTTGAAACCACCTGTGTCTTCGAATGTTGCATTTGAGTTGCTAACCATTGGCTAGTTACTCCTTCTATAGGTTCCTCACGAGCAGGATAGATATCTAACAAAACCACCTCATCGAAGGCTGATAAACTTTTGGCAAAATCGGCTGCAAAATCTTGTGTTCTGCTAAATAAATGGGGCTGAAAAACAGCCAGTGTTTTTGATTTGGGGTATAATTCTTTTATCGCATCAGCAACGGCTGAAATTTCTGTTGGATGATGCGCATAGTCATCTATTAAAACAACCGCATCTGATTTAATTGCATAGGAAAACCTTCTTTTTACGCCTCTAAAAGAGGCTAAAGCTGCTTTGATTGCTTCCTCAGAAACACCATATTCTAAAGCCATAGCAGACGCAGCTAAGGCATTCATTAAATTATGTCTTCCAGGAATTGAAAACGTAACCCCTGTAATCTTATGTTGTGGCGTTTGAATGTCAAAAACATATTGTCCTTGCGCTAAGCGTATGTTATTGGCAGCATAATCAGCATCAGTTTCTAGACCATACGTTTTCCCTTCCACAGGAAGCCCTTTAGCAACCAAAAGACAGGTTTTTACTTTTGCTGCAAATTCGCGAAACGATTTTTCTAAAGCACTAGACTCTTTATAAATATCTAAATGATCTGCGTCCATTGAGGTAATGCAGGCAATATCTGGCGCTAATTGTAAAAAGGAACGGTCAAATTCATCGGCTTCTACAACCGATATTGCCTCGCTTCCAAGTATAAAATTAGAATTGTAGTTTTCTGCTATTCCGCCTAAAAAAGCAGTTGCTTGCTTGCTGTGCATTATATGCCCTAGAATTGCAGAGGTCGTGGTTTTGCCATGTGTTCCCGCAACAGCCAAACAAAACGTGTTTGCTGTAATCGTTCCTAAAACTTCTGAACGCTTTTGAATCGTATAATGGTGTTTTTCAAAATACTGGAGCTCTGTTTGGCTTCGCGGTATGGCTGGGGTATAAATAACTAATGTATGGTTAAGATCTAGAAAAGCTTTTGGAATAGCACCAACATCATCGGTATAATGAATAGCGATACCCAAGTCTTCTAGACTTTTGGTAATTGGAGATGGAGTTTTATCGTACCCTGCTACCTGTTTTCCTTGGGCCAGAAAATAGCGGGCAAGATTACTCATGCCTATGCCTCCAATGCCAATTAAATAGATATTATGTAGGGTGTTTAGGTTCACTTGATTAGTAATTTTTCAATCTCGTTTACAATATTTTGAGTTGCATTTGGCAGGGCCAATTCCTTAATATTTCTTCTCAACAGCTCTTGCTTTCCTTCGTCTTTTAATAAGGACTCGAATACAATTGGAAAAGTATCGAGCTCTTCCTCTTTTATTAAAAGAGCGGCGTGTTTGTCTGCTATCGATTTTGCGTTTTTCGTTTGATGGTCTTCAGCTACATTTGGGGAAGGGATAAAAATAGTTGGTTTCCCTACAATGCATAATTCAGACACTGAACTTGCTCCCGCTCTAGAAATGATAAAATCTGCTGCTGCATAAGCCAAGTCCATCCGATTTAAAAAGGCGTGTACTTGCACAGTATCGGTAGCATACGATTGGTATGTTTTGTAATATAGACTTCCACATTGCCAAATCACTTGTACCTTTAGGTCTTTAAAAAAGGAAAGCTGTTGCACAATCAATTCGTTGATTTTCTTTGCTCCTAAACTTCCTCCCAATACTAAAATCGTTTTGGTATTCTTTTTAAGTCCGAAAAACTCCTGGGCTGCTACTTTAGTTTCCTTTTTATATGCCGTTAATAGATCTTGACGTACTGGATTTCCGGTTTTAATTAAGGTGTCCTTAGGAAAAAATCGATCTAGATAATCATAAGCCACGCAGATTTTTGAAGCCCCTTTAGCCAGTAGTTTATTCGTGATTCCAGGAAATGAATTTTGTTCTTGTATAAGTGTCGGAATTCCCTTTTTATGTGCCATATACAAGGTGGGGCCGCTCGCAAAACCTCCTGTTCCGATAACTACATCTGGTTTAAATCTTGAAATAATGCCGTATGCTCGCCATAAACTACTCAATAGTTTAAAAGGAAACAGTAGGTTTTTTAATGTAAGCTTACGTTGTATTCCCGAAATCCATAATCCTTCAATAGCATATCCAGCATTGGGCACCTTTTCCATTTCCATTTTATCTTTTGCCCCAACGAAAAGAATAGCAGCGTCTGGATAGCGCTCTTTGATTTCATTGGCAATAGCAATTGCAGGGTAGATATGTCCACCCGTACCACCTCCACTAATCAATATGTTAATCGATGGCTTCATGTAAAATATCTAAAGGGTTATCATCTAATATGGTTTCTTCTGTTTCATCTTTTGAAGCACTCACGCTTAAGATCATTCCTAAGGCAAAGCAAGTCATCCAAATAGAGGTTCCTCCACTACTAATGAGTGGTAAGGTTTGCCCTGTTACAGGCAATATATTGGTTGCTACGGCCATGTTGATTCCCGCTTGAAAAATAATAGGCAAGCCCACTCCAATAACTAATAAGGTTCCAAAAATGGTCGTCGCTTTTCTAACTGTAACCATGATTCTAAAAAGCAAGAGAAAGTATATAAATACAATTAACACCGCTCCTAATAAACCATACTCTTCTACAATAATGGCATAAATAAAATCGGAAGACGATTGTGGTAAAAAGTTTTTCTGTACACTTTTTCCAGGGCCTTGACCTAATACTCCTCCAGTTGCAAGAGCTGTTTTTGCTTTTTCAACTTGATAATCTTCTCCGCCATCTGCACTCGAAAAATTTTCGATTCTATTTTGCCAAGTCTGAACTCTGTTGGGCATGGCATCGGGAAATGCCTTTGCCATAAGAATAAAAAACGTAAGGAATACAAGCCCTACACCTACAATATATCCAATGTATTTTAAGGGGTATCCACCAATAAAAGAGACTAGTAACACCATTGTAAAGATGATGGCTGTGGTAGAAAAGTTAGCGGGCAATATTAAGGCTAAAATAACCCCAACAGGCAACCACAATTGCCATAAACTTTCTTTAAAAACAATCGTCTTATCTTTATTTTTAGCGAGGTATCGCGCCAAATAGACCATAATTACTAACCCCGCTAGGGTTGACGTTTGAAAGCCAATTCCCACAAACGGAATTCTAATCCATCTACTCGCATTTGCCCCACCAATAGTAGTCCCTTGAGAAAGGGTATACAGTAATAACAATACCACTACAGGAATCATAATAACAGCACCTCCACTAAAATAGCGGTAGGGGATTTTATGAACTCCATAAATAATAGCAAAACCCATAATAAGAAGCACCATATGTTTCATTAAATAGCCAATGGTAGATCCAGAGCCCACCACATAAACTAAGTTTGTGCTGGCACTGTATACAGGCATAAATGAAAATATAGCCAAGATGGCTACAATAGCCCAAATGGTTCTGTCTCCTTGTATGTGTTTAAAAATGGTTTTCACAATGTCTTAATTGCCTTTTTAAACTGACGCCCTCTGTCTTCGTAGTTCTCAAATAAATCGAAACTTGCACAGGCAGGCGATAGCAATACAGCATCTCCTTGATGTGCGAGTTTATAAGCAACCTTTACAGCCTCTTCTGCTCCTGCGGTCTCTACGATATGTTCTATAACATTTCCAAATGACTGCTTGATTTTTTCGTTATCTAAACCAAGACATACAATAGCTTTTACTTTTTCTTGCACAAGTGGAAGTAAATCTGAATAGTCATTTCCTTTATCCACCCCACCAACAATCCATACTGTTGGCACTTCCATACACTCTAGTGCATAAAAAGTAGCGTTTACGTTGGTTGCCTTAGAATCGTTGATAAATTGTATACCATTTACTTTTTGCACATGCTCTAAACGATGCTCTACTCCCTCAAAATTAGAGAGACTTTCTTTTAGGGAATGGTTCCTAATATTGAGTAACTGAGCCGCCATTGTAGCTGCCATTGCATTTTTTGTATTGTGTTTTCCTTGTAGACTTAATTTAGAAATACTCATGGTTAATGTTGTGGTATTTAGTTGTATGTGTATGTTATTATCTTTTATAAATGCGCCATATTTCAATTCTTTTTCAAGTGAAAATGGCACTAGTGTTGCTTTTGGTTGAAAGCGTTCTAATCCTTTTAAAATAGCTGCATCATCAGCGTCATAAATGAGATAATCTGATGCTTTTTGATTTTTAGTAATCTTAAACTTCGCCGCTACATACTGCTCAAAATCATACGCATATCGGTCGAGATGATCGGGCGTAATATTGGTTATCATAGCAATGTGTGGTGCAAAATCTACGATGCCATCGAGTTGAAAACTGCTGAGCTCTAACACATAGTGTTTCGGATGTAATTGCGCAACTTGGGCAGCAAAACTATCGCCGATATTTCCACCCATCACCACATCTAAACCTCCTTGTTGTAACAAGTGATAGGTAAGCATGGTGGTCGTTGTTTTTCCATTAGAACCTGTAATTCCCACGATACATGCGTCTGTGTATTTGGAAGCAAATTCTATTTCAGAAATCACCGGTATCCCTTTTGAGATTGCCTCTTGTACAATGGCTACCGTATCTGGAATTCCGGGGCTTTTCATAATCAAATCTGCTGAAAACACATGTGTCTTTGTATGACCGTTTTCTTCAAAAGCTATTTCATGATGTAAAAGAACGTCCTTATACGACTGTTTGATTGGGCCATTATCTGACACCCAAACCTGATATCCTTTTTGTTTTCCTAGCAGTGCTGTTCCAACACCGCTTTCACCTCCACCCAGCACAACTACCCTTTTCATTTATCTTAATTTCAAGGTTACAATGGCAAATACTGCCAATAAAATTCCCACGATCCAAAAACGAACCACAATCTTACTTTCATGGTATCCAGATTTTTGATAATGGTGATGTAATGGCGACATTTTAAATATGCGTCTACCCTCTCCAAACTTTTTACGCGTGTATTTGAAATACGATACTTGAAGTATTACAGAGAGATTCTCTACTACAAATATTCCAGCAAGTATGGGGAGTAATAATTCTTTTCGAATGGCTATAGCGATCACTGCGATAATACCCCCAATGGTAAGGCTTCCCGTATCGCCCATAAACACTTGAGCGGGGTAGGTGTTATACCATAAAAACCCTATTAAAGCTCCAGCAAAAGCCAAGATAAATACCGTCATTTCACCAGAGTTCGGTATATACATGACGTCTAAATAATCGGCAAAAATGATGTTTCCTGAAACCCATGCAAAAATGGCTAGGGTTATCACCATAATCGCTGAAGAGCCAGCGGCTAATCCATCAATTCCATCTGTTAAATTTGCACCGTTAGAGACGCCAGTCACAATAAAAATGACAATGAAAATAAAGACTATCCAAGCATATTGTTCGAAGCCCTCCCCTAAAAATGACAAAGCCTCAGAATAGTCTAACTCGTTGTCTTTAAAAAATGGAACGGTGGTTTTTGTTGATTTATGAGCAGTGTCAAACAACACCTTTCGACCCGATTCGGTAATGGTTTGTTGTGATACTGGGAGTTGTTCTTTAATGGTTACATCGGGATGAAAATAAAGCATCGATCCCACAATGAGTCCAAGACCTACCTGACCCAACACTTTAAACTTCCCCTTAAGACCTCCTTTATCTTTTTTGAATACTTTAATATAATCGTCTACAAAACCTATAAGCCCCATCCACAAGGTGGTAATGATTAAAATGATTACATAAATATTGTCAAGTTTTGCTAAAAGTAGGACTGGGATAAGGGTTGCAAAAATGATAATTAAGCCTCCCATGGTTGGGGTACCCGACTTTTGAGCCTGCCCTTCTAAACCAAGATCACGAACAGTTTCTCCTACTTGCTGTTTTCTTAGAAAATTAATAATGCGCTTCCCATAAATAGAAGAGATCAATAGCGACAAAATGAATGCTGCAGCTGCTCGAAACGTGATAAATTGAAATACACTTGCTCCAGGCAGATTAAATTGACTTTCTAAATATTGAAAAATATAGTACAGCATTTATTCACTTTTTAATGGGTTAAAACAGCGTGTTAGCTCTTCCATGTCATCGAAATGAAATCGCTCTCCTTTAATTTCTTGATACGTTTCGTGTCCTTTTCCTGCAACCAACACAATGTCTCCTGAAGTTGCTAATCGACATGCGGTTTTAATTGCTTGTCTTCGATCTAAGATGCTCAAGGTTTTTTTATAATGTTCTGCAGGCACACCAGCCTCCATAGCTTCTAGGATATGCTGAGGGTTTTCTGATCTTGGATTATCTGCAGTAAAAATGGCTTGACTACTTAACACCGATGCGATCTGTGCCATCTTTGGTCTTTTGGTATGATCTCTATCACCACCACACCCAACTACAGTAATCAATTGTTCATTACCTGTTCGAATATCATTAATGGTTTCGAGTACGTTTTTTAATGCGTCTGGAGTATGTGCATAATCTACAATGGCCGTAACATTATCGGGTGAAATAAGGTATTCAAAACGGCCACTTACACTCTCTAGTTCACTTATAACTCTGAGGATTTCAAGTTTTTCTAATCCTAATTCTAGTGCAGTGGCATAAATAGCTAGTAGGTTGTAGATATTAAATTCGCCTATAAGTTTGGTCCATACCTCCACTCCATCGATAAGGACAAGGGTGCCCGACAATCGTTTTTCTATAATTTTAGCTTTGTAATCCCCCAGTGTTTTTAAAGCATAGGTTCTTTTTTGAGCTTTGGTATTTTGTAGCATGACCAAGCCATTCTTATCATCGAGATTTGTTAGGGCAAAAGCATTTTTAGGCAAATCGTCGAAAAACTGTTTTTTTACATCTCTGTAGGCTGCAAATGTTTTATGATAATCTAAATGATCATGTGAAAGATTGGTAAAAATTCCACCAGCAAAATGTAATCCTGCAGTTCTCTTCTGATCAATTCCGTGAGAGCTCACCTCCATAAAACAATGGGTAACCCCTTGCGCAACCATTTGAGATAAATAGTAATTGATACTTAATGAATCTGGAGTGGTATGTGTAGCAGGAAACTCTTTTTCTCCTACCCTTATTGTTACAGTAGAGAGTAACCCTGAATCTTTTCCATACGATGTAAATAACTGATAGAGTAATGAGGCTATCGTTGTTTTGCCGTTAGTTCCAGTAACACCAACGAGGGTTAATTTTTCGGAAGGATTGTCGTAAAAATTTGCTGCTAATTGCGCTAGTGCTAATGCGGCATCGGCAACTTGAATATAGGTAATTCCAGCCACCATTGCTTCTGGTAATTGCTCACAAACAATGACAGTGGCTCCTAATTCAATTGCCTTGTCAATGTAAGTATGCCCGTCTACGTGCACTCCTTTTTGAGCAACGAATAGGGTGTTAGACTCAACTGCTCTAGAGTCAAAAGCAAGCGCTTGAATTTCAATAGCAGTACTACCGTAAACGGCATCTACAGCTACTTTATACAATATGTCTTTAACTACTTTCAACTTAAGCTAATTTGAGTGTTATCGTGCTTCCTTTTACTAATTTACTTCCCGAAGGAATGGATTGTTTCACCACTTTTCCTTGTCCCTTAAACATCACTTTAAGTCCAATATTTTCTAATAATGACACTGCATCCATCGCTGGCATTCCGTGTACATCTGGAATCGTGGTATAGTCTTTACTGAGTTCTTGTGTATAGGTATTATACATCGTCTCTAAATCGCCGAACTGTGCTTCAGCCAAATTCACGGTATTGGTTACTGGTGTATTTGTAAATATTTTTTGAGCAATTTCTTTAAATACCGGACCTGCAACCGTAGCTCCGTAGTAGCCTTTTTCTTTCTTAGGGTCGTGAATAACTACTATACAGGTATACTTGGGTTGTTCTGCAGGGAAAAACCCAGCAAAAGAAGCCACATATCTCTGGTTGGAATACCCAGCTGGTACGGTGTTTCCGTTTTCATCTTTATGTGCAGCAACAAACTTTTTGGCGGTTCCTGTTTTTCCTGCCATAGAAAAATTAGGGGAGTAGATATTTTCTGCAGTTCCTCTAACCACCACATTCTCCATAACTTTTTTAAGCTTATCTATAGTGGTTTGCGAAGCTATTTTAGGATTCATCACTTCGGTTTTAAAAACACGCTCTACTTTATTTTGTCTGCGTAATTCTTTAATAAACTTTGGCTTCACCATTACCCCATTGTTGGCAACAGCATTGTAAAAGGTTAGGGTTTGCAGTGGGGTGATTGAAACGCCATAACCCCAAGCCATCCATTCGAGAGAGATTTTATTCCATCGCTTTTTATCTTTGGGTGAAGGAATATAAGGCACTCCTTCTCCTTTTATAGGTAAACCAATGGGATCGGCTAATCCGTATTCCTTCATTCGATCAACAAACTTTTGTGGTTGATCATCATAATGTTTTTTAATCAGCTTTACGATTCCTACGTTAGAGGAAACTTCAAACACTCGCGCTGCCGAAATCTTACCATATCCACCTCGATGAGAATCTTCTACTTTACTTCCGTGAATAAAAATGCGCCCTTTTTCGGTATCCACAACCGTTGAAGTATCAATCACTTTATCTTCTAAGGCTGCCATTAAGCTCGCCAGTTTAAAGGTTGATCCTGGTTCGTGAGATTCCCAGATAGCGTAATTTCTTTTTTCGTAGTATGTTCCAATAGATGTTCTTCCTAAATTGGAAATTGCTTTGATTTCTCCAGTAGCGGTTTCCATAACTACAGCACAACCGTGCTCAGCCTCAAAATTCTCGAGTTGTCTTAATAGGGCATGATGGGTAATGTCTTGGATATTTACATCGATGGTCGTAATAACATCATGCCCATCTAGAGGCTCTCGTTCATTTACATCGTTTATAGGTTTCCATTGTCCTTTAGCAATTTTCTGTTTCCAACGCAATCCGTACTGACCTTCCATGTAGTCTGCAAAAGCACCTTCAATTCCCGCTTCACCTCTAAAATCTTGATACCCAATTGTGCGTTCGGCGATTTTCCCTATGGGATGTTCACGTACGGTTTTTTGTTCTCCAATAAACCCTCCTCTGTACACTCCCAATTTAAAAATGGGGAATTGCTTCATTTTTACATAATCGTTGTAGCCAACATTTCTAGCAATAAGTAAATAGCGATTGTTTCTATTTCTGGCGTTCCTAATTTTTCGTTGGTAAAAAGTGGGGGTGTTTCCCAATAATTCTGAAAGGGAGGTTGCCAAAGCGGAAAGATTCTTTTCAAAAACATCGCTTTCTACAGCCATTACATCCATACGAATAGTGTACTTAGACATAGAGGTTGCCAACAGGTTGCCGTCTGCTGCATAGAGATTACCCTTGTTAGCGTAAATGGTGTCTTGCTTTCGTGTGATTTCGGTGGATAATTGTCTATACGCTTCGCCCTCTTTATACTGTATGCTTACTACTTTAAAAACAACAGCGCTGAGAAAAAGCGTCATAAAAGCAGCTACAATGTAGAATTTTGTGAGTATGCTTTTTTTAATTGTTTTCAAGGTTTAGTCTTTTGTTGTCGTTACTTTAATTTTAATTGGGGGTGTTTCAGAGGGCTCTAGGTCAAAGGCCTTAGCCATTTGCCTAATATTCGACTCCATCTTCATCCGCATCAGTTGGGTTTCAGAAGCTACATAAGCCTCTCTGAGTTCTATTCGCTTTTTATTTAATTGAGAAATACGAATCACTTTTTTATCGGCATTGTGTGCGCTAGAAATCATGATAAGCAAGAGTACAACCACAAAAATGATGATACGCCAGTTTTTAAAGGCAGTTTCATCGGTAAGGAAGCTCCCTCTTAAAATATCGTATATGTTCTTTTTTACTTTAGACATTTTCATTTGGCGTTGCAATACGCAACTTTGCACTTCGTGCTCTGTTATTTCTTTTTATTTCTTCTTTGGTGGGCACAATAAGCTTTCCCACTTTCTTTAATGGCACAGAGGTGTTACCAAAAACATCGCGTTCGGGCTCTCCCTCAAACAACCCATGTTGAATAAATCGTTTTACCAACCGGTCTTCTAAAGAATGGTAAGAGATGACGCTCAACCTACCACCTGGGTTTAATAATTCGGGCATTTGAACTAGAAATGATTTCAATACTTCCAACTCTTGATTTACTTCTATTCGAATGGCTTGAAATATCTGTGCTAATATTTTGTGCTCTTTAGCTTTCGGCAAAAATCGCTGTAAAACGTCTCGCAATTGAAAACTTGTGGTTATCGTTTGTTCCTTTCGTGCAGTTACAATGGTTCTTGCTAAAGCTCTCGCATTTCTTAATTCGCCATATAAAAACAAAATCGAACCCAGCTGTTCTTCTGAATATCCGTTAATGATTTCTTTTGCCGATTGTTTTGATCGCTGATTCATTCTCATATCGAGTGGCGCATCAAATCGGGTGGAAAATCCGCGATCTGCTTCATCGAATTGATGTGACGAAACACCCAAATCTGCCAGTACTCCGTCTACTTTTTGAATTCCATAGAATTTTAAGTACCGCGTTATAAATTGAAAGTTTTCTTCAATGAGTGTAAATCTTGAATCTGCAATGCTATTCGCAACTGCATCAGGATCTTGGTCGAAAGCAAAAAGCCTCCCTTGTGGACCTAAGCGACGAAGGATTTCTCTAGAATGCCCTCCACCTCCAAAGGTGACATCAACATACACACCATTGGGTTGAATAGCCAAAGCATCTACACTTTCATTAAGTAAAACCGGGCTATGATATTCCATCAGACATTGTATTTCCCATCACCTCTTCTGCTAATGCAGCAAAATCTGTGGCGGCTTCATCAATTGCCTTTTCGTAATGTTCCTTATCCCAAATTTCAATGATATTAATTGCAGAAGACAATACCACTTGTTTTTGTATGGCTGCAAACTGACAAAGATCTTTAGGAATTAGAAGCCTCCCTGAAGCATCTAATTCAACTAATTTTACTCCCGCAGTAAAGCGTCGAATAAAATCATTATTTTTTTTCACAAACCTGTTCAGTCCATTAATTTTCTCCATCATTCTATTCCATTCTTGCATAGGGTATAATTCTAAGCAAGGTTGAAACACAGAACGCTTTACTACAAAACCATCTTGCAATACTGGGGCGAGTTGCTTTTTAAAAGCTACCGCCATCATTACCCGACCTTTAGCATCGGCCTTGCATTCGTATGTTCCTGTGAGATTAATCAACTTTTATTTGTTTGTACTAAAGTCAAAAATAGAAAAATAATACCACAATTTACCACAATTTACCACATTGTTAATAAATTTTAAAAAAACTGGTATTCAAACACTTAAAATGAATCTAAAAAGTTGATTTGTCGAAATTTCGAAATCGATGTATTTCTAACAAAAAAGGGTTACATTTGCCATTGAGACAAGCTGAAACTCATGACTAAAAATCTAACTACCGAAGGTAAATTTACATACGCAGAAGCTGGAGAAGGAAGGGCTATAATTGTTCTTCACGGATTGATGGGCGCCTTAAGTAATTTCGACGCCACTTTTGAGCATTTTTCTCAACGAGGATACAAAGTTCTTATTCCTGAACTTCCTTTATACACGCTACCTTTACTTAAAACAAATGTCAAAAACTTAGCCAAGTTTTTAAATGATTTCATTGCTCATAAAAAGCTAAATAACGTCATTTTATTAGGAAATTCTTTGGGTGGACATATTGCATTATATTACCTCAAACACTACCCCGAAGATGTGGCTGGATTAGTTCTTACTGGAAGCTCTGGACTCTATGAAAAATCGATGGGCGATAGCTATCCGAAGCGAGGAAATTACGAATACATTGAACAGAAAACTAAAGATGTATTTTACAACCCAGAGGTGGCTACAAAAGAACTTATTGATAACGTATATGGCATTGTTAATAACCGAAATACCGTTCTAAAAACCTTAGCGATTGCAAAGAGTGCAATTCGTCATAATATGGCTGGTGATTTACCAG
>CBFHVY010000017.1:20755-23785 GCA_965659555.1 Flavobacteriaceae bacterium
ACATGCATCAACCAACCTGTTTAATTTGGGGAAAACAAGACAATGTTACGCCTCCAGAAGTGGCCACTGATTTTCATAAGCTTCTGCCTAACTCTGATTTATTTTGGATTGATAAATGTGGTCATGCGGCCATGATGGAAACTCCCGAAGAATTTAACAGGATCCTAGAAGCTTGGTTGAAAGACAAGAATTTATAATTCAATGAAAATAAACTCCGCAGATTTTGTCATCAGTAATACTGATGTTTCCAAGTGTCCTAAAGACAGAATTCCTGAATACGCTTTTATCGGTAGATCTAATGTGGGAAAATCTTCATTGATTAATATGCTCATGGAGCGAAAAGACTTGGCTAAAATTTCTGGAAAACCTGGAAAAACACAATTGATCAACCACTTTAAAATCAATCAGAATTGGTTTTTAGTTGATTTACCTGGGTATGGATATGCGCAAGTGTCTAAAAGTAAGCGTCAATCATTTCAATCGTTTATTCAAGATTATTTTTTACAACGCGAACAGTTGGTTTGTTCGTTTGTTTTAGTCGATTCTCGTCACGACCCTCAGAAAATTGATTTAGAATTTATGGCCTTTTTAGGCGAACATCAAATTCCGTTTTGTATTGTGTTTACCAAAGCCGATAAGCTCGGAAGCTCTAAACTCAATAAGCAAATTGTTTCTTACAAAAAAAAGTTGCTCCAAACTTGGGAGACTGTTCCTACCTCTTTCTTAACCTCTTCTTCTACTAGTTTAGGTCGAAAAGAATTGCTCGACTTTATTGACCAAGTCAACGAAAACATGAGTGAAAGTAGCTCTTAAATCATGTACACCACTCCTGAGAACATACAGGTTTTATTTGAAGACAACCACCTTATTGTAGTTAACAAGCGTGTTGGCGATATTGTTCAAGGGGATGCCACTGGCGATCTTCCTTTGAGCGAACATATTAAACAGTACTTAAAAGAGAAATACAATAAACCAGGTAATGTTTTTTGCGGTGTTGTACATCGATTAGATAGACCTACCTCTGGTATTGTGCTTTTTGCAAAAACATCTAAGGCTTTGCAGCGACTTAATGAGATGTTTAAAAAAAAGACCATTAAAAAAACGTATTGGGCTGTCGTAAAAGAAACTCCAAAACCAACCACAGGTACTTTAGTTCATTTTCTAAAAAAGAATCCCAAGAACAATAAAGCTACCGTTTTTAAAAAGGAGGCCGAAGGAAGTAAAAAAGCTATTCTTCACTACACCACCCTACGCAAACTAGATCGGTACACACTGTTAGAAATTGATTTAGAAACAGGTAGACATCATCAAATACGTGCTCAACTTAGTGCATTAGGCTGCCCCATTAAAGGTGATCTAAAATATGGTTTTCCTAGAAGCAATGCGAACGGTGGCATACACTTACACGCAAGATCAATTCATTTTACCCATCCAGTAAGCAAAGAAATTATAACCCTTACTGCACCTACCCCCGATGAGGTAATTTGGAATGCTTGTATATAAAAAGTTGTATATTTAGGGAAAACAAAATCACATGAGAGGACTCCCATATCTCAGCATTTTATTGCTGCCTATTTCGGTATATATTTCTTTTACTTCATTTGGTTGGTTAACGTATTTTCCACTCCTTCTTTTTTTTGCTGGTATTCCCCTTTTAGAATTAGTGTTCCCTCCAAATAGCTCAAACTTTACAAAGGAAGAGGAACAACAAGAGAAAGAGAATCCATTGTATACGGGTTTACTTTACGCGATGATCCCCATCCAACTGGTCTTTTTAGCCTATTTTTTTATAGTCATTCAAGACCCTATTTTAACTACGAGTGAACTTATTGGAAGAGTCTTAGCTATGGGTTTAATGTGTGGTGTTATTGGTATTAATGTGGGTCACGAGCTTGGTCATCGAAACAATAGGAGAGATGAATTTCTTGGGGAGTTATTATTACTCACCGCTCTCAATACACATTTTTTACCCTATCATAATGCCGGTCATCATTACAATGTTGCAACTCCAGATGATGCTGCTACCGCTCGAAAAAACGAACTGATCTATGTCTTTTGGATTCGTTCTCATTTTAGCAGTTATATTCAAGCATGGCAACTAGAAAACAAACGAATGATTTCCGAATCGAGATCTTGGTTTCATTACCAAAATAGAATGGTTATCTATACCCTTTGTAGTCTTTTAATGCTTGGCGGTATCTACTATTTTTTAGGTCTTTTTGCGCTCCTTTGTTTTGTGGGAGCTGCCGTTTTTGGAATCACCCTTTTAGAAACCGTAAACTATATTGAACACTATGGTTTATTGCGCAAGAAAAATGAACACGGTCGATACGAACGTGTGAAAAGAATCCATTCGTGGAACTCAGACCATAGTATTGGAAAAATGATGTTATTCAACTTATCTCGCCATTCAGATCATCATTATAATGGAAGTAAACACTACCAACTATTAAAGTCATTACCCGAAAGCCCTCAAATGCCAACGGGATATCCTGGAATGATGTTATTAGCACTATGTCCACCACTATGGTTTCGTTTCATGAATACCAAATTAAATCATCTAAACTCCTAACTATGTCACAACACGAAAAACGTGTTTCAGAAGCCATTCAGTACAGACGTTCAGTACGTGTGTATGATGCAGAACAACCTATAGACCCTAACATTGTAAAAGAGTGCATTGCACAAGCAGCCTTAGCACCAAATAGTAGCAATATGCAATTGTGGGAATTTTACCACATCACTTCAAAAGAAGTAATTGAGGCATTAGCGCCTTTGTGTTTTAATCAAAATGCAGCAAGAACTGCACAACAACTTGTGGTTTTTGTAACGCGAAAAGATTTGTGGAAACAACGTGCCAAAGCCAATATGAATCACATCAACACGCTGTTTCCTCCGAAGCCTAAAGCAGAACAAAGTTCTAGAGAAAAAGTAGCAAGACAGTATTACGGAAAATTAATTCCATTTGCATACAGTGATTTCTTAGGTGTTTTTGGGGCACTAAAATACCTTATGGTGATTGTGATGGGA
>CBFHVY010000018.1:0-23282 GCA_965659555.1 Flavobacteriaceae bacterium
ATACCGATTATGGCGAACGATCAGATTTTAGAAGTAATTATGCGAATAATGCGACTTCATTGAGTATTACCCACACCCTTCATTTTTTTAATAAAAACCAACGCTGGAACGCAAATTCTGGAATCTGGGATAACTTAGCGTTACGAAGTGAATTAAATATGGTAAACAGCGCTAGTTTTAATCACTATGGTCCAACAGCTAACAGTACTTCTATATTAGGAGAACAATTGCGCGCAATGGAAGGAAGTGTTTCTATTATTAATATCGGAATGCAAGTTGAATACTACTTTAAATATTTACGTGACTTTTAGAGTCCGCATGCCTTATCAAAATGGAATCCATATGTACTTGCTGGAGTTCAATTTTCACTCTATTCAAATAGTTTAGAATCTAACTTAGGTGATTGGCGAGCGAATCCGACGATCTTACCAAGTAAATACCGAGCACCAGATGCGCTTGATATTGGAAATGGTACTGCATTAGCAGGTACTTTTGGTGGTGGCACACGCTATAAACTATCTAAAAAAATGGATCTCAATGCGCAAGTAAATTGGCAATACTTTTTTTCTGATGGTATCGATGGACTACAACCCGATGTTCCTGAAAACAAAAACAATGACTGGCTGATGAATTTTCAATTAGGAATTATCTACCACTTAAATTTTAGTAAGCCTCTAGCATTTTAAACAACATAAAAAAAGCAAGTCCGTAGACTTGCTTTTTTTTTACGTATTATTATTGTTATGCTAATGCTTGCTCTAAATCGTTAAGCAAGTCATCGATATCTTCAATCCCCACACTTAAACGAATTAAAGAATCCGTAATACCTATCTTTAAACGTTCTGGCTCAGGAATAGAAGCATGTGTCATAGTTACAGGATGATTCACCAAACTTTCAACACCTCCTAAAGATTCTGCTAGGGTAAATACTTTTGTGCTTTCTAAAAATTTTACCGCTGCAGCTTTGCTTTCATCTTTAAGTCTAAAAGAAACCATACCACCAAAGTCGTTCATTTGCTTTTTAGCCACTTCATGATTTGGATGATTTTCTAAACCAGGATAGTACACTACTCCAACCTTGTTATGCTGTACTAAATAGTTTGCTACCGCCCTTCCATTTTCTGAATGACGCTGCATACGAACATGTAAAGTTTTAATCCCTCTCAAGGCCAAAAAGCTATCCATTGGTCCAGCAATGGCTCCGCCTGCAAATTGAATAAAGTGTAATTGTTCAGCTAAAGCTTCGTTATTAACCATTAATGCTCCCATAACAATATCGGAATGCCCACCTAAATATTTGGTTGCAGAATGCATAACGATATCTGCACCTAAGGTTAATGGTTGTTGAAGGTAAGGAGTAGAAAACGTATTGTCTACACCTACTAAAATATCGCTATTAAACGCTTTTGTTGCTTTGGTAATCTCTTCGATATCCGCAATTTTCATTAAGGGATTCGTAGGTGTTTCTAACCATACTAGTTTGGTTTGTGTTGATAATGCATTTTTAACCGTATCAACATTATTCATGTCAACAAACTTAAACGTTAATCCATATTTCTGAAACAGTCTGGTAAACATTCGGTAGGTTCCTCCATACAAATCATCACCAGCAATTACCTCATCGCCTGGAGCTAACAATTTAAGCACACAGTCTATGGCTGCTAGTCCAGAAGAAAAAGCAAATCCGTGAGAACCATTTTCAATCGCAGCAAAATTATTTTCTAAAGCTGTTCTTGTAGGGTTTGCTCCGCGGGAATACTCATATCCTTGATGCACTCCGGGACTCGATTGCGCATATGTTGATGTTTGAAAAATAGGAGGCATTACAGCTCCAGTACTAGGCTCATGCTGTTGACCACCATGAATGGTTTTCGTGTTAAACTTCATATCTGTTTCTTTAATTTTTATCTATACAAAAATACAAAACTTTAAACGAATTTTCTGAGCGCCAAGAGTGTTCCAACATGTAAACCTTCGTGAAAATTATTAAAGCTAATTGCCGATTCAATATCTTTCAACTCAAACCCTGTACTTGTCATGTAGGGAGTGTAGTGTTCAAAAATTCCTGAAGCATAATCTTCTGCTAAAGTTTCTGGTAGACCTTCTAAGAGTTCATAAAGCACGTCTACTTCTTCTTGGGTAAGCTCTTCGCTTGGTGCGGTACCTTTTCTATATTTTTCTATAAGCTCATCTTCCACTAAACATTGTAAACCAGCAAGCTTATAATGCAATAATTGCTGTGTAACCACGAGATGTGCCATATTCCAAATCATATTGTTAGAAAATCCTTCGGGAATGGTATGTAGTTGTGCTAAACTTAGGTCTTTTGTGTACTTTAACACCAAGGACCTTGAAGTTCTTAAAATATCAAATGCTGTCTTCATAGATTCTGTTTAAATTTGCATCAAATATATTCTATAATTATGAGAAAAGTCTATTTTTTACAAACCTGTGACACTTGCAAACGTATCTTAAAACAACTCAACTTAGAAGGTTTCGAAAAACAAGAAATTAAATCGAACCCTATAACAGCTGCTCAATTAGCAGAAATGTATGCTCTTTCTCAAAGTTATGAGGCCTTATTTAACAAAAGAGCTAAAAAATACACCGCTATGGGCCTTAAAAATGAAGCATTAATGGAACAAGACTACAAACAATACCTGTTAGAAGAATACACCTTTTTAAAGCGACCAGTATGTATTGTTGATGATGCTATTTTTATTGGAAATAGTGCAAAGGTTATCGAGGCATTAAAAGCTGCTATTTAATCTTTCTGTTGAGTAGCTAAATAGGTCTGTACTCTCAAAATAGCATTTTCTCTAATATCTTGCCAAAAGAGATTGATGTCGCCTGCGTGATAATTTTTTATAAACGACATAAAAAATCGTAATGGAAATTTTGGTAACGATGACCACACTAAACCATCTGTAATTTCAATGTCTAGAGCTTGTGTATAAAGCGTTCCGTTACTGTACAAAAATCCTTTGTGTTGAGCTCGTTGTGTGCGAGTAGAAAGATCCCAAGTGATTGGGTTTGTAGTTATACTTCCATCATACCAATGAGTATCTTTAGGATAATGCCCTCTTTTAAAGGTATTCCAAGACACAAACCCACCAGTTGCCGAAGGAGTTGTCATAGGCTGAATATGCGTAAAAGTATTCGAACGAATGGCTATCCCCGGAATATAAGCAGCCACTAATTGTTGTTGAAGTGTTGTTCCATCGAAATATTCTTTCAATAATTGAATCGCATGACGGGTACCCTGGCTATGCCCAACCAATACAATGGGTCTTCCTTTATTGTAGTGTTTTAGATAGTATTCAAAAGCACGCTTGACATCAGAATAGGCCAATTTCAAAGCCTCTTCACCTCCATTATCGAGCATTGTAAACGATCGTAAATGCGCCTGTCTGTAATACGGAACATACACCTTTCCAGAAGTTGCCCAAGCAGAGGCTTGATACAACACCGCTGTATTCAATACGCTTTCTTGTTGGTCACTATCGTGAATAGGTACATTCCAACGACTATCTTTTTTGTCTGTATTAAGCGTGGGATAAATGTAAAAAACATCTACGGCTAAAGTATCTAACTGTGTTGATGCATATTTCTTAAAGTCTTCTGTATAGGTGTTGGGTAATACAGCCCAAGTACTTGGAGTATCATATTGCGGTGCTTTCGGACTACGTTGTACATCGAAAGCAGTGGTCTTATAGACCGATTTACAATGAAAAAAAGTCGACAATACCATACTGAGTACCACGACTTTTATATACTGATTGAGAGGAAAATGCATGTTATTTCTGTTGATACAACATTGGGTTTAATTCATCGTCATTATACATTTTCATTTGCTTGTATACTTTCATATACTTTAAGCCTGAAGCAATATCTGAAAGTAATTCTTCAATAGCTGTAGTTAAATCTGTACGTTGCTCTAACAAGATGTCTAGTTTTGCTTTACATTTCGACCTGTGGTCATCTGAAGCTGAAGCTCTATTTGCTTCTTCATTCATATGATAAATTTTAAGCGCTAAAATAGATAGCCTATCTACAGCCCAAGCTGGACTTTCGGTATTTATCGTAGCATGCTCTTTAACCTCAACATCCTTGAAATATTGCAAATAATAGCTGTCTATATATTCTACCATGTCGGTACGATCTTGATTCGATGCATCTATCTTACGCTTTAAGACCAGGGCCTCTTCTGGATTGATGTCTGGTAATCGAATGATATCTTCATAATGCCATTGTACGGTATCAATCCAACATTTTCTGTACAACAAATGCGCTAATTCACTTGCTGGATACGGATTTGTAAAAGGCTGATCTACAGTATCTTTAATGTGATATGTTGCGATTACCTGATCGAATAATTGATTATATGCTGTGATATTCATGGAGTAAAATTTAGGCAAATTTACGAAGTATTATAGTCATAAACCGTTCTTCAAGGTCTTCTTTTTCGCTCCAATCATAATCTGGTTTCACCATTTTACTAATAAACTTTTTCGCTTCCTTCTCTGTTTTAAAGGTATTGAGTTGAGAAACCACTCTATTAAAATCTTCTTGACTTCCATCAAACAAGTTTTTTACAAAGGTTATTCGGTCATTTAAACCAATCACAATATCTTTTTGTAGTGCATCATGTAGCGATTTCGATGGTGCTTTTTCAAAAAGGTCTGCAACTACATCTACAGCCAAAGTATCTTTCAACTCTTCTTCTAATGAGGCTTTTTTAAGTGTAGGTTCTAAGTCGTCAATCTCAGGTGTTTCAACCTCAGAAAACAGACTCGGCATTTCATCAGAATCCTCTGCAACGAACTCTTCTTCCATTTCTAGAGTTTCTTCAACAGATTCAACCGCTTCCTCTAGAGATACTTCCTCCTCACTAGAAGACACGTCTTCTTCTAAAATTTCTGCAAAGTCTTCTGTCGTTTCCTTTTCAACAGGCGCTTCTTCCTGTTGCATTTCAGGTGCAACTTCAGAAACTACTTCTTCATTTAACTTTGCCGTTTCTACAGTAGAGATAATATCGAGTAACATTTCTTTAGTCTCGGTAGCTTGAGGTGTAGTATCGATGTATTCATCTACATACGCTAACACCGATAGCTTTTCATAAAGTTCTTGTGCTATTTCTTTGAGGGCGATAACATCCTCTTTATTTTTCATTTGTAAAATACGATGTGCCAAACTCGTTAAATCGGCCGCTAATTTTTTGTGCATAAGTTGTCCCCTTTAATTACTATTTGAAATCATTTTTTAATAAATTTGTCTACCTTAGAGCCAAGCGATTAAAATAACATTCAAGCCTTAAAACTACAAAATGTTTCTCGAAAATACCGTAAATCATACTGAACAATTTGGATGGATCGAAGTAATTTGCGGGTCTATGTTTTCTGGAAAAACCGAGGAACTCATTAGAAGGTTAAAACGCGCACAATTTGCAAAGCAAAAGGTCGAAATCTTTAAACCTGCTATAGATACTCGATACAACGATGATATGGTGGTTTCGCATGATGCAAATGAAATTAGATCAACTCCAGTTCCCGCTTCTTCCAATATTCCGTTACTTGCCGCAGATGTAGATGTGGTGGGTATTGATGAAGCACAATTTTTTGACGATGAAATCGTGGGAGTGTGTAATGACCTTGCCAATAGAGGCATTCGTGTAATTGTGGCCGGGCTCGACATGGATTTTAAAGGCAATCCTTTTGGTCCAATGCCAGCACTTATGGCAACAGCAGAATATGTTACCAAAGTACATGCTGTTTGTACTCGGACAGGAAATTTAGCCCATTATAGTTTTAGAAAAGCCTCAAGTGATACTCTTGTATTGTTGGGTGAGACAAATGAATATGAACCTTTAAGCAGAGCGGCGTATTACAAGGCTATGAGAGATGAGCAGAAAAAACCTGTTTCTAAAGACGCTCGCAACGATGAATAATCATATCAGTGTTTTAGAGATAGATGGCAATGCACTGTTTCATAACCTTGCTTTTTTCAAACAAAAACTCCACCCTGCCACTCAAGTTTTAGCCGTAGTAAAAGCTTTTGGATATGGGAGTTCAGGTGTTGAAGTTGCCAAAACACTTCAAGATAACGTCTCTTATTTTGGGGTGGCCTACACACAAGAAGGCGAAGCGCTGCGAAGTGCTGGAATTGAAAATTCGGTTTTGGTTTTACATCCTCAAATTCAAAATTTTGATACCTTAGTAGAAGCCTGCCTAATGCCAAGCATGTATAATTTTAAAACTTTAAATGCCTTTATTTCGTGTATTGAAGCCAAAGGCTTAACGGAGTATCCCATCCATTTAAAGTTTAATACAGGGCTAAACCGTTTAGGATTTTTACCTTCAGATATTCCGGCCATTTTAGAAGTCTTAAACACTACTAAAGCTATCAAAGTTGAAGGGGTATTTTCTCATTTAGCCGCTAGTGAAGATCTAAATGAACGTGAATTCACCCAACAACAGATTACAGATTTCGAAACGATACGACAAACGATCAGTTCAACCTTACCTTATACCCCCATTTATCACCTTCTTAATACCTCAGGAGTGGTCAATTATGCCACACATCAATATGATATGGTGAGAATTGGTGTAGGACTTTATGGTTTCGGTAATGAAGACCACATCACGCAACAACTCAAAAACACACATTGTCTTCGATCGGTCATCTCACAAATTCATACCATAGAACCAGGAGCATCTGTAGGGTACAATAGGGGCTACATTGCTTCAGACATAACCAAAACAGCCACCATTCCAATAGGGCATGCCGATGGCATTTCAAGACGATTAGGAAAAGGGAAGGGTTATGTATACATACATCAACAAAAAGCACCAATTATAGGAAATGTTTGTATGGATATGCTTATGGTTGACATTACCCATATCAACTGTAATGAAGGAGACATTGTTTGGCTGTTTAAACATCAAGACGATATTCTTCATATGGCAGCACTCGCTGATACCATTTCTTATGAGATCATCACTTCAATTTCTCAACGAATCAAAAGAGTCGTTAAAGTTTGATTTTTTTTAGTACTTTAGAAACCAACTAACTAAAAACATTAAATTATGGGAATGGTAAAAGAATTCAAAGAATTTGCCATGAAAGGTAATCTTGTAGACATTGCAATAGGTTTTGTAATGGGTGCAGCATTTAAACAAGTAGTCACCTCGTTTACTTGAGGAATCGTATCGCCCCTGATTGGTCTTGTTGCTAAATCTGACTTTAAGGATTTAAAGTGGGTTGTAAAAGAAGGCGTTGCCGATGCTGCTGGTAAAGTAAGTGGCGAAGTTGCCGTTTTATATGGAGAATTTATTACGAATGTAATTGACTTTGTTATTGTTGCTTTTGTAATGTTTATGATTGTAAAAGGAGTAAACGCAACAAAGAAGAAAGAAGCTCCTGCCCCTCGACCAGCACCAAAAGGACCAAGTCAAGAGGAATTGTTGGCTGAAATTAGAGATTTATTGTCAAAAAAATAACTCAGCATACAGTATAAAAAACCAAGTGAATACTTGGTTTTTTTATGCTTTTAATAAATATCTAAATTATAACACACATGAAAAAAAACATGATTAAAGTAAGTGTACTCTACCCTAACGGAGCTGGAAAAACTTTTGACATTGACTACTATTGTTCTACGCACCTTAACTTAGTTGGAAAACTTTTAGGGAGCGCTTTAAAAGGTGCAACCGTAGAAAAAGGGTTAGCTGGTGGTACTCCAAATAGCACAGCTCCTTTTGCAGCCATGGGGAATATGTATTTCGATAGCATCGCCGATTTTTAAAATTCTTTTGGCCCCAATGCTCCGGAGATTATGGGAGATTTACCCAACTTTACCAATATTGAACCTGTCGTTCAAATTAGTGAAGTACTCGTCTAACTCAACGTATTGATGATGAGTATTTAAAAGCAACAACATTTTCCTCTAAATCCACTTTTTTAGGACTTCAAAAAATCAAGTGCTTTTGAATAAAATACTTTAGGTTGTTCGGCATGTAACCAATGTCCGGTATTTGGAATGGTTTCAATGCTTGATTGCGGAAAATATTTCGCTATTAATGGGTGCTCTTGCGAAGTAATATACCCAGAATTCCCTCCCGATAAAAATAATGTGGGGCCAGAAAAAGAGGTGTCTTCTGGAAGGGCCTTCCCTACTTCCGGGTTATTTTTAGTCAACGATTCTAAGTTAAATCGAAAGGCAAGCTGACCCTTTTCTTTCCAATATGTATTTTTCATTAAAAATTGACGGACTCCAAACTCTGGGATAAGTTCAGCAAGTTTTTCCTCAACTTTTTTTCTAGAATCTTGTACCGTAAAATCAACAGAATTTAACGCTGCTAAAATTTCATGATGATGAGGCGCATAGGCTTTTGGTGCTATATCTGCAACTAATAACTTAGCTACACGCTCTGGATAAGTCACTGCAAAAAGCATTGCTGTTTTGCCTCCCATAGAATGCCCCAATAAGGCACATGTGTTTAGGTGATGTGCGTCCATATAATGCTTTACATCTTCTACCATAACTTCATAAGAAAATGCATCGGCATGAAAACTTCTCCCATGATTGCGTTGGTCGATAAGGTGTACTTCGTAATGTTCAGCAAATTGAGCTCCTAAGGTTTTCCAATTGTCACCCATGCCAAAATAACCATGTAGAATGAGTAATGGCGAGCCTTGTCCTTCTATTTTTGAATGTAGTATTTCCATATTATTGTAGTCTATGTAAATACATATTAACTACGTTTTCTAACCCAAGATAAAGGCTCTCTGAAATAAGTGCATGACCAATAGAGACTTCGGCTAAATTTGGAATGTTTTGCTTAAAAAACTGAATATTATCTAAACTTAAATCATGTCCTGCATTAATTCCTAAGCCAAGTTCATGAGCTGCTATTGCAGCTTTTGTATAAGGTACTATACCCTCTTTATTTCCTTTAGCATACGCAGTAGCAAATTGTTCTGTATACAATTCAATCCGGTCTGCTCCGGTAGTTGCAGCGGCTTCAATTAAAGCTAAATCTGTATCTATAAAGATAGAGGTTCGTATACCCGCTGCTTTAAACTGTGCAATAACCTCTTTTAAAAATGCTTGATGTTTAATAGTGTCCCAACCCGCATTAGACGTTAATACATCTTCGTCATCGGGAACCAAGGTTACTTGTGTAGGTTGAATCGCCAAAACCATATCTATAAACTGAGGAATTGGATTTCCTTCTATATTATACTCGGTAGTAATCACCGAAGGAAGGTCATAAGCATCTTGATACCGAATATGACGTTCATCTGGTCTTGGATGAATGGTTATTCCTTCAGCACCAAAAGCTTGAATATCTGAAGCTACCTTTAGTAAATTAGGCACATTTCCTCCTCTTGAATTACGTAACGTAGCAATTTTATTAATATTTACACTTAACTTTGTCATCTCTTGTTTTTGAACTACAAAAATAAGGCATTTAATCATTTTAGCCTATATTCGTAAAGGATGAATATCTCAGAATACATACTTAAAGAAGTACACCCACTCTCATTAGAGAACAAGGTAGATGATATGCTTACCTTTTGCACCGATTTACCCTTGTCTCATATCCATATTGTTGAAGAGGGCATATTATTGGGCTCTATTGCAGAAAGCGATATTCGAACCATCGAAAATCCAAACACTCTTATTAAAGAGCAGACCGACTTAATAATATTGTTTTATGCCCAAGAAGATTCTGGTATTTTAGAGCTGCTTTCTTTATTTGCCCAACATGAAACAAACACCCTTCCTGTAATTTCAAACGAAGGAACCTATGTGGGGTACTACGAACTCTCTGATATTTTAATGTTGTTTTCAGACAGTTTATTTATGCATCATGAAGGAGTATTATTGGAGCTAGAAAAAGTAAAAAAAGACTTTAGCATTAGTGAAGCTGCTCAAATTGTAGAAAGTAATAGCGCTAAATTGCTGGGGATTTACATTCAAAAAGAAACTTTAGATACGGTGGTCATTGCAATAAAAATGGTTTCAGACGATGTGAACACAATCATTCAAACCTTTAGAAGATATAACTACCTTGTGTTATCGCAACATAAAGAAGACGCATATTTAAAAGATCTTAAAGACCGATCGGATTATTTGCAGAAATACCTAAACATGTAGTATGAAAAAAGTAGCTATTTACGGACAACCCTATACCGTCCATGCATCTGATGAAATACAACTTTTGTTAGCCTCACTTGAAGCGCATCAAATTGTTGTTTTTATTGAAGAACACTTTTATCATGCACTTGAAGAACACAAATTATTATCTAAAAAATACCCCACTTTTGCCAATGCTTCTGATTTAAATAACTCCTTTGATTTGCTATTTAGCTTAGGCGGTGATGGTACCATATTAAGAGCGGTAACCTATGTTAGAGATCTAGGAATCCCCCTGTTAGGTATCAACACGGGTAGGTTAGGGTTTTTAGCTACAGTAAAAAAAGACGCCATACCTGATGCTATTTCATTTTTAATAAAGAAGGAGTATACCATTCAAGAACGAACACTATTGAGTGTCTTTACTTCTCCTAATATCCCTGAAATTTCGGCACAAGGTTTTGCCCTTAATGAAGTAACCATTGCCCGTAAGAATACAACTTCTATGATTGGGGTAAAAACTTACCTCAACAAAGAATACCTTACCAATTATTGGTCTGATGGTCTTATAATTGCCACTCCAACAGGCTCTACAGGGTATTCGTTAAGTTGTCAAGGCCCAGTTATTTCACCCAATTCAAAGAACTTTGTTATTACACCCATTGCACCGCATAATTTAAATGCTAGGCCCATGGTTATTCCAGACAGCACCACCTTGCGTTTGGAAATTGAATCAAGAGAAAAAGAAGTCTTAATTTCTTTAGATTCAAGAATTATCACCTTACCTAGGGACACTAAAATTCACTTAAAAAAAGCATCCTTCACCATTAAGACCATTATTCCCAAAAATCAATCATTTTTAAATACTTTACGCAGTAAATTACTTTGGGGTGAAGACACTAGAAATCAATCAAATCATTAGCCTTTTTAACAATAAATAAAGAAAAAGAGTGTTATTGAAAAAAGACACAGGATTAACTTTATAAAGCGGCGAGAAATACATATATTTGCTCGCTATTTTTTGGGATGAAGAAATACATTACGATCTTATTATTTATTTGCTTTTCAAGTCATTGCATTGGTCAAATAAATGAATTAGGGGTTTTTATTGGAGGTACTAATTATGTAGGCGATGTGGGGAGCACAAACTACATTAAACCCAGTGATGCTGGTATAGGCCTCATTTACAAATGGAACTACAATCCAAGAATAGCATTTAGAGGTACACTTACTTACTTAGGCATTAAAGGAGATGACAAGTATGCAAGTAATGAAGTTCGACAAGCTCGAGGGTTTAATTTTAGCAATAGAATTAATGAAATAGCCCTTGGAATGGAGTTTAATTTTTTTGAATACGATCTAGCATCGTCAAACAAGACACAAACTCCGTATATTCTTATTGAACTAGCAGCCTTTAATTATCAAAGAGTAAATGATATTAGTAGTAACGGAACAGTAAGTTACACCGATAAAAGCTCGGTTGCTATTCCGTTTGGAATAGGATATAAGTCCAAAATTTATGGTAAATTAGCCATGGCCATTGAAGCACGTTTTAGGTATACTTTTGAAGATGATTTAGATTATACTACAGCGCAATTTCCTTCTTTGAATTTTGGAGGAAAGTCTAAAGACTGGTATATGTTTACAGGGGTATCTTTAGTGTATACCTTTGGAAGACCGGCTTGTTATTCTGACAGAAGATAAAAATTGAATGGAAAAAAAATTACACGTACACCCTGAAAACATCCCAAACCATGTTGCCATTATTATGGATGGCAATGGACGTTGGGCTAAAGGTCAGGGGATGAATCGTGTATTTGGCCACAAAAATGCACTTACTGCCATTCGAGAAACTCTAGACGGAGCCCTGAATATTGGAACAACTCACATTACTCTTTGTGCTTTTTCAACCGAAAATGGGAAGCGTCCAAAATATGAAGTTAATGCACTAATGACTTTGTTAATTAACTCACTCATTAATGAGCTGGCTACTTTTCAAGAAAATAATGTAAAAATTAACGCTATTGGATGTATTGATCAACTTCCTACAAAAGCTAAAAACACCTTATTAGATGTAATTGATGCGACTAAAAACAACACTAAACTTACCCTTACATTTGCTTTAAGTTATGGGTCTAGAGAGGAAATTGTTAATAGTATCAAAAACATATCAAAAAAAGTTGTTAATAAGGAACTTGAGATCGAAGAAATTGATGAAAAAGTTATAAATAGTCATTTATATACGTTTAATTTGCCCGACGTTGATTTAATGATAAGAACCAGTGGTGAACAACGAATAAGCAACTTCCTTTTATGGCAAATGGCTTATGCTGAATTATATTTTACAGATATACTTTGGCCAGATTTTAGAAAAGAGCATTTTTACGATGCAATTAAAGAATATCAGAACAGAGAACGACGATTTGGAAAAACAAGTGAACAAATTACCATACCAAAAAAGCAGTAGTTTAAAAATTACTGTATTATTTTTTCTACTCTTTTCAACCTTAAGCATTAGTGCTCAAGTTGCTAAAGACACCATTACCAAGATTTCAAAAGACACTGTTTTTGCTTTAGAAAAAGATAAAGAGTACACCCTTGGAGGATTTTCTGTAACGGGTTTAAAAAAGTTTAGTGAGCAAACTGTAAAAGTGTTTACAGGGTTAAAAGAAGGTCAATTGATAAAATTACCGGGAGACAAACTCACTAGTGCTATTAAAAAACTGTATGGGAGTAAGCAGTTTAGCACTGTAGATGTATACCTTGCTAAGGTTGATGGTGAGACCATTTATCTTCAGTTCGATGTACAAGAACTTCCTCAATTAAACAATGTTTCCTTTTCGGGATTATCTAAGAGTAAAACCAAAGCACTCGCCAAAGAAGTAGAGTTAAAAACAGGTGCTATGGTTACCGATAACTTGGTAGTAACCTCTAAAAACTTTATCAAGAAAAAATATTCTGACAAAGGATTTTTAAAAGCTCAGGTTTTAATAAAAACAGAAAGAGACACCTCAGATATCAATACCGTGAACATGAACGTAAGTATTGATAAAGGCAAAAAAATAAAAATAAAAAACATCACTTTCAAAGGAAATAAGGCACTGTCTAGTGGTCAATTGAGAAAAGCGATGTCTGGAACAAAGATTCGTTTTCCTGGTCGTTTTTGGAAAGGATCTAAATATATTGAAGAAAAGTATCAAGAAGACTTAGAGAGTATCTTAGACAAATACAGTAGATTAGGTTACCGAGATGCTAGAATTTTAAGTGATAACCTTGCTTGGAATGATGACAATACGATTAATTTAGAAATTGAACTCGAAGAAGGTAGACAATACCGCTTTGGTGAAATTGTTTATGTAGGAAACAAGAAGTACACCGATGAACAATTAAATAGAATTTTAAAGATTAAAAAAGGTGATCTTTACAATGGAGCGGTTTTAAAAGAGCGTATTTCGGGTGATGGTTCTCCAACCTCAGAAGATATTCAAACCCTATACCAAGACAATGGTTATCTATTCTCTAGTGTAAATGCTGTAGAGACAAAAGTAGAAAACGACTCTATTACCGTAGAAGTTAGAATACGAGAAGACGAACCCGCAACCATTAAAAAAGTAAGTGTTGTAGGTAACGACAAAACGAATGACAATGTCATCTTTAGAGAACTTCGTGTTAAACCAGGAGATCTATTTAGCAGAACAGAAATTATCCGTTCGATTCGAGAACTAGGTCAATTAGGATTCTTCGATACCAATGTGTCACCAGATGTAAAACCCGATTACCAAAATAAAACAGCAGATATCGAATTTACAGTTGTTGAAAAAGGTGGAAGTCAAATTGAACTTCAAGGAGGTTATGGTGGTGGATCTTTTATTGGAACCCTTGGACTTTCGTTTAATAACTTCTCCATTAAAAACATCTTTAATAAAGAAGCTTACAAACCCTTACCTATGGGTGATGGTCAAAGTTTATCGGTACGTTTACAAGCAAGTAGAACATACAACACCTATAGTTTTTCATTTACAGAACCATGGTTAGGAGGAAAAAAACCACAATCATTATCGTTCTCTATCTATAGCTCTAAGCAATTCCAATTAAACCCAAGAACATTTGATGTAGACCGTAGTAGAAACCTCGGAATATTAGGAGCCACTGTTGGATTTGGAAAACGATTACAATGGCCAGATGACTTTTTCTCTTTAACGCAAAACATCAGTTACCAAAGCTTTACCCTAAATGATTATGGATTTAGAGTAGGAACAGATATTTTAAGTAATGCGAACTTAAATAACTTATCGTATAGCATTACGTTGAGTAGAAATTCAGCCGGACCGAGTTTGATTTTCCCTACCTATGGATCACAGTTTAGTATTGGTGCAAAATTAACATTCCCGTATTCGTTATTGAGTAATAAAGATTACAGTACGTTAGAAACCGCCGAAAAATACAAATGGTTAGAATACTACAAACTTTCTTATAAAGGAAAATGGTTCACCGAATTGGCTGATAAATTAGTATTAATGATGAATACTGAAATTGGTTTCTTAAGCTTTTATAATAGAGAATTAGGAAACTCTCCATTCGAGCGTTATTTTGTTGGAGGAGATGGTATTGCACAATTTCAATTAGACGGTAGAGAAACCATTGGATTAAGAGGATATGAAAACAACCAATTGTCTTCTATAGATGGTGGTACTATGTACAATAAATATCAATTAGAGCTTAGATATTCTATCACAGATAAACCTTCAGCATCTATTTATACATTAGGATTTTTAGAAGCAGGTAATTCTTACGACAATTTTAGTAACTTTAATCCGTTTGAAGTAAAAAGATCAGCCGGATTAGGTATTAGAGTATTTATGCCTGCTTTTGGTTTATTAGGTATAGATTTCGCACATGGATTTGACCCCCTTCCTGGTGCAACTGTAAAATCTGGATGGCAGACGCACTTTATTATAGGACGACAGTTCTAAAAGTGTACGGTTAAGGATTTATGATTTGGCATGATTTTTTCTAAAAGTAAATAACACATGAAAAAAATCTTATTTGTAATAGCTTTCATCTTATGTAGCACTATTGTGTTTGCTCAAAAAACACAACGTATAGCCTACATTGATATGGAATATATTTTAGAAAACGTGCCAGAGTATTTAAATGCTCAAAATGTGCTAGATAACAAAGTGGCTAAATGGAAAAAGAATTTAGATAAACTCAACAGAGCTATTGAGGTGATGAAAACTGATTTAGCAAACGAAAAAGCTATTTTAACAAAAGAGCTTATCGATGAGAAAGAAGCGGAGATTACACTAAAACAAGAAGAATTTAGACGATTAGAATCGTTGTATTTTGGCCCTAATGGCGATATGTTTTTATTGCGAAAGCAATTGGTAAAGCCTGTTCAAGACCAAGTATACAATGCAGTACAAACCATAGCCACTAAACAACGTTACGACTTTGTATTAGATAAATCGACCGAATTAGTCATGTTGTATTCCAATAAAAAATACGATATTAGCGAACTCGTTTTAAACAGTATAAGTAGAGAGCGAAAATTAAAAGAAAATCAGAAAAAGAGAGCTGCTCAAAAAACTAAAGTTGTAAAAGAACCTACAGCGAAGCAAGTTGAAGCCATAAAGAAAAGAGAAGAAGTTCTAGAAACAAAAAAAGAAGCTATTACTGCTAAAAAAATTGAGCAGAACGATAGAAAGGCTAAATTAGAAGAAGCTCGATTAGCCAAAAAGAAAAAGCTTGAAGAACGAATAGCTGCTAAAAAGAAGCAACAAGAAGAAAAGAGAAAAATATTAAGAGAACGAAAAGAAGCTGCTAAAAAGAAAAAAGAAGAACAAAAGAAAAAAAAAGAAAATAATTAAAATCAAATTACACAAAGAATGAAAAATTTAAAAAGTTTACTATTAATTGCAGTGTTTGCATTAGGTATGAATGGAGTGGCAAATGCACAAAAAGTAGGTCACATAAACTTAAATAGATTAATAGCAAACATGCCCGAAACAAGAGCATTGAATGCAGAAATGGATAAAATCGCTAAAACCTACAAAGACGATTTAGAAAAAGAAAAGAAGAAGTTTGATGCTAAATTAGCAAAATACAGATCAGAGCAAACAGCTCAAACTGATGACGAAAACAAAAGAAGAGAAATTGAAGTACAGCAAGATGGAGCGAAGCTTCAACGCGCAGAGCAGTTAGCTATTCAAGACATGCAAGCTAAGAATCAACAAAAGCTCGCACCTATATACGAAAAAGCATACAACGCTGTTAAAGAAGTTGCTGCTACTAAAGGTGTGGTATATGTCTTTGATGCATCACCAGGAAGAGGTCTTTTAGTTTTCGAAAAAGGAGAAGATTTATACCCTGCTTTAAAAGTTAAATTAGGCTTGTTAGAAGATATCAAATTACCTGAAGAAAAATAATTTCCTAGCGTAATAAACTAAAAAAACCTACTTAGCTTAAGTAGGTTTTTTTATTTTTACATATAATCATTTCATATGAATAACCGGCCTATTGGTATTTTTGATTCTGGTATTGGGGGTACTTCAATACTCAATGAAATTATTAAACTTCTCCCCAACGAAAACACAATATATTTAGCTGATAGCAAAAATGCACCTTACGGTAAAAAGACACCTGAGGAGATTATAGCCCTTAGCAAAAAGAATACAGAATACCTTCTACATATTGGGTGTAAACTTGTTGTTGTGGCTTGTAATACCGCCACTACCAATGCTATTGATCTCTTAAGAAAAGAGTACCCAATTCCGTTTATAGGAATAGAGCCCGCAATTAAACCAGCATCATTACAAACCAAAACTAATGTTATTGGTATTTTAGCCACACAGGGAACCCTTAACAGCAGTTTGTTTGAAAAGACAGCGAATACCCTAGATAAGAAGATTTCTATTGTAGAGCAAGTAGGAGAAGGCCTTGTAGAACTTATTGAACAAGGTAAAATAGATAGTGCAGAAATGGATACCCTTCTTCAAAAGTATCTTTATAAAATAATTCAAAGTAATGCAGATCATATTGTCTTAGGCTGTACCCACTACCCCTATCTGATTCCAAAAATTAAAACTATTATTGGAGATCAAATTACCCTTATTGACTCTGGTGAAGCCGTAGCTCGTCAAACCAAACATATATTAGAAAAACACGGATTATTGAGGGAATTAAATAGAAAAGGGGTTCACGAAATTCGCATCAACAGTTCAAGTGACAGCCTTCAACTTATCCTAAAAAATAGTGGTAATTTTCAAATAAAGGAGCAGCCTTTTTAATTAGAAAGAAGCATTGATGTTCGGACATCCAGCAGCTCTAGGAGTTCTAGTAAACACATTTATACCTACCGATATTTGATGAAAGCCAGTATTGGTTAACACAATATCATTCATTTGCTTAGTATAGGTGTAAGAAAACATCCACTTTTTGTAATTTACACCAATCACGGGAGTAATATATTGTAGGTTTTCAATTGGATTTGCATCAAAACTTCTACGATAGGAAAGCGCTGCCCACAGTTGTGTTTCCTCAAAAGTCTTGTATGCTTTTATATTGAAATCGGCAACACGTTCTCCTGTACTTTCACGGAGTTGAACCATAACTGAGGGCTCTAGTTGAATAAATCGCTCTTGTCCGAAATAGTACCCAAACGTAAACACATAGTTTCTTAAATCAAGAGGTTCAAGACTATTATTCAAATTATTTTTTGCAGAAAGCAATAGGTTCTTAACAGTAAAATACGATGAAAAGCCTTCGTAATGGTACGCTAAACCAAAGTCGGCATTAAAGTAACTACTGCTCTGAATCAGTTGGGCAACAGCAGGGTCGCCTGCAAAGCTAGACTGATCAGTTTGATTTTGAACTGCTGTAAAAGATAGTGCAAAAGACAACTGATTAACTGTTGAACGACTATTCATATCTAAATGATACGCATAAGTTCCCTGAACACCTTTCTGAGAGTGATATCCGTTTTTATCGTTAAACAACACAACTCCGAAAGCTGCACGTTCGCCAAATTTATTATGAAAACTAAGCGTTTGTAATGTGGGAGCATTGGGTATACCTGCCCATTGTTGACGTGCTGTAAAACGTAATTTACCTGTATTACCCACCCCAGCAGCAGCAGGATGCACCAAGTATACATTATCTGATAAATAATCAGAATAAATAGGGAGAGTTTGTTGAGCTTGTCCAGTATAGCATGAAAAAATCAAACAAACGAATAGGGAAACATTAGCAAATAACTTCATGAAAGTTATATTCAATTTTTGAATATCAAATATATTATTAATTATTAGTATAATGTCTAAGATCCCTTTTTTTTAACGTATAAGCATAACTTTATATCTTACTATTTATTGTTCTTATCTTAATTTTAAAGGTGTGTATGTGTTTTTAATCAAATGAATTTAAATAGTCGGTAAGCCTAACATCATCTTGTAATTTTAGTTTTTTACGAATTCTATATCGCGATGATTTTACTGAAAACTTAGAGGTTCCTCTTAATCTTGCTATTTCTAATGAGGTAAGACCTAGACGAATAAAACTACAAATCTCAACGTCTATTTTTGTGATGTTAGGATGTTTTGTTTTAAGTGCTTTGATAAAATTATAATTAAGCATTCTAATGTTTTCCATCAAAATTATAGCTCTAGAATCGTTCAATCGCTCCGACTTTAATTCTGCTAATATCTTATACAGTGAATTATTGTTGGTTTCCTTTTGAATTTCCGATAGCTTTTCGGTAAGCTGCTTTTTAGATTTTAATTGATGTATTGATTCCGTTAACAGATTAGTTACCTCCTCTGTTTTAAAGTTTATTTCATCTTCTAGCGAATTTACCTTTAACGAAAGCTGTTTAAGCTCTACTTTCATTTTGCTATTGATTCTATAATTGATAATGGACTGCATCAACAAGAAAATAATGACACCATAATTGCTTAAAAAAGCCGTTTGAATTATTTTCTCTACATAAAGAATATCGTTGAGTAAAAAAGCAAAGGCAATAAACGTACTGATAAAAATAGGCAGAGATAATTCTCTTTTATGTAGTAGTCCCATACAAGTAATAATACCAGTATAGCTTATCGAAATAAATGCCAAATATGCATTTGCATAAGACAGATGTGTCGACTCATATGTTCCAACAAAAGCGAATATCAAGAATACTCCAGCTATGGCCATTATAGTTCTTGCCACCCATTTGTTACCTTCATCGGGCAACAAATGCTTGTAGTAAACCGTAAAAAATATGATACTAAAATACAAAGGTAGATACCTAAACAATTGAATGGTATAAAATGATACATTAGGGAAAAAATCATAGATAATAACCTTACCTACAAATAGTTGACGAATACTTGCCGTTAAACACAAAAGACCGAAATAGGCAATCATGTATTTTTTTTCCGTAAAAAAGAAGAGAATCAAATGATACAAAGAAATACAGATTATGAACAAACTAGACGCGGCTTCAATAAGTTTGAAGATTTCCTTTTTCCTTAAAATAGCATTTGTTTCTCCTAAAACAGCTCCATATGAAAACCCTCCTCCTTTTGCATGGTGGTAGTTAGAAACCATTAAAACAATATCTAACTCTTCTTCTTGAGGCAAAGGCACATACAATCCTCTACCATCTGAACTACTTTCTGTAGCTATGGTTGAAAACGTACCAAGCTCTGCTACTTTCTTTCCATTAACCCATGCTACAGCAGCAGATTCTACACGGTGTATTTTTAATGTTAATTGAGGCGTCCCTTTTGGTATTGAAAGTTTTAATCTGAAGGTTCCATAACCTTTAGCTGGATGGTAGTTTTTTTTCCAGCTACTCGGAAAAAAAGACACAAATTCCTTTTCCTTTAATAGATTTGCATTAAAATTCCCGGCACTATCTATTGGAATTTGTTTCCAATAAAACTGCCAGTTCCCATAAAGCTTATGAATTTTAGGGTGTTCAAAGGCTTTGGAGTTAACTACTAATTTTCCATTGTGTATTATAGGAAGCTCGTCGTTTGAAGAACACCCCTGAAGTATTATAAAACTTACAACTAAAAGTATTTTAAACTGTTTTTGGACACTTAATTCTTTATCTTTTAAATTCATTGCTTGTGGTTAATTTAGTATTAAATCACATCAACACTCCTGTACTAGTTGTTTTAGCATTAATATGTGTAGGAGAATTATTTCATAATTATTTTTTTTGTTGTAAACCCTTTAACTGTTTTTAAATACACCACGTACACTCCTGCACTAAGTTTTGGTAACATCAATTGATTTGATCCATTACCTACAAAAGATATTGAATACAATTCTTTCCCTAATAAAGAATAAATGTTCACCAGAGCTTGGTCTTGAAAAACACCATCAACATGCAATCGTTGTGCTAAGGAAGTATATATACTTATACCTTCTAGACCCGAAAGATTTTCCATAACTAATGCCGCTGGAGTAGTAACATGTAGATAAAACCTCCCTGTTCCATTTAAAGCTTCAGAAAGTGGGGTTTCATATAATGCCTCAGAAGTATCAAACTTGGTAAAAACACCCTTTTCTCTGTCTTCTAAATACACGAAGAGCCCCTCTGGAATAGAATTCATAGCTACTTTAAAAGTAATATTTTTTCCAGAATCAGCTTTAATACCCACTGGAATGACCATGTTTTCATAATTAGTGTTGGGCAATGATTGTATGGCTAGCTTTTGTCCTTGATTGTCTGTCAATAATTGTGTGTAAATTTCAAAATTTCCACTTTCAAAAAGGGTACTATCATAACCATTATCAAAACCTGTAGTGGCTCCTAATATATAGTATATCTCCGTAGTTCTTTCTAAGGCTCCATCAGTAGCTTTCAATGTAATATTTGGATAGTTAGATACTTTGACATGACTTATGTTGTTGAAGGCGGTATATGAACTCCTGGACTGATTCCAAATCCAAATGGAGCCCTCCGAAAGGGCATCATTTCCCTTTGTAACATCGTATGGCATAGACACCACCATTAGGTTTCCATTTTTACTAATATCTACATCATACCTTAATTGATCTGCTGAGAAATTTCCAGTAAAAGTCACATCTAAAGTGGCTAATAGGGTTTGACTATAACATTGATAGGAAGCAAAAACAACAAGTAAATGCAGTATACCAAAAGCTCTTGTAGTTGATCTATTCTTACGTATTTTCAAACTCCTCATAAGACTACCCAATTATTATATTCATTTATGAACAGGTTTTTTACATAGGTAAGTAATCTTTATATATCTATCGTATAGCAGTATCATGTCTTTGGAAATTTTAAAAACCATCACCAGGTGCTTCAGGGCTCCCGCTTTGCGCTTGAGCCTTTTTAGGATGAAGTATAAGGTACGTACTCAATGCCGTTAGCGCAGCGTATTTACCATAGTTCCCTATTTTTTTTAAGGCTTGATTTCTTGTGATGTGTTCATCATGGTTTTGATTTTTTAGTGAATTCATAGCTTGTATTTATGGTTAAATTTTATTCTCAAAGAATTGATATTGTCAATCATAGTCTAATAATGAGACGATGTATTGAAATACTTTCCTAACGAAGTAAAACTTCGATAAATACTAAAAAATCTAAAATACTTAGAGGGTATAAAGGAGAGGATTAATGTGTAACAAATTACACATACTTGTTACAACTAATTTAATGGAGTCTTCATGCCAATTTTATGATAAATATCATAAAAACAGCCTACCACCATTCTAAAATATATTTAAAAGTAAACTATGTAATTACCATTTATATTTATCAGTAAATAGAACAGTAAAAAGTGAGTTTATTAAAATCCATCTCCTGGAGGAACCGGTCCACTTTGAGCTTGTGCTTTTTTTGGACTTAAAATCATATAGGTGCCTAACGCTGTTAAGGCTGCATATTTACCATATGTACCCATTTTCTTAAGCGCCTCTTTTCTTGTTATTGAGGCATCGTTGTTTAGTGTGTTGGTCTTTCTCATTGCAAAATATTTTTGACTTAATATTTAATTGAAACAAACACAAAATGAAGGTGTAACCCATACTGAAGTTTTCATAGCAAAAAAACTCACCACTTTGTGTTTGTTGTTTAAGTAGGGATAGGTAGAACATCTTTAAAGATGGTTCTTGTTGTACTTTTTCTTTTTCAATCTAATTTTCCCCCTTTAATTCTGAAACATTGATAATATAAAATGCAAGAGTATTAAAAATATAAGGGTATACATAGAGGGCAGCAAGGCTATAATTTTGGTAGTCATAGAGGTATGCAATTTGTATAATAAATTGTATTACAGTGCTTTATGTTTTTAATCTTTATGCCAGTTTTAAAGCACATCTGACACGCTAGGTACTGAAATGCAAAAATTCAATCACTATAAAAGCTATTTGAATGTGGTTTTTATAAAAACTTTGTATCGTTTTAGAAGATATACACCAGCATAGTAAATAGTAAATACGTACACCATTGATAAAATGTGGAGGCACTAGGAGGTTGAATTCAAAAATAAAAGCTCCTTGATTTCTCAAGGAGCTTTTTAGTAGTGGGAACTGGATTCATTTCTCCACGTTGTTCCGAAATGGACCAAGGAGGGGAACAGCCCAAAGAAACTTCGATTACTTTGCAATCTGATGTATTCTTTTGTTCTCAAGGCGATGCAAGCATCACTTGACCCCAAAATAAAAACTCCTTGATTTCTCAAGGAGTTTCTTTGTAGACAACACTATTAAAATATCGAACATACGTTTTACTCCAAAAGAGTTTGAAAAATTAATAACGGATATTAATAGAATTTTGAAACTATAATACTAATGATTATTGATAAAATTAGTATCCAAACAATATTAGCTTTAAAAGATTGAATAAAAGTGGATTTCCATATAAGTTTTCCCATTAACGTGTAAGCTATGGTTAAAACTAAAATATACGCCAATAAACTTCCAATAACTCCTAATTCCATTAGCTCTTCAAAACCTATTGGACTAATAATTATTCCTACTAATACACCCGCTGCAATTTCAACTAATAGGGAGTTTTTAAAATTAGCATTTTTAATTTTACCTACTTTTCTCGCTAAAAATTTTAAGATAAATGCACCAGCTATTAATAGCGGAATACCTATAAATAAAGCCATTGTAA
>CBFHVY010000019.1:0-11954 GCA_965659555.1 Flavobacteriaceae bacterium
CTTAGATTACGCACAAATAGCATCGGCATATCCAACTCAGTTTGTACAAGATAGTACAAATACAATAGCGCTTGTGAGTCATGATCTTACCCACTTGACCTACGAAACTAACACTACATCACCTCAGTTTGCAGTATTTTCTGAAATCGATTATCAAGAGGGATGGAACGCTTATATTGATGGAAATCTAACACCTCATTTTACCGTAAACTATGTGTTGAGAGGTTTACCAATACCCACAGGGAAACACCGTATTGAATTTAAGTTTGAACCTCAAGTGATTCAATCTGGAGGTACGCTCACGCTTTTAGCCTATGCTTTGATGTGTATTATTCCCATAGGAATGGTAGTCGCTAAGCGAAAACAACCCAAAGAATGAAAGGAGCTAAACATCATGCCAGACGCTACAGAAAAACATTAGCCTTTTTGCAAGAGCAACTTCCAGCTCCAGCAGTCATTTTAGATTTAGGCGTTCGCAATGCTTTCAGCGAAATTATGGAAGCACATGGGTATACTGTATACAATACCACAGGTGAAGATTTAGATCTAGATCCAGATCAAGTGAGTCACTTTGAAGTAGATGCAGTAACCGCTTTTGAAATATGTGAGCACTTGGTATCTCCTCTGCCTGTTTTGAGTAAGTTAAAGGGAGCAAAACTTATTGCAAGTATTCCATTACAATTGTGGTTTGCTAAAGCCTATAAGAGTCCTATAGACCCATGGGATCGTCATTACCATGAGTTTGAAGATTGGCAATTCGATTGGTTGTTAGAAAAGGCTGGATGGCATATTGAAAAACGTTTAAAATGGACAAGTCCAGTTAAAAAAGTAGGCTTTAGACCCTTACTTCGATTATTCGTTCCAAGATATTATGCCGTAAGTGCAGTTAGAAAGAAAATAGAAAACTAAAGTCATATGAAAATAGGAATGATTTTAGACGCTAGCTTTCCGCCAGATCCTAGAGTGGAAAACGAAGCGGTAACTTTAGTTAATGCCGGACATAAAGTCTTTTTGTTTTGTGTTGGGTATACCAAACCCTATCAAGAAGAAAACTATGCAGGAATCACTGTGTGCAGATACTCGTCTACCACATTGATTTATAAACTCTCTGCCTTAGCCTATACTTTTCCCTTTTACAGATGGTGTATGGCCCCTAAAATACACCACTTTATAAAAAAAAATGAGGTTGAAGCGCTTCATATTCACGATATGCGAATTGCTGAAACGGTATATCATGTTAATCGCACCTATGGATTACCTGTGGTATTAGATTTACACGATAATCAACCCGAAATTTTAAAGTTGTATCCCCATACCCAGAAGTTTCCTGGAAAGTATTTAATATCCTTTAAAAAATGGAAGCAGAAAGAAGAGGAATGTATAGCAAGGGCAACTGCTGTGCTCACGGTTTCTCCTGAATTTGTAGCTGATATTCAAGAGCGTACAGGAATTTCTTCAGCAAAAATAAAACTTGTTCCCAATACCATAAGAGCATCATTTTATACAAATGCACTCCTAGACCAATCGATTCTCGATCGATATTCATCACATTTTGTGCTGTTGTATTTAGGGGATACCAACCTTAGAAGAGGGTTAATGACTGCTATTGAGTCGCTACCAAAATTAGTGGAACATATCCCAACAATTAAATTGGTGATTGTGGGTACAAATACTACAGATCCAATATTAAAAGAACGTGTGGCTTCTTTAGGGATATCTGCATTAGTTGATTTTGAGGGATGGCAAGAAGTGGCTTTATTTCCATCGTATATTCAAGCGAGTTCGGTCTGTATTTCGCCTCTCCATAGAAATAAGCAACACGATGTAGCCTATGCAAACAAGTTGTTTCAATACATGAGTTTTGAAAAACCACTTTTGGTAAGTAATGCCAAAGCACAAGCAGATTTAGTGACAAAAGTAGGCGCAGGTTTAGTGCATCAAGAACAAGATGCAGAAGATTTTGCAAAACAAATTCGAGTGCTTTATAACGATACAACATTACGTGAAGATATGGGAGCAAAAGGAGCCCATTTTGTAAAACAAGAGTTTTCTTGGGAACAAACCGCACATGAATTGTTAACCCTTTATAGTACATTAGCTTCATGAAAGTACTAATTGTAACATATTATTGGCCACCCTCTGGAGGTTCTGGAGTACAACGATGGTTACAATTTGTAAAATACTTACGAGACTTTGGTGTTGAACCCATAGTGTATACTGTTGCCAATCCAGACTATCTTATTCAAGATGATTCTTTAGCAAAACACATTCCTGAAGGAGTTCAGGTACTAAAACAACCGATTAAAGAACCCGTGAGATTCTTTAAAAAGTTCACCAAAAAAAAGGTAAAGCAAAGTAGTGGGTTTATCCATCAACAACCGACATTTTTTCAGAGATGCTTACAGTATATAAGAGCTAATTATTTTATTCCAGACGCTAGAATGTTTTGGATACAGCCTTCCGTAGCATATCTATCCAAATACTTAAAAGAACATCCTGTTGATGCCATCATTACTACTGGGCCACCCCATAGCCTTCATTTAATAGGTTTAGGTGTACAAGAGGCCACTCGACTTAAATGGATTGCCGACTTTAGAGACCCTTGGATTGATATCGATTATTTTCATCAATTACCTCATACACAAAAAACCATAAAAAAGCATCGAGCACTTGAAAAACAAGTGGCTACTTCTGCAGACGCACTTATTGTGGTTGGCAATACGATGCATACCTATTTTTCTCAGTTTTCAAAAAATACATATACCATTACCAATGGATATGACACCGAACTATCAGCGAGTGAACACGAGGTAGATTCACGATTTACCTTAACCCATATCGGGTTGATGAATGCTGATAGGAATCCAAAACATTTTTGGAACGTACTTGCTGAACTGTGTGACGAACATCCAAATTTTAAAAGAGATCTTAAAGTGCAATTGATTGGTGCATTTGCAGATGAAGTCTATACTTCAGCAGCACAATTAGCTTCAGAGAATGTTGAATTTGTGGGGTATCTTTCTCACGATGAGGTGGCTGTATATCAACAACAATCGCAAGTATTACTTTTATTTATCAATCAAGTGCCAAGTGCAAAAGGTATTCTTACCGGAAAACTCTTTGAGTATATTCAAGCAAAACGACCTATCTTAGCTATTGGACCAACAGATGGTGATGCTGCAATTCTTCTAGAAGATACTCAAACAGGTGTACTGGTTGATTATGAGGATGCTGAAGGATTAAAAACAACTTTGCTGGAAATGTACCATTTGTATACCGAACACAAATTACAGGTACAGTCGAGAAATGTAGCACAGTATCACAGAAAAGCATTAACAAAAGTACTTTCAGAAGTACTTCAAAAAGTAGTTCAAACTGCATGAAAAAAATAGTGACCATAGTAGGAGCTCGACCTCAATTTGTAAAGGCAGCAACTTTGAGTAGAATTATTATGCAACATGGGCAGATTGAAGAAGTGATTGTACATACAGGACAGCATTTTGATGCCAATATGAGCGCTATCTTTTTTGATGAAATGCAGATTCCAAAACCGCATTATCATCTCGCTATTCACAGCAAAGGACATGGAGAGATGACGGGCGAAATGTTAGCCGCTATCGAGAATGTATTGCTCACAGAACAACCCGATGCTGTTGTTGTTTATGGAGATACCAACTCAACATTGGCAGGTGCTCTTGCAGCTAAAAAACTACAGATAACACTAATTCATATCGAGGCGGGATTACGTTCATTTAATATGAATATGCCCGAAGAAATCAATAGAATTCTTACCGACCGAATTTCAGATTTATTGTTATGCCCTACACAAACAGCAATTGCCAATTTAGAGCGTGAAGGATTTGAGCATTTTGATACTAAGGTGCTTCTTACGGGAGATATCATGAAAGATTCAGTGTCTTTTTATAGTGCATTAGCAGAAACAAAATCTGATATTATCAAGCGTTTGAATCTCACCAATACTTCGTTTGTCTTAGCAACATTACACAGGCAAGAAAATACGGATAGCAAGGCGAATTTAGAAGCTATTTTTAAAGGGTTAGATGCCATTCATAAAGAAACACCAGTGGTGTTGCCGCTTCATCCTAGAACTAAAAAACAACTATCTCATTTTGGACTTACAACACAAATTACTCTTATAGATCCAGTAGGGTATTTTGATATGTTGAGTTTGTTGAAGCATTGTACTACGGTGGTTACCGATAGTGGAGGTCTTCAGAAAGAAGCCTATTTTTCCAAAAAACCATGTATTATTATAAGAAATGAGTCAGAATGGGTTGAGTTAGTCGAGGGTGGTTTTGCTCAATTAGTAGGTGCTAATCAAGAGAAAATACTATCGGCATATCGTTATTATCAACAGGCTGAGCTTTCATTTGAACAACATTTATACGGAGATCAAGTAGGGGAGCATATGTATCAAGCAATCTATCAATTCATAGCATAATCTGTGGGAATTGTATTAAATCAATCGTTTAAGAATACGGTAATCACCTATATCGCCTTTGGTATTGGTGGAATTAATGCCTTGTTTTTGTATACCCAATTCTTAACCGAAGACTATTATGGTTTAGTTACCTATTTATTATCTACTGCAAATGTTATTATGCCGCTTACTGCTTTTGGAATTCAGTATACCATTATTAAGTTTTTTAGTGCGTATGCTATTACTGAAGAAAAAGACAAGTTCTTAAGTTTTGCTGTATTGTTTCCCTTAGTCATAGCAATTCCAATGGGCGTCTTTGGATCCTTGTTTTATGAGCAAATCAGCACGTATTTATCACTCAAAAACCCTATTATCAAAGACTTTACCTATATTATTTATTTGGTAGCTATCGCTACAGCATATTTTGAAATCTTTTATGCGTGGTCTAAAGTGCATTTACAATCGGTTTTTGGAAACCTAATTAAAGAATTATATAATAGGGTAGTGGTTATGGGACTGCTCTTTGCGGTCTTTCTAGGTTGGATTTCTCAGATTCAATTTGTCTACTGGCTTACGGGGGCCTATTTTATAAGAACTCTCATTATGATGCTGTATGCATTCCGATTGTATATTCCGAAGTTTAGCTTTGCTATGCCGAGCAATATAAAAGAGGTTTTACAATATTCTGCATATATCATTTTAGCAGGGAGTGCAGGTGCAATTTTAATAGATATCGATAAAGTAATGATTCCAGCCCAGAAGGCCATTCAGTTTACAGCCTTTTATGCCGTGGCTGTTTATATAGGCTCTGTGATTGAGGTGCCAGGAAGAGCCATGTCGCATATTATTCAACCCCTTACGGCGAAAGCGATTAATGAAGGAAACACACAAGAAGTAGCATCCTTATACAAAAAGAGTTCGATTAATCTTTTACTGGTGTGTGGCTTGTTGTTCTTGTTGATTAATCTTACCATAAAAGAACTGTATGTGCTCTTACCTTTCGATTATGCAAATGGTGTTTGGGTGGTGTTTATGATTTCAATTGCCAAGCTATATGTCATGTTTTTAGGAAGTAATGGTGCAATAATTTCGAATTCTAAGCACTATAAAATTTTATTACCCTATGGTATTGGAATGGCTTTATCGGTTACGTTTTTAAACATTTGGCTCATCGATCGTATTGGTATAGATGGCGCGGCCTTATCGACACTAATCGTTATTGGAGTTTTTAATACCATTAAATTATGGTACGTCTATTATAAATTTAAGATGACTCCATTTACGGCAAAAACCGTTCTGTTGCTGTTTATTATTGCGGTGTTTTTCGGAGTATTTTATAAAATAAATTTTGACTTTCACCCCATTTTAAACATAGCCTTAAAAGCTATATTGATAAGTGTCGTGTACCTCTGGGTAATATTTAAATTGCAGATTTCTTCAGAGATGAATAGCTTATTAAAACAACTATCGAAAGGGTTGCTAAAGTAAGCAATCTATGGCATCGGTGATCAAATGAAAGATGCATCCAACAGCTATAATTCGAGTCTTTTTAAAGTAGAGTAAACCAAAATAACAAGCTAGGGCATAATAGCTATGTAAAGGGTGAAAATTAATACTACATCTATTCGGATCGAAAATTGGAGTGGCAAGCAAATGATCAAGATCTATTAGCATCGTTGCAACTAAAATAAGATAGGCCTTTTTCCATTGGTCGTTAAAAAATACAAAAGCAATTACGACAGGAAAAAGATAGTGTAATCCGTAATGAAGGATAAAAGAAAACACTATTTAGAATAAATTTCTTTTCGAATTCTACTTAATTGAACAGGGGTAATGTTTAGGTAAGAAGCAATATGGTACTGAGGAATAATATTATCGATGGTAGGGATACTCTTTTTTAAATTTTTATAGCGTTCTGTAGCGTCTAAAACAGAAAGCTCATAAATTCTTTTTTCCATTCGTAAGTAGACTTGCTCAAGAACAATGTTGTAAAGGTTAGCAATATCGAGATTTTTCTGACATAACTTTTTAAATTCAAGAAAATCGCCTACATAAATCTGACAACAATTAAGACATTCGTAGGTAGATCTCGACGGTTTTTTTAGAATCAACGAAGCAAAAGACCCTTTAGTAGTTCCAGGAGCATAAATAGTTCGTATAAACTCTTTGTTTTTGTGATTGGTTATGTATGAACGGACATAGCCTGATTTTATAAGATAAAATTTAGTAGGAAGCTCGCCTTTTTTTGAAATAGTTTGCCCTTTAGCATACTCTTTAAGGGTGAGTAAGTTGATAAATTTTTTCTTAGATGATTCAGAAAGTGAGGTATGCTCACTTAGCAAGTGATAAATAAAGTCCATTGATAATCTAGTATATAATGATCCCTCGCCTGCTTCTTTTCGTTCCTAATGTACGTTTAAATTTTCTAAATAACTAATCGTATTTGGCCCCTCCATAAATAAAAGGTCTAAGATGCTAAGATTTTTAATAAACCCATTTTTGTCGTCAAACACTTGTGTGTATTTAGGAAAGTCGATATTGAGTTTTTGCTTAGCATTGGCTAAATATCTAAAATCTTGACCCTCAGGTTGTACTTGATAGCTTTCCGATACCGTAAACTCATGTGCTAATTCTAGGGCATCTTTTACAAACAAAAAGGTGTCAATAGTTAAGTCTTGAAGAAAATGATATTTTTTTGTAAAAATAGGAGCAAGGTCATCTTCATAAAATTCAAAAAAGGGGGAAGATCTGTAGGCAATTTTTAAGGACTTAAAGTGTTGTTGCTGCCACGGAAACTGCTGTTCTATTTTGGTGTCTTTTGTTTTTTTTCGTTCGGTATTTTTATCATGAACAATTGGAATGTTTAACAACTGTTTTCCATTTGCACCGTGAATATAACAACGGTTTCTGTAGCTTTGCTTTTGAAAATTGTCTTCCACCTCAAACACAAAGTTTGGATAGTTATACAAGGCAGCATACTGTGCAATAGGAGAAAAATACGTCGGAATAAAAAGCGCACCCATCGCTTTTATTTTTTCTTTTTAACGAACATACTATATCCAAAATATATAGCAAGAGCGATAAGGAAGTAGTTCAAGTAAGAAACCGGCTCTCCAGAACCCCCAACTGTAGTAAAAACTCTATCCCATCGAATACTTTTTACTTTAGCCGATAAGCCTTGCGCATTCGGGTCCCAACTAAACCAAACAAATACAGGTTTTCCTACGACATGATTAAAAGGTACAAAGCCCCAATAACGAGCATCTAAAGAATTATGACGGTTGTCTCCCATCATCCAATAGTAGTCTTGTTTAAAGGTATATTGCGTAGCTGGTTGCCCATTAATATAAATAGCATCGCCTTGAATGGTGAGATCATTGCCTTCGTAACGGCTGATGATTTCTTTATACAAAGGTAAATTGTCTGTGGTGAGGTCTATAGTTTTTCCTGCTTCAGGAATATAAAAAGGGCCCATATTGTCTTGAGTCCACCCAGAATTTTTGATGTGTGGAAAAATAGCTTGGTCTGCTTGATGAATAACTTTATCAACCGAAGCCGTAAAACTATGGTTGGCTAAACGAGCGGCTTCTTCTTCCGTCATATTCACACTTATTTTAGTGTCAACGATATTCATGCCTAATCTTTTCAATAAACCTTCTCCAACTCCTCCTGTAACATGAGTAAAAAGAGAGTCTCCAGCTATTTTTGTTAGGTTAGCATTTTCTTCAAGTGCTTTTTTTACTCGTGCATCTTCCCAATATTCGGTTTTAATGCTATACACTAAACTACGTTCATTATTATCGTTTAAGAAACGAGGAAAGTTGTTTCTAGTAATGGGTTCTTTAGAGGTGTACACATAAAAGAATTGCAATTTAGCTCTATCGGGTAAAGTGTTTTTTACACCATTGGTATATACATAGCCATCACGTAAGCTAAGGGTATCGCCTGGAACACCCACAGCTCTTTTTACATAATTTGTTCTTTTGTCAATGGGCTTATAGGTAAATTCTCCCGAAGTATCTCCCCACATGGTTTTGAGGGTGTCTGCAGGCCAACTAAATACCACAATGTCATTTCGTTTGATTTTCTGAAATCCTGGCAACCTCATATAAGGTAATTGAGGTATGCTGAGGTAGGACTTAAACGATTTATTGAGGTATTTTCCCGTAAACGGAATTGGAATTGCTGGAATGGTATCGTGTAACATCGGTGCTGCTATAGTAGTCATCGGGACACGGGCACCATAATGAAATTTACTAACAAATAGATAGTCACCCACCAACAGCGATTTTTCTAATGACGATGTTGGTATGGTATAGGGCTGCATAACATAGGTGTGTACCAAAGTTGCAGCAATAATAGCAAAAGTAATAGAGCTCACCCATTCACCAAGCGATGTTCTAGGATCTAAACTACGATCTGCTTTGTGTTGAGCATCAGTAGCGTAATTGATATAGTAGAGGTAGAACCCTAAACTGAGTAGTGTGAGAGCAGTGTCTTTTCGTTGAGTATGCCCAAAACTACGAGCAGTTTCAATCCAAATGACAGGAAATAACAGTAGGTTAACAATGGGTATAAATAGCAAGATAACCCACCATTTAGGACGTTTAATAATCTCCATCAATACGATGGCATTGTATACTGGAATAATGGCTTCCCAAGCTTTTTTTCCTGCTCTAGTATATAATTTCCATGTTCCTAAAAAATGAATTACTTGCACAAGCAAGAAAAATAGGAACCACTCTGTATATGTCATTGTACTGAATTTTAACTAATCATTAGGGTGCAAAATACACATTTTGTTACATTCTTTAACCTAGGTTTAACACATCCTTCATGGTAAACACCCCTTTTTTACCCAAAATCCATTCGGCAGCAACAACAGCACCCAATGCAAACCCAGATCGGTTGTGTGCAGTATGTGTTAAGCTAATGGTATCTATGCTAGAGGTGTAACTTATGGTGTGTGTCCCTGGTACCTCAGGAATACGTTTAGCCGTAATAGGAATATTTGTATCACTAGCTGTACCGTCTAAACTCCATTCTTTTTTGTTTGAATTGGCGATAATGCCTTCGGCAAGACTAATAGCAGTACCACTTGGGGCATCTAGTTTTTGAGTATGATGTATTTCTTCAATCGCAGTGCTATAGGTGTCAAACCTGCTAAGTAGTTGTGCAACTTTTGCATTAATATCAAAGAATAAATTAACCCCAAGGCTGAAATTAGAAGCATATATAAAAGCGCCTTCATGTGCATTACATAAAGCGACAGCATCGTTGTATTGAGCTAGCCATCCGGTTGTGCCAGAAACTACAGGCACCTTGTGTTGAATACCATTTGATATATTTTGAAAAGCGGCCGAGGGAACGCTAAAATCAATAGCAACATCGGCAATCGAAATGTCATAAGATTCGTCGCGTTGTACCTTTAAGACAATTTCATGACCTCGTTCTAGGGCAATCTTTTCAATTTCTTTACCCATTCTTCCATATCCTAAAAGTGCTATTTTCATGTTAAAATGTATATTTAAGCGAGAGTCCAAATGTGGGTGCTTGAACCATAATGGGGTCTGGAACAATCACAGGTTGAAATGATAAATCGTCTGAGGTATTAAATTGAAGTAAATGAGCATTAACACTCGCTTCAACAATTTGTAAGGCATAGAGAATAAGTGTGGTTAATAACGACAAGTCTCTATTGTTTCTCAGTACTTTTTGCGCGTTTATCAATCCTGTTCTCGAAATCAGTACAGTTCCGTCATCGAGAGTAAACTCATCTTGTAAGCCTGCTTCACGTTGTTTAAAGGCAGAACGGTATCGTTTGTATTCACTGTTATTGTCTAGGTAAAAGTATACACTAGTTCCCATGGCGCCCCATACAATTGGAGCCTTCCAGTATTTCTTATTATACAATTGTCCACCTCCAGGAAAAATAGCAGAATAAAAGGCCGCTTTAGAGGGCGATAAAGGATTGTAGTAGTCTTGACTAACTGTAAAACGTTTCTTCTTTTGTGTTTTGGTTGTAATAGAGTCTTTTTCTTGTCCACATACAGAAGCACTGCTTATAAGAAATAGCGTAAGAAGCACTATGAGTATCTGTTGATTCACTTAGCGTAATAAGTTTTTAATTCGGTTGAATTCTTCTTCAGAATTAAAAGAGATGCTGAGTTTTCCCTTTCCTTTAGCGTTTACTTGAACGGCAACTTTTTGTCCGAAAAACGATTCAATCGCTCCCATGTTTTCTTTTACAAATGAAGGAAGTTTTGCTTTTTTAGGGCGTGCTTTAGGAGTCGATTTTAAACTTTGAACAAGACTTTCGGTTTGACGAACAGAAAGTTTCTCTTTTAAAATTTTCTCATAAATATCTAGCTGTTGGTCTGTACTTTCTATATTGATGAGTGCTCTACCATGTCCCATAGAAATAAAACCATCACGCATTCCTGTTTGTACAATAGGGTCTAATTTTAGGAGTCGTAAATAATTGGCTACTGTAGACCTTTTCTTACCAACACGAGTAGATAATTCTTCTTGTGTGAGTTGAATCTCATCGATTAAACGTTGATACGATAAGGCGACTTCAATAGGGTCTAAATTTTTACGTTGAATGTTTTCTACCAAGGCCATTTCTAGCATTTCTTGGTCATTCGCGATACGAATATAGGCAGGAATTGCAGTTAAGCCTATCAGTTTTGAGGCTCTAAATCGGCGTTCTCCAGAAACCAATTGAAAATGATTTCCTTCTAACTTTCGAACGGTAATTGGTTGAATAACTCCCAACTCTTTAATCGAACTGGCAAGTTCTCGTAGGGCTTCCTCATCGAAATACGTTCTAGGTTGGTATGGGTTTACTTCAATGGCTGCTACAGGAATTTCAATGATGCTACCTACTACTTTATCTGCATTTTTATCGGTAGCAGAAACAAGGTCTGTAGTATCTTTGAGTAGTGCAGATAAGCCTCTTCCTAAGGCTTGTTTTTTAGTAGCTTTTGCCATACTGATTCTTTTTGAGAAGTTCGTTTGCCAAATTTAAGTAATTTACGGCACCTTTACTGGTTGCATCATAAGCAATAATACTTTCGCCATAACTAGGAGCTTCTCCTAAGCGGGTATTTCTTCTAATAATGGTATCAAATACCATGGTACTAAAATGCTTTTGAACTTCATCGACCACTTGATTCGATAATCGCAAACGAGAGTCGAACATGGTGAGTAAAAGTCCTTCAATATCTAAACTTGGATTGTGAATTTTTTGAACACTTTTAATGGTGTTCAGCAACTTGCCTAAGCCTTCTAAAGCAAAGTATTCGCATTGAATAGGAATGATTACAGAGTTGGCTGCTACAAGAGCATTTAAGGTAATAAGCCCTAAAGATGGGGCGCAGTCGATAAGAATATAGTCGTAGTCATTTTTTACTTCTGCCAAAGCTTTTTGAAGCATGTATTCTCTTGCTTCTTTATCTACTAATTCTATTTCAATAGCAACTAAATCAATATGTGCAGGGATAATGTCAAC
>CBFHVY010000019.1:11964-22445 GCA_965659555.1 Flavobacteriaceae bacterium
GTCAACATTAGGTGAACTGGTTTTAATGATGGCTTCTTTTGCAGCAATCGTATGTTCTAAAACTTGATATGTTCCTTTGGTAATCTCTTCAATATCAACACCTAAACCAGAGGAAGCATTTGCTTGAGGATCGGCATCTATTAACAACACCTTCTTTTCTAGAACGCCTAAAGAAGCGGCTAGATTTACAGTAGTGGTTGTTTTTCCAACTCCTCCTTTTTGATTAGCAATTGCAATAATTTTACCCATGTAGTACCTGTATTTTATACAGGTAAAATTACGATTTATTACTGTTTATAAAAGTCAAAGATGTTAACAATACGCTAAAAACACAAAGCACTATACCTCAATAGTTTAGGCTTGATATCTTAAAGTTTTTAAACAATTAACGCACTCCCTTTTTATAGGATTTTCTTTTTTTGAAGAACTGTGCTAAATCTTATTGTTTTGCAGGGATATTTTCTAGAATAGTGGTAAAAAACTTCCAAAATTTCTGAACCGAAGTAATTGATACACGTTCATCTGGAGAGTGGGCTCCTTTAATGGTTGGGCCAAACGAAACCATGTCTAATGTTGGATAATGCTGACCTAAAATACCACATTCTAAGCCTGCATGACAAGCCACAACTTTTGGCTTTTCATCGAATAGTTTTTCATATTGAGTGCTCAGTACTTTTAAAATAGGAGAGTGTATATTGGGTTGCCATCCAGGATAATCGCCGTTAAAAGATACATCGTAACCCCCCAATTCAAAAGTGGCTTTTAAACAGTTTGCTAGGTCGTATTTAGAGCTCTCCGATGAAGAACGTGTTAAACATGCGATTTCAATATGCCCATCTTTAACCAATACTCTAGCGATGTTGTTGGAGGTTTCTACTAAGTCTTCCATAGTTGTACTCATCTTGTACACTCCGTTTTGAGCGGCATACACACTTTGGATAAGTTTGCGTTGTGCTTCATCAGAAAGCACTTTTTCTGGCGTTGAGGTTGGTGTAAGTGTAATTTTTAAGTTGGGTTCTATAGGAGAAAGTTCTGTTTGAATAGCGACTATTTCAGTGGCAATATCCTCTAAAAACGCAGCTTTTTGCGAAGCTGAAATTGCAATATTGGCTACGCTCTCTCTTGGAATAGCGTTTCTTAAACCACCTCCATCAATTTCAGCTACTTGAATACCAAAGTGTGTTGATCCAACATGCAACAATCTGTTTATTATTTTGTTGGCATTTCCCAACCCTTTATGAATATCCATTCCAGAATGTCCTCCTTGAAGTCCACGTACCGTTACGGCAAGCCCTACACTTTCTGGTTGTGGTTCAACGGCTACATAGGTTCCTGCTATGTTAATATCTACACCGCCAGCACAACCCATGTCAATTTCATCGTCCTCTTCGGTGTCTAAGTTGAGTAGTATGGTACCTTCTAAATATCCTGCCCGAAGACCTTTAGCTCCAGTCATTCCGGTTTCTTCATCAATAGTAAATAAGGCTTCTAAGGCTGGATGCTTTATCATGGTGTCGGCTAAAACGGCCATAATTGCGGCTACACCCAAACCATTATCGGCACCTAAGGTGGTGTCTTTGGCGGTTACCCAATCTCCATCAATATACATTTCGATTCCTTGCGTATCAAAATCAAAAACAGTCGCTGTATTTTTTTGATGTACCATGTCTAAATGGCTTTGCAAAACAACGGTTTGCCTGTCTTCCATACCGCTACTAGCCGGCTTTTTTATGATGACGTTCCCCACAGGATCTACCCTCGTTTCTAATCCTAAGCTTTTTCCGAAATCAACCATAAAAGCAATAACACGTTCTTCTTTTTTGGAGGGTCTAGGTACTGTATTAAGATCAGAAAAATAATTCCAAAGGGGAGTAGGAGAGAGACTTCTTATGGTAGTATGCATATGATGTAATTTAGGGTAAAGGTACAAATAGTCGCAGGTTTATGCTAGTTCTATGAGGATATCTTTAAGCTCTTTTCTAACCTTTTTTAGGTCTTTCATAAAGTCATTTTCTGCTCTAATTCCTACGGGTAAGACTAAAGTAGCACTTAGGTTGTGTTCCGCTAATCCTAAAAGTTTATCGTATGCTTCAGGTACAAATCCTTCCATCGGACAGGAATCAATTTTTTCAATAGCACAAACTGTTAATAGGTTCCCTAAGGCAATATAGGCTTGATTTTTAGCCCATGCTTTTAGCTCCTCTGTAGTTTTTTCGCGTATGGTATCTTCTAAAAAGCTTTTAAAAGGATTGATAATCTCATCTGGGGTATTTCGAATGGCTTTTACAGTATTAAAATAGCGCACAACATCTTCTGTAGTTACTGTATTCTGAATACAAATAATTAGTACATGCGATGCTTGAGCAATTTGTTGTTGGTTCCACGAATGTGCCACCAATTTTTGTTGGAGTTCTTTATTCTTTAAAACAACAAGCTTTATGGGTTGTAAACCATACGAAGTGGCCGTGAGATTAAATGCTTCTTTTAAAATATCGAGTTGAGAGTTGCTCAGTTCTTTGGTATCATCAAATTTTTTAACGGCATATCGCCACTGTAAACTTTCTATCGTTTTCATGTTGTGTATTTTGAATACAAAAATACGCTATTCCATTGTGTATACACATAGCTATAATTGCTATAATTGATAGGTGAATAGGGGTTCTCTTTGGATATATTTTGTAAGTTTAAAAGAAAAAATACTATGAAAGAGGACTTTCTCCAGTATATCTGGCGCTTTTCCCTTTTGGGTGAGGTGCAATTACAGACAACAAATTCTGACTCTTTGGTTGTTGAAAAACCAGGACTATTAAACACCAATGCGGGCCCCGATTTTTTACAAGCGCGTCTTCAGATTAATGGGCAAACATGGATAGGTGATGTAGAAATTCATCTTAAATCATCAGATTGGTATGCACATCATCATGAAGAAGATGCAGCCTATGATGCGGTTATTCTTCATGTGGTTTGGACAGATGATGTGTCTGTTTTTATGAAGAATAATCAGCAATTACCCACTTTAGTCTTACAACACTATGTACCCCCAAGGTTATTAGAGAATTTTAAACGCTTATTTAACTCGCCCTCATCTTGGATATTATGTGAAGACTCTATTAAGCATACCCCAACTTTTGTTTTTCAACATTGGAAAGAACGCTTATTTTTTGAACGCTTGGAGCAGAAAGCTAATGAAATGACTGAGCTTCTAAAGAATGCTGCATACGATTGGGAATATGTTTTTTTTCAATTGCTTGCCGCTCGCTTTGGAGGCCTTGTTAATAAACAGGCATTTTTAGATCTAGCCAATTCAATTCCATTTCACATAATTAGAAAAGAGCGTTTTAATGATGGGTACTTAGAAGCCTTATTTTTTGGTCAGGCAGGGTTTTTAGCCGATGAAGGATTGGGGGTCTATCGAGATGGTTTACGTCAAACTTATCAATTCCTTAAAGCGAAATACCGGCTGCAATCATTGCCATCTTCGCGTTTTCAATTTTTTAGAATGCGTCCCTCGAGCTTTCCAACAGTTCGAATTGCACAATTAGCACGGTTGTATTCTGGTGAAGAACATTTGTTTTCAAAATCAATTAAAGCCTTGTCCATTGAGGCTATTTATACCTTGTTTAAGGTGAAGCTTTCTTCGTTTTGGGACAACCACTATACTTTTGAAAAAAAGAGTGGAAGGGCCCCGAAACGATTAACGACATCTTTTATCGATATACTCATAATCAATACCATTTTGCCCTTACGATTACTGTATCAACAAGAATATGGTAAAGGGTCTCCAGAGCATTTAATCGATATGATGATGCAGTTATCTCCCGAAAAAAATAGGGTTATTGAGTCGTTTCGTCAACTTGGGGTTGTTGCAACTCATGCGTTAGATACCCAAGCCTTACTAATGCTTAAACAAAACTATTGCACACCTAAACAATGTTTACAGTGTGCAATAGGAAATCATTTTTTAGTACATGATTAATTTTTGGTGTCTAAAATTTTTGTGATTCTAGCTACACATTCTTTAAAATGATATTTGGTTATGGTGTTTAAAGAACCATTACTTGCAATACTTAAACGTGTTTTTAAGACCGATAATTCACCTCTAACAATGGCGTGAACATCTGAATTTGCAATAGCCTTGGTATTCATTAAAGTCTCCATTCTGTCGATGAAGGTCTTTTGTAAATTACGTCTAAAAATATCGGTATTCTTATTAGCATACGCTTCAGAAAATATCCCAAATCTTAAATCTTTTACAATGTCTCTCGCTGAATAATATGACGATTGTGTTACTTCTGTATTAAATACTCTATCCATAACACCAGCACTAAGAATAGTGTTTAATTGTCTACTTTGTAAACGTTGCATTCTCGTGGTATATCCTGTAGCATTGGTATTTAGTAAAATGCTTTTGTCTACTAACCAGCTTTGGGTTTCAAAAGCATTTTTAAGCAACCAATTTAATGAAGCCTCTTGCATTTCTTTGGATACAGGCTGATAAACTGTACCCTTCTGATCGGGCTTTTTATTAAACTCATACACGCCTCCAATATTCCCTGTTACATGTCCCACGTATCTATTCCACACACTTAATAATTCTCCGTATAATTCAGATAGATCTTCGTAGTTGTTGGTTTCTTTAGCGGTCCATGAAGCCAAGTTTTTAGCCACATATTTTAAGTTTTTAATTCCGTAATTACTCGCTTGAATCTGGTTATTTCCAATTCCTTCGGTTTGTGCTGAAGGATCGAAACGTTGTCCGCCAAAACGATACATCGGATCCTCTGCTTTGTCTGCAATCCATTTGTCTAAAGTAGCTACTTCGTCTTCTGGAGTGGTTGCGTCTGGAAGTACTCGGTATCCCCAGTTGATAGAGTAATGATCGTAAGGGCCTAACTGTCTAACAAAACGAATATTCTTGTCTCCAGGTTGTGCAATATAATTGTAGCGTGCGTAATCCATAATACTTGCTGCGATGCCGTACTTCTGAGTGAAGCTTCCCGAGCGTAAAGAGTCTACCGGATACGAAAAACTTGCAGCCATATTGTGTGGTAATCCAAGGGCATGACCTACTTCGTGAGCAATAACCATTCGCATCATTTCTCCTATTTCTTCTTCTGGAGTGTTTAAAGTTCTCGCAGATGGATTCGCAGCTCCTGTTTCTAGTAAATATCTATTTCTATACGAGCGTAAATGGTTGTGATACCAAATGATATCACTTTCAATAATTTCGCCAGATCTTGGGTCCGATACACTAGGTCCGTTAGCATTTCTGGTTGTGCTTGCTACATAACGGATTACAGAATAACGAATATCTTCTGGACTGAATTCTGGATCTTCTTCTTTTGTTGGTGGGTATTTTGCCATGATGGCATTTTTGAATCCTGCTGTTTCAAATACTTTTTGCCAATCGTCTACTCCCTGCTTGATAAACTTTTTAAGTTTCTCTGGAGTAGCTGGGTCTAGATAATATACAATTGGTTTTACAGGCTCAACTAACTCCCCTCTAGCATAAGCAGCAGGATCTTTAGGTTCTAGTCTCCAACGTCTAATATAACGTTTGCTATCTGCTTTTAAAGCTTCTGAACCATAGTCGATATTTCCAACAGAAAAATAGCCAACACGCTTATCGTATAAACGAGGCATCATTGGTTGTTCTGGTAATAAAATCATCGACTGATTGATGCGTATGCTTATTGTATTTGAACTTCGTTGACTAGGTGGGTTGTCTGCATCAAAGCTAAAGTCTTGCACGACTTCTATGTTTTTAGGATAACTTTTAATACTGTTGATAAAGCTTCTCGCAGGGTCTAATCTCCGAACTCTGTAGGTACTTCTATATCTGCTTGGTAATCCTGAGATGGCCTTTACATCTGTAGAAAATAACTTTGTTACATCTATAAGAACTGCCGTGGAGTCTGGATTTTGAGTTTTAATATCAAAGGCAAATAAAATTGGTTCTAAGTTGTTTGATTTTACCGATTTATAAATTGGCAATGAATCGGCAGCAATAGCATTGTAAGATTTCAACTTCAGTAAAATCTTATTTTTGAACTGTTCCCATACTACAACTTGTTCATTAATTTTTGACCCAGCATTTACATAGCCTCCTCCTAAACCAGCAGGAATATCTTTTATTCGGGTTACCCAAAGTAGTTCTTTGCCTAAAAGCGCATTGGGGATTTCGTAGTAATACTTATTTTTAGTTTCGTGAACATCAAAAAGACCTTGGTCTGTTTGTGTAGATTTATTTACAAAATCTGAGTACTTGGGCACTTTCGATTTTGGTTTTAAGATGGTTACTTCAGCTGTGTTTTTTTTTGATTTTTTGCGTTGTGAAATGGCTTTACTAGGCACAATAAAAGCCACTAGCAAGGCTAGAATAAGTATTCTTTTCATGGAAAATGATTTGTAGTTACAATTAAAGTACGCTAATGTACTAATTATCAATTGGTCTATAAAATTATTTTCTATAAACTATAAAGAAATACCAGTGTTTTAGTACAGTTTTATGTATTTCGTTGGGTTAGATTCGTGCATGATTTCATACACTTTTTCAAAAACATCTTCTGCAGAAGGCTTCGAAAAATAATCACCATCCGTACCATAAGCAGGGCGGTGCGCTTTTGCGGTAAGGGTACTTGGTTTACTGTCTAAATACTGATAAGCATTTTGTTCTTCAACAATTTTTTGCAAAATAAAAGCTGAAGCACCACCAGGAACATCCTCATCCACTACTAAAAGTCGATTTGTTTTTGCCACACTGTTTAGGCAATCGTGATTGGTATCAAAAGGAAGTAAACTTTGTGCATCAATAATTTCAATATCGATGCCTACTTGAGCTAGGTCTTTTGCTGCTTCCTCTATAATTCGTAGTGTAGAACCATAAGAGACTACGGTAATATCACTTCCTTCTTTTAAGGTTTCTACAACGCCAATAGGGGTAGTGTATGTTCCTAAGTTTGTAGGTAAATTTTCTTTTAATCGGTAGCCGTTTAAACACTCAATAACAAGTGCAGGTTCATCAGATTGAAGTAAAGTGTTGTAAAACCCTGCGGCTTTGGTCATGTTTCTGGGTACGAGTACATGTATTCCTCTTACATTGTTAATGATTCCGCCCATTGGGGATCCAGAATGCCAAATACCTTCTAATCTATGCCCTCTTGTTCTAATAATTAAAGGTGCTTTTTGCTTCCCGAAAGTTCGGTATCTAAGCGTAGCTAAATCATCGCTAATGATTTGAAGTGCATACAGTAGGTAATCTAAATATTGTATTTCTGCAATCGGACGAAGGCCTCTCATTGCCATACCGATTCCCTGGCCTAAAATAGTCGCTTCTCGAATTCCTGTGTCCGATACTCGTAGCTCTCCATATTTTTCTTGTAAGCCTTCTAAACCTTGATTTACATCTCCAATATGTCCTGCATCTTCACCAAAAATAAGCACCTCGGGATACTTTTTAAGTAAGGCGTCAAAGTTATCTCTCATAATCACTCTGGCATCTACTAGGTTTTCGGTGTCACTATAAGTTGGTGAAACAGCTGTAACATGTTGAGTCGCTCCAGAAGTTTCGCTCATTAAGTGAGATGAATATTTTACAGCAGCTTTTGATGTAATGTCTTTAATGAATTGTTGCAAGGTTGTTTTTTCATTGCTTTGTTCATCTTTTACAAAACGAAGCGCTTTTCTGGTGGCAATTAAGATGTCTTTTCGAATGGGTTCTGCTACTGCAGTTAAATCGTTTTTGAGTTTACTAATGAAGGTTCCATTCGCACTTTTTTGTGCTAGGGCTTCTAAAATTGATACTGCTTGATTAAGGTCTGATGTAATCTCTTGTTGAAAGGCGGTCCAAGCAGCTCTTTTAGCATTGCTTACTTCCTTTTTTGCCTCTTTTTCAATTGCTATAAGTGCTTCTTCATCCTCAACAAAACGCAAGGTTTCACCTGTGGCATCCTCTAATTCAAACTCTAAAATCCATTCACGAAACTTTGTAATACAATCAAAATCTTGTTCCCATTGCAATCGTTCTTCATTTTTATAACGCTCGTGGGATCCAGAGGTTGAATGCCCTTGAGGTTGCGTGAGTTCTTTAACGTGAATAAGTACTGGAACGTGTTCTGTTCTTGCAATAGCTGCTGCTTTGGTATAGGTATCGATTAATTGTACATAGTCCCAACCGTTTACTACAAAAAGCTCGTAACCATTGGTTCCTTCTTCACGTTGAAATCCTTTTAAAATTTCAGAAATACTCTCTTTAGTTGTTTGATGTTTTGCATGAACAGAGATACCATATTCATCGTCCCAAACGCTCATTACCATGGGTACTTGTAATACACCAGCGGCATTTATTGTTTCAAAAAACAACCCTTCACTAGTACTCGCATTTCCAATAGTTCCCCAAGCAATCTCGTTTCCTTCTTTTGAAAAGGAAGTGTGTTGGTTGAGCTCTTGCACATTTCTGTAGATTTTTGAGGCTTGTGCTAAGCCTAATAATCTTGGCATTTGACCTGCGGTAGGCGAGATGTCTGAACTGGAGTTTTTTTGCGCTGTTAAGTCTTTCCACGTACCATCTTCCTGTAAACTATGGGTGGCAAAATGACCTCCCATTTGTCTACCAGCAGACATGGGTTCTATAGTAATATCTGTGTGTGCATATAAACCAGCAAAAAACTGTTGGGCATTTAAAGCGCCAATTGCCATCATAAACGTTTGGTCTCTGTAGTAACCAGATCTAAAATCTCCATTCTTAAAAGCTTTAGCTAAAGCCAGTTGAGGAACTTCTTTACCATCTCCAAAAATACCACACTTGGCTTTTCCTGTGAGTACTTCTCTACGGCCAAGTAAACTACATTCTCTACTTAATCTAGCGATTCTATAGTCGTTTAGTACTTCTTTTTTAAACTCTTCAAAAGAAAGTTGAGGGCTGTGTTGTAAAGCGGTTACATCTGACATGATAAACTTGTTTTTCTGGTCTTGCAAATTTAGTTTTTTTAAACGAAATTTAAAAATAGTTTATATTATTGAATTATTCGTAAAATTATGTTGTAATACAGTAGGATAAATAAAGATATTATAAAAATCCTCGTCTAAAAAAGTTAAAAATGGCTTTTGGATTTGCAGTAATCACAAAACGAATATTCTTGGAATATGCAGGGTTGCTAATTTCCCAACCATTATTGGAGTATAGGGGTAGGTAAATTTCGAAGATACTGTTCACAAAATTAAAACGCACTCCGTTCTCATAGGCAAAATACATTGGTGCTGATTTATTTTTTAGAAAAGCAACATCATTGTAGATTTCTAACCATCGCCACATTCCAATACTGGTGTTAAACGACATCATAAACTGATTGGCAAAACGTGTGGGTAACACCGATTTAAATCCTCCTTCAGCCAATATAAATTGTTGACTCAATACCCCTGAACTTTCAGATCGACCAATGTAGTTGAGTTCAAACAGGTAATCATTAGCTCTATCGAGACCGAAACTAAAATAATCTCCAGAGGTTCGGTTATTTAAAAATGCACCAGCAAAAAACCTAAAATCGAGTTGGGTGTTTTTTGATGTTAAACTTCTAAAGCGAATGTCGGTAGATACTTTTGAGAATTTACTTCCTACCTCTGTATTGATTTGGTATTGAAATTCTTTAATGATATCGGCTTTATTATAGAAATACTTTAAGTTAAAAACACTGTATTTATCTTGATCTGTTTTTTCGATTCCTGGAGCAACTTCCTTGTCAATGTTAATCAATCGGGCAGCAATAAAATTATTACCGGCATCACGAAGGCTTTTTCTGTTGAATTGAACAATTATATTTTGATTAAAGGTGTTGTACGATAAATTTGGTGCATAATGTTTATTACTTCCGTTAATACCATAACTAATTCTATAGATTTTAGAATTTTCAAAATACTGATTGTAGGTTGTGTAAAACACCCCTGTTAATTTCTTACTCGTAGTACCATATGATGGGGTTAAACCGAATTGTAGGTTTCTACTTAAAATGGGTTTGTTATGCAGTTTTAATCCTAATAAAACACCATCGTAAAAGTTGTATTGAATATCGGGCTGGTAAAATAATTGACTGTAATACGAATCGTTTACGTCTTTAACAAACTTTAGCTTTAGAGGTTTATTGAATATTCTTTTTTTAAGACTTTTAGAATTGTCTATGGTATTGTATTCTGGGTAATCGTTTTCAAAATTTAGAGAAACTCTATCAAAATCGCCCTTAGGAATAACAACTGTAGCCGTACTATCTATTCCTTGAATCCATTTTTTATATAAAACCTCTTTATTTTTTATACCATATAATGTGAGTGGCGCAGTAATGTTTCGCTTGTTTTTAATGGTTACATACACCGAGTCTTTTTCAATATAAGCTTCTTTAATAGTGTAGTCTATCTTTTTATTGGTGCGAATAAAATCGCCAAAAAACCAACGGATATCTTTTGTGGTTTTTCTGGCAAGTATCGTCGCA
>CBFHVY010000020.1:0-22079 GCA_965659555.1 Flavobacteriaceae bacterium
ATCCTAGAATGTTAACGGCGTTAAGTGAAACAAAAAAAAAGAGGTGGAAAAATAATCACCATCAACCCACTACCTGAAGTGGGATTACTTCGCTACAACGATCCGCAGAACCCGATAAAGTGGTTTGGAAAAGGACAGCAATTGACCGATCTATTTTTACAGGTAAAAATTAATGGTGATGTTGCCCTGCTTAAAATAATTCTAAAACAATTGCTTGTCAAAGAACAGGCAGCACCCGGTAGTGTTTTTGACATTAATTTTATCAAAGAAAAAACCCAAGGTCTTGACGCATTTCTTACAGATTTAGATCGGTATTCTATAGCAGAATTACTTCCTCAAACGGGACTCAGCCTAGAAGAGATTTCAAAAGCCACCGAATTAATTGCAAAAAACAACAAGATTATTGTGTGTTGGGCCATGGGCATTACGCAACACAAAAATGCCGTAGATACCATTCAAGAAATTGTAAATGTATTGTTACTTAAGGGCAGTATTGGTAAACCTGGAGCAGGAACCTGTCCGGTTCGAGGTCATTCCAATGTGCAGGGCGACCGTACCATGGGGATTTGGGAAAAACCCAAAGATGCCTTCCTCGATGCCTTAGAACAACGGTTTCAATTTAAGGCTCCCAGACATCATGGACTCGATGTAGTGCACTCTATAGAAGCCATGTTAGCAGGCAAAGCCAAAGTATTTATTGGTATGGGCGGTAACTTTATTTCTGCTACCCCAGACACCTTGCTCACAGCAAAAGCATTACAGCAATGTGCACTTACGGTGCATGTGTCTACCAAGCTGAATAGAAGCCATCTCATTCACGGTAAGCAAGCCTTAATTCTTCCGTGTTTAGGAAGGTCTGAAAAAGATATCCAAGCTTCTGGAGAACAATTTGTGAGTGTTGAAAATTCAATGGGAGTGGTTCATCAGTCCGCAGGACATTTAACCCCGTTATCGGAAATGCTACTCAGCGAACCAGCCATTGTAGCCGGTATAGCTCAAGCCACATTAGCCACAACACAAACCCCTTGGAGTACCTTTGCCTCGAATTACGATACCATTCGAGAAGCTATTGCTGCAACCATCCCTGGATTCGATAATTTTAACACACGTATTCGCAACAAAGGAGGATTTTATTTACCCAATAATGCCCGCGACAACGACTTTAGTGTAACCGCTACTGGAAAAGCCAATTTTACGGTCAACAAACCCTCGGAACTGCAGTTAGCATCTGATCAATTTATCATGATGACCATTCGTACGCACGATCAATACAATACCACCATTTACGGATTAAACGATCGATATCGTGGGGTGCTCAACGAGCGAAGAGTTATCTTTATAAACCCAGAAGACATGAAAGCTATGGGCATTGAAAAGTTAGCCTTGGTAGATTTGGTAAGTCATTTTAAAGGCGAACAACGCAGGGCCAATGGCTTTATTGCGCTACCCTATTACATTCCAAAACAATGTACGGCCACCTACTTTCCGGAAGCGAATGTGTTGGTGCCTTTACAGAGTACCGCAGACAAAAGCAATACACCCACCTCAAAAGGAGTCATTATTACCATAGAAAAACAATAAATGAAGAACCATATTCTTACCATAATCATAGCCTGTTTAGGGTTTCAAGGCATTAGTCAAGAACATCTACCTACAAAAATTAAGCAGCAGGGGTTTCTACAATTAGATTACCTATCGCTTGATATGCCCTACGATCCTATTTTTTTAGACGAACCCAATATGGCCTTAACAGGGATTCATTACAACCTCCTCTTTGGAAATTTTTATGGTGGTTTGGGTATTTACGGCGCGGTAACAGGTAAACGCGGGGGCTTTTTTACCTTGGGCGTTAATGCCGGGTATAAAGCAACTCTGAGCGAACGCTGGTTTCTCGATACCGGGTTTCACTTTGGTGGTGGAGGCGGTGCTGGAGCACCCGATGGTGGAGGAGCATTTTTAATGCCTCGCATAAGTTTGGGACATCAATTTAAACACCTTGCCCTAACAGCGGGCTATAGTTATGCCAATTTTTTTGATGGTGGAAACATGAAAAGTCACCAAGTTCGTGTGGGAATCGAAATTCCTTTAGCCCTACACTACACCTACTTTAAAGAGCTTCATACACAACTCACTCCAGCCCAACTAAAGGGTTCTGCTTGGGATCGTCCTGGTAAAAAGATTGCACTTAAGTTGCTGATTAGTTCGGTACAACTGGGCGCCAATGCTGGAAACTATTTTGAAGAATCTTTAGACCATCGTACTATACATTTGGCAGGGTTTGAACTTAACAGCTATATAAACAATCGTGTTTTTGCTTTTATACGAACCGATGGAGGTTTTGCTGGTATCCCGGCGGGGTATATGGATGTGTTTTTAGGTGCGGGGTATGCCCAACCGATCTTGGGCAACAACACCTTTATTATTGGTAAAATGGGGATTGGTGCTGCCGGTGGCGCGGGCGTAAACACCCGAGGTGGACTGTTGTTCTATCCACAACTTGCCTTAGAACATACTCTTTTTAAAGGCATTCGTTTGCATGCCGATGTCGGACTGATTCGCAATCCTACCGGAACATTTCAAGCCCAAGGGAGCAGTGTTGGGCTTAGCTATACCACACATATTAATGGTACTAAAGATGCCCAAACCCAACGGGCGTTTACTCGGGTAGGTACACAAGGCTTTGAAACCATCGTAAAACACGACTATTATCGTAGTGTACCACGGGAATACAACCCAACGCAAGACCTCCACCAGATCTCTGCACAGTTTAATGTATTTATTACACCGAGTTTCTATATTGCCGGACAAACCTCGTTTGCTACCCTAGGGAATGCTGGGGCCTATGCCGAAGGTTTGGTAGGTGGTGGTATTCAGTCGAAAGGATTGTTTGGCGGGGCTACTCAACTGTTTGCTCAGGTGTTAGCCGGGGGTGCTGGGGGTGCTAGTGTAAGCACCGGTAAGGGCTTGATTTATAAACCTAGTATAGGAGTAAGTCAGCAGCTAAACCAACGCTTTAAATTACGTGCTTCGGCAGGGAGAGTAGTGGCTTATCAAGGAGCAATGAACAGTACTTTTTTAAGCTTAGGGCTTAGCTACCGAATGGCATTTTTACGAGGACGTTAAAAACAGACATTATTTATTGTATCTTGTGAACAAAACGTTCTAAAATATTTTTTTTTTAAAAACCATATAAAAACCATTTTCCTTTCTCTGTTTAATTTAACTCCTCCACATGAAACATCTTGTTATTCTTCTCTTTTTGACTGCTTCTTCGGTTCTTTTTTCTCAAAACTCTATTGTAAAAAAGCAAATGAATGCCATGGATAATCTTAATGCATATACCAATTATTTCGGGAAAAGAGGAACTACAAATTTGGATACCAAATTTTCTATAGACAGAAACACTAAAAAAATATTTTATAATTCTAAACACAAACAAAGTAGATATGTTTTAAATGGTAAAACCTATTATAACATGACTTTCCATGTAAACTTTTACTTAAAAGATGTGACTAGGGTTTATGAATCTGGTAATAAAATATTTTTTAATCTTGGGTCAAGAGGTTTTACTATGCGGGTAAAAAGCCCAGGTGAAAATTGGACAAAGACTGACCGAATTAGACAAAACATGAACATTACTATTTATGATGCTTCCATTAGAAAAAAAGTCCTTAAAGACCTTCGTTTTTTAGTTAAACACCCAACGTTTTTAATCAAGTAATGCTTACTATTTCAATAAGAGGAGCCACCTAAGCGTATCCCTCAAGATTTGATGAATAAAGCAAGAGGAAGTGGTTGTTTTTAACCCGCATATTAAAAAGAAGCCCCCTTTATCCACATTTGGAAAAGTTTCAGTTATCTTTAAACCACAAACTAAAGCTAACCCCCGATACATTGAATTTTTTTAATTCAAAAAGCATGGAGAATATTGCTATATTGGATACATATGGTTAGCCTTCATTGTGTACAGTAAAAAAACACCAAACAAAACTGTAACAACAACTGTAAAGAGGTTAATTAATTCAACCAATACAAAAGAAAAAGATGCTCTATATAAAATGTAAAGTAAGTTTTCCAGAGCACGTAATTGCATTTCAAAAGTTTTACAAATACTTGCTTAAAGACAAGAAAGAAATCTATCAAATGAAAGTTTATGAGGACTTTATGGATTTAGAAGATAGGCTGCAAGGACGCGCTCTAAAATTATACGATGAATATTTTCCACTTAAAGCTCAATCTTTTATAAATGAATTTTTGGAGTATGACGGAGGTTTTCATGAGATAAAAGGAGAAGGTATTACTTCCCTTTTCAGTTATTTGGATGTTGATTTTGAAGTAGAATTTACAGACCTTATAATTGAAAATGATATACTTTGTATAAACTTTTCTACAGGCAATTATCCTTATGGTGGGATGAGAAGGTTTTTAATGGTTATTAAAGCTTTCGGTGGAGAACCAATAGAGTGCTTTAATGGATTTGATGTCTACGAATTTGAGTGGACAAGTAAATATGAACATAAAGCAAAAGTTTTGAAAGATAAAACAAAGTCTTATTTAAACCTGCACAATAAAAGCTAGTCATGCCAAATAAACGAGACCGTTATACTCTATTACAACCAACAGATACCCTTATTTTACTTCTTTACAACATTTAAAGATATTTTAATGATCAATTAAAAACCATAAAAATGAAAAAATTACTATTCGTATTAGTCTTTGGGTTTATCATAAATTCTTCAACTGCCCAAGAAAACAAAACATATTATTTAAATGGGCAATTGGAGTCTGTGGGGATAGAAAAAAACGGAAAGCGAACAGGGGTTTGGAAATTTTACCATGGCTTTAAAGATGGCTATGGACATGTAACCGATAAAACTAAAACCGGGCCATTAAAAAAGGAAGGAGCATATAACCAAGGAGAGGAAACAGGGGAATGGAAAAGTTACTATAGAAATGGTCAGCTGGAGATTACAAGCAATTTCAAATCAGGTAAACTTATGGATCGTTTTCACATTATAGTGAACAAGGAGCCTTACTTTGTAAAATTGAGAACTTTAACGAAAATAGTTTAGATATATATGTGTCGACCTATACATTTACTTCAGGACCTATAAATATTAAGGTTTTAAAATCTTCAGAAAACCAACTTTTTGTAGAAGGTCTTGTTGCAAATAAAAAATTTGAATTAACAAAAACAGGGAAGCATACTTTTAAATTTGAAAATGAAAATCAAGACAATTTTATTTTTGTATTTAACCCTTATAACTCAACATTGGCGCTTACTGTAGGTAAATCAAACAAGGTTCTCATGAAGATGCGTTTTCAGAAAATACTTGAATAGAAAAATATAACGAATCGTGTATGTTGGATAGCTCGTACTCACCTAGTTCTGAATCACGAAACTTGGAGACTTTACTGCCTTTATATTCGGATTGTATTTGGTACATTAGGCGCTACAACACTCTACTTCATAACCGATGACATTGTAGTGTATCGTATGAAGGTTTTGCTATTTCTACTGAAAATCATTTTGAGGTTAACAGTGGTACTTTTGACGAAAGCCAATCTGCTGGCTCCATAAAATTCATCCAAAATGATTCGTTAAGAGAGCAGATCTTTAACTATTATAGAAAAACCAAACGGAATTATGAAGATGAAAATACGGTTCAATCTATTTACAGAGATATTATTCCCGTTATATTTAAAAAAATAATAGCCACTAAAGAATTTATTCTTAAAGAAAATAATACTGCATCTAACTTACCTAAATTAGATATTGTGGCTTTAAGTAAAGATCAGGATTATATGGCTATTTTAATTCAAAAAAAAATGTCTGAAAAGTTTCAATTACAAAGCTGGAATAAATTTTTAGAAGATGCGAAATCACTAGTGCAACAAATTCAAGCACATCAAAATGAAAAAAAGGTTACACTAAATTCTAATGACCAATAACTAACCAAAGCACAACAATGGTGTTACAAAATTAGGTGTACTCGCCCTACTTCCTCAACCCTAAGCATTTAAACTGATGATTTTTTTTTACAAGCTACCTTTACCCTAGCTATTGGGTTAGTAATATTGTATTAATTGCCTAAGCCTGTAACAAAATGGCACCTTACATCGTTCTAAAGGCAAAACCAACCATATAAAAACAGCCTTTATGAAATATATTTCAATTCCCATTATGGCATTTCTAATTTGGGGATGCCATCTAAAAACCCCAAAACCAACCCAACGACTCACCATTATAGGAACTGTTCATCATCCCACAAAAAGCATTAATGCAACTGTGGTTTATGAGGCCATGCAGAAAGCACAGCCTGAAGTAATCTTATTGGAAAGAGATTCTTCTGCATTCGACAGTAATTTTAAACCTCTCTTTGATGATCATCAAAATGAAACTATTGCCATTACTACATATCTAACGAATTATCCTAATACCTTAATAAGACCCATTGAGTTCGAAGGAAGAGATACCTATAGAGATCGAACAGGGTTATACCCTCAAGCCAATGAAGTGTATCAGAAGCTCAATGAATTAAGCAGGACTAAATCTTTTACTACACAAGAACAGCACGTTTGGAATAGATTTGCGCACTTCTGGGTAAAACTAGACAGCCTAGCGGCAATAGATCTAAAAGCGGTAAATACAGTCGACTCAGATGTGATTGTAGATAGTGCAAAGCAGTATCAGTATACTAAAATGAAAGAACTTATTGCTAATCGTCAAGAGTTTAACAATATGATGGTTGATGCTAAGGGAGATTCCATTTCGTATAAAGCGTATTTTAATGCATGGGAAAAATTTGAACACTATGATCGAAATGATGCTATGGTAGCCAATATCATTCGAACCATACATAGTTTGGATAACCAAAACTTTGTACTCATTGTGGGATACCATCATCGATATTATATCAAGAAAGCATTAGAACGTAAGATGCCAGAGCTAGACATCACAGAATTCTATGAGTAAACTGCTATCTAATACTGAATAAGGTAATACTATAGTAAGGTATATCTAAGTCCCCTCAACCCGATTGGGATTCTTTAGAAAACAGAAAAGCCTGACAATAAATTGTCAGGCTTATACATCTGTGAGCCCGATAGGATTCGAACCTATGACCGCCTCCTTAGAAGGGAGGTGCTCTATCCAGCTGAGCTACGAGCCCGTAGATTTTATGTTTCTACGAAAACAGTGTCGGGGTGGCAGGATTAACTTTGTTGTTCCTGATAGAGTTTTTACAAATTAAAATCATTTTAATACGTAAATCTCTACATTTTCTTAAGAAAGTATACTTTCTACGAAAACTCCACTTATTACTTTGTCGGGGTGGCAGGATTCGAACCTGCGACCTCCTGCTCCCAAAGCAGGCGCGATGACCGGGCTACGCTACACCCCGAGGGTCAATCTTGCGGAGAGTGTGGGATTCGAACCCACGCGACAGTTACCCGTCGACAGTTTAGCAAACTGCTCCATTAACCACTCTGGCAACTCTCCTTTCAATGCTGAATCAGAATTGAAAATTGCGAGTGCAAATGTATGATTACAATTACAATATTGCAAACTATTTTATTTTTTTTCGAATAAAAAATACTTATTCTGGATATTCTACGCGTAAGTGATAGATATTCATCAATTTATTCTTAATAACCTTTTTAATTTTTTCAATCTCTCTAAAGGTAATATCAGAATTTACAAACTGATTATCGGTCTTTTGCTTTTCAATAATACGGTTTACCAACTCCTCTAAAGACTGTGCTGTTGGGTTCTTTAAGCTTTTTGAAGCAGCCTCTGCTGCATCGCACATCATTAAGATTGCTGTTTCTTTGGAGAACGGTATAGGCCCTTGATATTGAAATTTCTCTGGTTTGATTTCTTCTTCAGGAAAACGCTCTTTTTCCTTCATATAAAAATAATAGACCAAGCTGGTTCCATGGTGGGTTCGAATAAAATCGATAATCCGATCGGGTAAGCGATGCTGTTTTGCCAGCTCTACTCCTTTAATAACATGATTGATAATAATGGTCGCACTATCTTCTGGTGAAAGGTCGTTATGAGGATTGACTCCAGTGACTTGATTTTCGATAAAATACATCGGGTTGAGCATTTTTCCAATATCATGATACAAAGCGCCCGTTCTTGCCAACATGGAATTTGCTCCAATTTCATTGGCTGCGGCTTCGGCTAGATTAGCTACCTGCATAGAATGCTGAAAGGTTCCCGGAGCCTTTTCGTTTAAATCTCTTAAGAGTTTCGAATTGGTATTCGACAATTCAAGTAAGGTTACATCTGAGACCAATCCGAAGATTTTCTCGTACATATAAATAAAGAACAACGATAAAAACGACAGTAACCCGTTTGCTGCAAACATGAGGAAATACTCCCATTTTAATTGCGACGCATTTCCTTCTTTAATAATAGAAAAGGAGAAATAGGTCAACATAAAAATTAAGGTAATTTGACCTATTGAAATAAATAAATTGGCACGTTTATACAATTCAGACACCGTTAGAATAGTAACAATACCGGCAATAATATGCAGGTAAATAAACTCAAAACTATCTGGAACAATAAAGCCTAACAACAACACGGTTAGTACATGGGCAAAAAGTCCTAATCGTGCATCAAAAAAGGCCTTAAGAACTATCGGAAGGATACTTAGAGGTACTACATATAGATAATCGGAATTGTATTGAATGACCAAGGTTTGAATGAGAATCATCAGAAAAACATTCAAAAAGATAAAGGTCACTTTATTGTTATTGTCAAAAATTTCTATTCGATATTTCTGAAGAAAGAGCAAGAGCATCAACAAGGCTAAGGAAACTAAAATGGTATAGCCAAAAACAATCCAATTGTAATTCGACTCGGTCCACACCTTCGATTCAAACTCCCCTTTTAAAGAGTTAAGAATAGCGAGTTTTTTACCTTCAACAGTATCTCCCTTTAAAATAATAAGTTCTCCTGTAGACACCTTCCCCTTAGTATACGAAATTTGTTGTAAAGCATCGTCTAATACCTTCTTTGTAAATTCAGTATCATAGGTAACATTGGGTTTGATGATTTCTGATAAAATATCTAAGATCACCTTTTGTGTAGCATTGTATGGGCGCTCTCCAATGTTTTGGGTAATCAATTCAAATACTTCTTTAGAAAAGAGCAGATTGCCATAAAAGATATCACTTACCTCATTCTCCGTTTTTAGGGCAACTATGGTATTCGGGTCTGAGACCAAGCCTTGACTAGCCACGGCTATAAATCCACTTTCATATACTTTTGTAATTACCGCCTCACCAATGGTCGACATGGTTTTTACGTCTTGTACAGACAAACTGTCATTCGCTTTTAAGAGGGTAATTCGGGTGGCAAAGGTTTGTAAAACTTCTTGTTCAACAGCCTTATCAACTTTAAAATACAATTTGGCATTGCTCGTAATCTGAGCGCGCTCTGCAGTTAACTCCTCTTCGGTTTTTTGAATAGCAAAATCGAAAGGGGCATATAAATTATCATATAACCACAGTTTACCTTTTGAAAAATCATACTTAAACTGACCCCCTTTTGGAAAAAGATACACAATAGACACTGTGGTTAATACAAACAACAGCACTTTATAAATAATAGCGTTTCGTTGGTAGAGTTTATTAATGAAAGTGCTCATAAAAAGGTATTGGTCACACAAACTTAACTTAAAAAAATGGAGGTCGGAAATTCAAAAGAGAGATTCCCTCAAAAATTGATTAAAATTGGTTAATTTCGCAGGAACAAACACAAGATCAAACACAATCAAATCAATACCTATTTAAGATGAAAGAAGTCGTTATAGCATCGGTTGCAAGAACTCCTATTGGAAGTTTTATGGGAAGCCTTTCTTCAGTGCCTGCTCCAAAATTAGGGGCTGTAGCCATTACAGGCGCTTTAGCTAAAATTAATCTAGACCCTGCTCAAGTACAAGAAGTATTTATGGGGAATGTTGTCTCTGCTGGTTTAGGACAAGCTCCTGCCCGTCAGGCTGCATTATTTGCTGGAATTCCAAATACAGTACCCTGTACTACGGTAAATAAAGTGTGTTCTTCTGGTATGAAAGCGATTATGCTAGCAGCTCAAACTATTGCTCTTGGAGATGCAGATATTATTGTTGCTGGTGGTATGGAGAACATGAGTGCTATTCCGCATTACCAACATGGAAGAACCGGAACTAAATTTGGTCCGATTACGATGGAAGATGGTATGCAAAAAGACGGTTTAGTAGATGTATATGATCAAGTTCCTATGGGAGTTTGTGCAGATGCCTGTGCTACTGAATATGAGTTTTCAAGAGAAGAGCAAGATGCGTATGCTATACAATCGTATACCCGTGCTGCTCAAGCGTGGAAAGAGGGCAAATTTGCAAATGAAGTCGTTCCTGTAGAAGTACCTCAACGAAGAGGAGAACCAATTCTCTTTACTGAAGATGAAGAATACAGCAATGTAAAAATGGATAAAATACCTAGTTTACGTCCAGCCTTTACTAAAGATGGAACCGTAACCGCCGCCAATGCATCTACCATTAATGATGGTGGTGCTGCATTGGTATTAATGTCTGCCTATAAAGCCAAAGAAATGGGTATACAACCCTTAGCCAAAATTGTAAGCTATGCAGATGCTGCTCATGAACCAAAATGGTTTACAACAGCTCCAGCAAAAGCATTACCAAAAGCTTTGGCAAAAGCAAACCTTAGCCTAGACCAAATCGATTATTTTGAATTAAACGAAGCTTTTTCTGTGGTAGGTTTAGCAAATATGAAAATCTTAGGTTTAGACAACGAAAAAGTAAATGTAAATGGTGGTGCCGTTTCTTTAGGACATCCTCTTGGAGTCTCTGGGGCACGAATCATTATGGCATTAACGTCTATTTTAGAACAAAACAATGCCAAGTATGGTGCTGCTGGAATCTGTAATGGTGGTGGTGGTGCTAGTGCTATGGTTATTGAACGATTATAAGTATACCAAATGCAGTACGGCATCTGTAATTTAAGTATTGTCCCACTCCGATCTGAACCAAGCGATAGCTCAGAAATGGTTTCTCAGGTGCTCTTTGGCGAACACTTTAAAGTGCTCGAACAACGAAAGAAATGGAGTAAGATTAGACTTCAGTTTGATCGTTATGAAGGCTATATCGACAATAAACAATACCTAGAAATTACAGAAGAGCGCTATACAGCACTCAACAACGACCCTAAAGTGTATGCCGGAGAATTGGTTACTTTTTTAACCGATACTTCGCATCAGTTGAGTACAATTGCATTAGGGTCTAGATTGCCCTTTTTTAAGCAAAACCAGTGTTCCATCGCATCACAAACGTTTTCTTACGAGGGTGCCGTATGCAACTCAAAGTTACCTAAAGAAGCTATTATTCAACAAGCCTTTATGTATTTAAACACCCCGTATTTATGGGGAGGTAAAACACCTTTCGGAATTGATTGCTCTGGATTTACTCAAATGGTCTATAAACTTTGTGGCTATAGTTTACTGCGAGATGCAAAAGATCAAGCAACTCAAGGCGAAGTACTTAGTTTTATAGAAGAAAGTGAACCTGGCGACTTAGCGTTTTTTGACAATAACGAAGGAAATATTACCCATGTGGGTATTATTATGAACGACTATTCCATCATTCATGCGCATGGTAAAGTACGTATAGACAAGCTAGACCACAGTGGTATTTATAATGTAGATACTAAAACGCATACTCATAAACTCAGGGTAATCAAAAAAATTATCTAATAAAAAAACCGAAGCATATGCTTCGGTTTTTTTTATCAATGTGGGTATTGATTACTGCTCTTTTAAAGCTTCCCAATACCCTCTGTATTCTTTTGCTTTCTCCATGTTTCCAATAGACTCATAGATATTCATTAAGATTTTTGCAGAGTTTTCGGTACGTTGAATTTTGTCTGCTTTTTCAAGGTATGGTAAAGCTTCTCTTTTCACCGCTTTTTGCTTTTCAACTAACGCATCATACTTGTCAAAATCAGATAAGTTTTTATTCATTTCTTCAATAATAGGTCTTTCTTTTTCAAGAATAACCGCAGCAATGTTGTTGTAAGCATCCGCATAGTCAGGCTTTAACTCAATAGCCTTTATATAGTATTTCTTCGCTTCTTCAAGGTTTTTAGAATTGTAGTTTACCACCCCTAAGTTGTAGTATAATACTGGGTTTGTTGGATTTTGCTCAACAGCTAAAACCATTAATTCACCAAACTTATCTAACTTATCTAATTTGATATATAAGTCTGCTTCTCCTAAAATTAAATCAATATTAGTAGGTTGCTCTTTTCTTGCCTCTTGAAACGCTGCAATAGCTTCTTCAATTTTTCCTTGTTGTTGGTATACTAATGCCATGTTTGCAATAATATCACCTACTTTTGAAGGGGTTACTTTTTCAGTTGGATCGGTATACGATTTCGAACGCACCATAATATCTCTATACGACTTAGTATCGAAACTCTCTTCTTTACCTGTAGCTGCATTAGTAGCATAGTACTGTGTAGAAATTCCAGTATAGTTTAATGCTCTTAATTTTCTGTAGTATTCTAAAGAAGTGTCAAACTCTTTAGCTGCATTAGCACTAATAGCTGCATTGAATAAAAAAGAAGTATCTCTCGGACTTAATACATAGGTTAAATAAAAGTCTGAAGTTGCATTCTTAAAGTCTTTATCATTGTATAAGCTAATCGCTCTTTTAGACACGGATTGAATCATATTTTGTAAAATAGGCTCAACATCATCTGAATAACGTTTCTTTCCTATTTTTTCCTCATAATCTTTCAATTGGTTAAATACATCATAGGCTGCTTTATACTGCTTTTTACCTACTAAAGCCTGTCCTTTTAAAAAGTAAAACTTTTGTAGCATTTTTTCATCCATCTGAGAGGTTAATCCTTCTGAAGTTTTAATGGCTGAAATAGCAGAAGCAAAATCATTGTTTTTGATTGCTTTTTCAGCGGCTTTTATTTCATTCTTTTGTGAGAATACACTTACTGTACTTAATAAAGCTAGAGAAAGTGTAACAATTGCTTTTTTCATGTTGGTTTATTTAATCTTTATTCTTGATTTTCGTTTGTATTGTTTTCAATATCTGTGCCAGTTTGTTCCTCGCCAAGTTCATCTTGTATATCATCTTCTTCATGATTCACTTTAGCAACCGCAGCAATACTATCGTCTTCTTTAATGTTTATTAGCTTCACTCCTTGCGTAGCTCTTCCCATTACACGAAGGTCTTCAACCGCCATACGTATGGTGATTCCTGATTTATTGATGATCATTAAATCGTTAGAATCATCTACGTTTTTAATGGCCACTAAATTACCGGTTTTTTCTGAAATATTTAAAGTTTTAACACCTTTACCTCCACGGTTGGTGATTCTGTAGTCTTCAAGGTTAGAACGTTTACCGTATCCTTTTTCTGAAACGACTAAAATATTGCAATCCATATCGTTTACTGCTACCATGCCCACTACTTCATCATTCTTCCCTGCAAGGGTAATTCCTCGAACTCCAGAAGCCGTTCTTCCCATTGGTCGTGTTTTCTCTTCTTCGAATCGAATTGCTTTACCAGATTTTAGGGCCAACATCACTTGACTGTCTCCTGTAGTTAATTTTGCTTCTAGCAATTCATCACCCTCTTTAATAGTAATGGCATTAATACCATTGGTTCTTGGTCTAGAATATTGTTCTAAAGAAGTCTTTTTAACTTGACCTAGTTTGGTCGCCATAATTACATAATGACTATTTACGTAGTCTTCATCTTTAAGGTCTTGAGTTACTAAAAAGGCTTTTACCTTATCGTCTTGTTCAATATTAATAAGGTTTTGAATAGCTCTTCCTTTGGAGTTCTTACCGCCCTCTGGAATCTCATAAACACGCATCCAAAACACCTTTCCTTTTTGGGTGAAAAAGAGCATGTATTGGTGGTTGGTTCCAACGAATAAATGTTCTAAGAAATCTTCATTTCTGGTCGCAACACCTTTCTGTCCTCTACCCCCTCTATTTTGCACTTTATACTCATCTAAATTGGTTCTTTTAAGGTACCCTGCATTAGAGATGGTTACCACCACTTTTGAGTCTGGAATCATGTCTTCAATTCGCATGTCTCCACCTGCATATTCTATCTCAGATCTACGGGCATCTCCATACTTATCTTTAATGTATAACAGCTCCTCTTTAATGATCTCATAACGTCTTGGTTCGTTCGCTAAAATATCTTTTAAATCGGCGATGGTTTTGATAATTTCATCGTATTCTGAACGTAACTTATCTTGCTCTAAACCAGTTAATTGACGTAGTCTCATTTCAACTATTGCTTTAGCTTGAATTTCAGTCAATTCAAAACGAGCAATTAAGCTGTCTTTCGCCTCATCGGCGTTAGAAGAAGCACGGATAATTTTGATCACTTCATCGATGTTATCAGAAGCAATAATTAGTCCTTCTAAGATGTGTGCACGAGCTTCCGCTTTACGCAATTCGTACTGCGTTCTTCTCACAATAACATCGTGTCTGTGCTCCACAAAATAATGGATCAATTGCTTCAGATTAAGTTGCTCTGGGCGACCGTTAACTAAGGCAATATTATTAACACTAAAAGACGTTTGAAGTGCAGTATATTTAAACAGTTTATTCAGTACAATATTTGGAATGGCATCACGCTTTAAAACATACACAACACGCATTCCGTTTCTATCCGATTCATCTCGAATATTGGCAATACCTTCTAACTTTTTATCGTTTACTAATTCGGCTGTTTTTTTAATCATTTCAGCCTTGTTCACTTGGTATGGAATTTCGGTTACAATAATGCATTCTCTACCTTTTACTTCTTCGATGGTAGCTTTGGCACGCATAACAATTCTTCCTCTACCTGTTTCAAACGCTTCACGAACGCCATCGTAGCCATAAATAATCCCTCCTGTTGGAAAATCTGGAGCTTTTACGTACTGCATTAATTCAGAGATTTCTATGTCTCTGTTGTCGATATAAGCAACTGTTCCATTAATTACTTCGGTAAGGTTGTGAGGCGCCATATTGGTAGCCATCCCTACAGCAATACCAGAAGCCCCGTTTACCAATAGATTTGGAATTTTGGTAGGCAATACTGTTGGCTCATGAAGGGTATCATCAAAATTCAAGCGAAGGTCTACCGTTTCTTTGTCAATATCCGCAAGCATTTCTTCAGAAATCTTTTGCATTCTCACCTCGGTATAACGCATTGCAGCAGGACTATCACCATCTACAGAACCAAAGTTCCCTTGTCCGTCAACCATCATATAACGTACGCTCCAATCTTGTGCCATACGCACCATAGAGTCGTACACAGAAGTATCTCCATGCGGGTGGTATTTACCCAATACCTCACCTACAATTCTTGCAGACTTTTTATACGAACCTGTTGCTTTAATACCTAACTCGTGCATCCCAAAAAGCACTCTTCTGTGAACCGGTTTTAAACCGTCTCGAACATCAGGTAATGCTCTTGAAACTATTACAGACATAGAGTAATCTATGTAGGCAGATTTCATTTGATCTTCTATGTTAATCGGGATCAATTTCTCTCCTTCAGCCATATATTTAAAGTGTTAATTATTTACTATTTTTTTATAACAAGGCAAGATACTATTATTCGCAGTTTTGACAAAGTTTTGAGCCTTCGATTTCCCTAGAGTTATCAACATTTTTTGATAATTTTTTTAGTCATTTTACCCCCTTGATTTTCAAGGAGTTTTGAGCTCAAAAATGGGGTCATTTTGACAGTTAAGCAGTAGTGGCATCCTTTTTGTAATTTTTAAGAAAAAAAAGGACTAAATTTACCAATAGATAATATTTTTTTATGGACGATAATTTTTCACCTAGAGTACGAGATGTAATCACTTTCAGCAAAGAAGAAGCCTTAAGATTAGGGCACGACTTTATTGGAACTGAACATTTGATGCTAGGACTGATTCGAAAAGGTGAAGGCAAGGCAATTGATATCTTAACCACTTTTGAAGTGAACCTCGATTTGGTTCGAAAGAAACTAGAGCAGCTTAATCCTGTGGCTCCTTCATTAGAAAGCGGAAGTCAAAAGAAAAGCTTGCATCTAACCAGACAAGCCGAAAAAGCATTAAAAACCACATTTCTAGAAGCTAAACTCTACCAGAGTGAGGCTATCGATACCGCTCACCTATTGTTGTGTATTTTACGCAACGAGAATGATCCTACCACCAAACTTTTAAACAAGTACGATGTAGACTACGATCAATCTAAAGCGTTGTATAAAGAATTGCATGTAGAAGAAACCGAACTGCCTTCTAACCCTATTGCAGAAACCCCTTCGGATGATGAGTTTTCCTCAGAAAAACAAAATCCGTACGAAGGTCAGAAAAAAGGCGCTGCCAATAAAAAATCTAAAACCCCTGTATTAGATAATTTTGGAAGAGACTTAACAGCCCTTGCAGAAGCCGATAAGCTAGACCCTGTGGTAGGAAGAAAAAAAGAAATTGAACGCGTGTCTCAAATTTTGAGTAGACGTAAGAAAAATAACCCCATGCTTATTGGAGAACCTGGTGTAGGTAAATCTGCAATTGCAGAAGGTTTAGCGATTAGAATCGTTAACCGAAAGGTATCTAGAATCTTATTTGATAAGCGAATCATTTCTTTAGACCTAGCCAGTTTAGTTGCTGGAACCAAATACAGAGGTCAATTCGAAGAGCGTATGAAAGCGCTTATGAACGAATTAGAGAAGAATGAGGACATTATTTTGTTTATTGATGAAATCCATACGATTGTGGGTGCGGGTGGCGCTACGGGCTCATTAGACGCCTCAAACATGTTAAAACCTGCCTTAGCAAGAGGAGAAATTCAATGTATTGGTGCTACTACTTTAGATGAGTATAGAACCAATATTGAAAAAGACGGCGCACTAGAACGTCGTTTTCAAAAAGTAATTGTCGATCCAACTTCAGTTGAAGAGACCATACAAATACTACATAATATCAAAGGAAAATACGAAGCGCATCATCATGTTGACTTTACCGATGAAGCTATTGAAGCTTGTGTAAAATTAACCAACAGGTATATGACCGATCGTTATTTACCAGACAAAGCGATTGATGCTTTAGATGAAGCAGGCTCAAGAATTCATATCACCAATATTGTGGTTCCGCAGCAAGTTTTAGAATTAGAAGCACAACTTGAATCTATTCGAGAACGTAAAACCAGTGCCGTAAACGGACAGAAATACGAAGAAGCAGCTAAATTACGCGACGACGAGAAGAATATTGAGGCAGCTTTAGACTCTGCTCAAAAGCAATGGGAAGATGACTCTAAACTAAATCGCGAAGTGGTGACTGAAGACAATGTGGCCGAAGTGGTTTCTATGATGACCGGGATTCCTGTAAATCGCGTTGCCGAAGCAGAAAGTCACCGTTTATCTGAATTACCATCCGTAATTAAAGGGAAAGTAATCGGGCAAGATACTGCTGTAAGCAAAGTTGTAAAAGCCATTCAACGAAATCGTGTGGGTCTTAAAGACCCTAATAAACCCATTGGTTCCTTTATCTTTTTAGGACAAACTGGGGTAGGTAAAACCCAATTGGCAAAAGTATTGGCCAGAGATCTATTCGACTCAGACGATTCTTTAATTAGAATTGACATGAGTGAATACATGGAAAAATTTGCGATTTCTAGATTAATTGGAGCACCTCCAGGATATGTAGGTTATGAAGAAGGTGGACAGCTTACCGAAAAAGTTCGAAGAAAACCTTATGCAGTGGTTTTATTAGATGAAATCGAAAAAGCACATCCAGATGTGTTTAATATGTTGCTTCAGATTCTTGACGATGGTTTTATTACCGATAGCTTAGGAAGAAAGATTGATTTTAGAAATACCATTATCATCATGACCTCCAATATTGGGGCACGTCAACTTAAAGATTTTGGCGGTGGTGTAGGATTCGGTACTGCTGCAAAAAGTGCTCAAGCAGACGAGCATGCAAAAAGTGTTATTGAAGGAGCACTTAAAAAATCATTTGCACCAGAATTTCTAAATAGAATAGACGACGTTATTATTTTTAACGCGCTTGAGCGCGAAGATATTCATTCGATTATCGATATTGAACTTGACAAACTTATCCATAGAATTAAAGATTTAGGCTATACCTTAACGCTAAGCGAAAAAGCAAAAGATTATATAGCAGACAAAGGCTTTGATAAAAAATATGGAGCAAGACCGCTTAAAAGAGCCATTCAAAAGTATATTGAAGATGCCCTAGCGGAAGAAATTGTAAGCGCTAAGTTAACCGAAGGAGATGCCATTACCATGGATCTCAACGAAAAAACCAACGAGCTTACTATTAAAATCAAAAAAGGTAAAAAGGCCGAAGAGACCCACTCCAAGCCTACCGAAGAATAACACAAAACCCCAAGCTGAGCTTGGGGTTTTTTAATGCATTATATTTTTTTAAAACAATTCTGCAGCATCAATTTCTAAATGCTCAATAAACGATTCCGCTTGAACAATATCGTGATGCAATACCCGATCTTCTTCAACAATCGACACCTCTTCTCGAAATATTGTTACTAAAGAAGATAAGAAAGGAGAAGGCGCTGCCTTTGCAAAACTAAGTGCTTGCGAAGCCGTAAATAATTCAATGGCTAAAATGGTTTGAATATTGTCTACCACCTTTTTTAACTTGGTTGCTGCATTGGCCCCCATACTTACATGATCTTCTTGACCATTACTCGATTCAATAGAATCTACACTTGCTGGAGTGGCATATTGTTTATTCTGACTGACGATACTCGCTGCGGTATATTGCGGAATCATAAACCCACTATTTAAGCCTGGATTAGAGATTAAAAACGGAGGTAAATGTCGGTGACCAGACACCAGTTGATAAATCCTACGTTCAGAAATATTTCCAAGTTCAGCCATGGCAATGGCTAAAAAGTCTAAAGCTAAGGCTAAGGGTTGACCGTGAAAATTTCCTCCAGAAATAATAACGTCTTCGGCGACAAAAACATTAGGGTTATCGGTTACTGAATTGACTTCTTTAAGAAATGTTTTTGTAACAAAATCTATGGTATCTTTTGTAGCCCCATGTACTTGAGGGATACATCGGAAGGAATAGGGATCTTGAACATGCTGTTTCTTTTGACGAATTAACGCACTGTCTTCTAAAAACTCGCGTACTCTTTTTGCTGTTTTTAACTGTCCATCGTGCGGACGTACCCAATGAATCAATTCATTAAAAGGCTCTATTCTACCATCGAAAGCTTCTAGAGAAAGTGTTCCAATAACATCGGCCATATACGAAAGCTTGTGTGCTTTTAATAAGGTATATATTCCGTAAGCACTCATAAACTGAGTACCGTTTAACAAGGCTAGACCTTCTTTAGATTGTAAATTAATTTTCTCCCAACCATACTTTTCAAGAAGTTGTGCACCGGTCAAACGTTCCTCGCCATCATACACTTCACCTAAACCAATAAGCGGTAATGCTAAATGTGCCAAAGGCGATAAATCTCCAGAAGCCCCTAAAGAACCTTGGGTATACACTACTGGATAGATACCTTCATTATAAAATGCAATTAAGCGTTCTACGGTGGCCAGTTGTACTCCAGAATGTCCGTAACTTAGCGATTGAATCTTAAGCAAAAGCATTAATTTTACAATCTCTTGAGGCACTTCCTCTCCAGTTCCGCAGGCATGACTCATGACTAAATTTTCTTGCAGTTTTTGAAGGTTCTCTCCTTTGATCTTTACATTGTACAAGGCCCCAAAACCAGTATTGATTCCGTAGATGGGGTTGGATCGCGTTTTTATCTTGCTGTCTAAGTATGTTCTACAGGCTATAATTTTATCAATAGCCTCTTGAGAAAGGGCTAATCGCAGCTCTTGTGAAAGCAGCTGATGAATCCGTTCTAGGTCTAAAGGGGTAGCACTAATTTCGTGAGTATTCTGCATTACTAATAAGGTCGATTGTTGTTTGTTTTTAGCAAGTGTTTAACACTTCATTCTACTGAAAATATGATATCTTTGAACTGCTAAATTTAACACCAATATTAATGAAAAAATTCGGTTTTTTACTCGTTAGTTTAACTCTTTTAAGCGCTTGTACTTCAGAACACCCTAAGGATTATCTTACCTTTTCTGGTAAAATAGAAAATGTAAAAGACAGCGTTCTTACGATTGTAGGCTTTAACAAAAAAAAGGAAATTGCTATTGCTGCCGATGGTACGTTTAAAGACACGCTTCAACTCCTTAAAAAAGGAAATTATAGAATGAGTCTTAATGACCAAAAAGTAGCATATGTTTTTCTAAACAATGGCTACGATCTATACCTCGAAGGAAATGCTGATGTGTTTGATTATACCATGCAATACCGTGGAAAAAGTGAAGGCGCACAAACCAACAACTACTTAGGTTCGCACTTTAAATACACCAAGAGTATTGGTAATCCGGGAGAGTTATTCGGTTTAGAAAAAGAACCTTTTTTTGCAACTCTAGATAAAATTAAAGTAGACATTGATAGCATTAATGGACTCTATACTAAGGTAGATGTAGATGTGTTAACAGAAACGAATGGTTTTAACAATCAGTTTCAAGAAAATATGCGTAAAGTGTACGATGTACAACACCAACGCTACTTAGAATACAAACGATTACGAGATCGTATTGCTGTAGGTCAACCATCTCCAGAGTTTACAAAGTACTTATCAGCTAATGGAGGTGCTAAAAGCTTAAAAGACTACAGAGGAAAATATGTATATATCGATTTATGGGCTACCTGGTGTAAACCTTGTATCGCTCAATTTCCTGCGTTAAAAAACTTACACAATGAGTACAAAAAGAAGAATATTGTTTTTGTAAGCATTGCCACAGACGATGATAAAACGGCTAGGTCTTGGGATAGAGCAAAACAATTGTGGAGAAAAGCCCTTAAAGACTATAAACTTACAGGAGAGCAACTTTTTGCGGTAGACAATCAATTTACTACAGGCTATCTTGTGGGTACTATTCCGCGTTTTATTCTTTTAGACCCTCAAGGAAAGATCATTTCAAGCGACGCACCACGTCCTACAGATCCTCAACTTACAGACCTATTTGATGAGCTAGGAATTTAAACAAACCTTATACTACAAAAAAAGGGCTAGATAAATATCTAGCCCTTTTTTTGTGCTGTAATTATTAGTGTTGTTTATTTTTCTGAATAAACTCCCATTTCCGCGTACTTATTCATACGTTGGGCAACTAGATCCTGTGCGTTTAAATCTTTAAGTTCTGCATAGGCTTCCACAATAGTATCTTGCACTTTTTGAAAGGCAGCTTCTCTGTTTGAATGCGCTCCTCCTATGGGTTCTTTAATAATTCCATCAATTAGTTTGAGTTTCTTCATGTCTTCTCCCGTTAATTTTAACGCGGCAGCAGCTTGCTCTTTAAACTCCCAACTTCTCCATAAGATAGACGAACACGATTCTGGTGATATAACTGTATACCAAGTGTTTTCCATCATATATACTCGATCTCCTACCCCTATTCCTAGGGCACCTCCTGAAGCACCTTCACCAATAACAACGGTAATGATTGGTGTTTTTAATCGCGTCATTTCAAAGATGTTTCTTGCAATCGCTTCACCTTGTCCACGCTCTTCAGCCTCTAATCCTGGATAGGCTCCTGGAGTATCTAAAAGAGTTACGACTGGGATATTAAATTTTTCAGCCATACGCATTAAACGCAATGCTTTTCTATACCCTTCTGGATTGGCCATACCAAAGTTTCGGTATTGTCTGGTCTTTGTATTATAGCCTTTTTGTTGACCAATAAACATAAATGATTGATCGCCAATTTTACCCAAACCACTAATCATCGCTTTGTCGTCTTTTACACTTCTATCACCGTGAAACTCCATAAAAGTATCTCCACATAGGGCTCTAATATAATCTAAGGTATAAGGTCTGTTTGGATGTCTAGACAACTGAACTCGTTGCCACGGGGTAAGATTTTTATAGATCTCTTTTTTAGTTTGCTCTAATTTTTTCTCAATCTTTTTACAAGTTGCTGTAA
>CBFHVY010000021.1:0-21137 GCA_965659555.1 Flavobacteriaceae bacterium
CCTCTACTTCTGGTGGATTTAACTTTGGATTACGTCCGAATGAATTGGGAGTATTATCATCTAGTACCACTTTTAACTCATCCTTTAACTTAAACACCAACGTAAACATTTTTAATGGATATCGTAATTTGAGAGTTTTTGAACAAGCCAAATTGGGTGTTGAAACCAGTAAATTAACCCTAGAGAAAATTCAAAACGACATTTCTCTTTTTGTGGTTAATGGCTATTTGAATGTGCTGTTCGCAAAAGAAAACCTAAATGTTGCAAAGGTTCAATATGGCATTACGAAAAAACAAGCAGAAGCTGCTGAAAGTAGATTTAAAGCAGGTGTTGCACCAAAGAGTGATTTTTTAAACGCTCAATCTACAGCTGCAAATGATGCACAAAACATTGTTACACAAGAGAATGCTTTAAATTTAGCCCTATTAAACCTTGCGCAATTATTGCAAATAAATCCAGAAAATTTTGAGGTTACCTCAGTAGAAGTAGGGTCTCCGTCTGCAGCTTTATTATATGACTCTTCCGATATGGTTTACCAAAAAGCATTGAGTACTCAGCCTCAAATTAAAAATGCCGAATTGGCTATAGAGAATGCCGATCTAAATATCGAAATTGCAAAGAGTAACTTTTTACCTTCTCTTAGTTTTGGTGCTGGTGCTGGGTCATCATTCTTTAACAGCTTTGATCTTTTACCAGGCCAAACAAACGCTTCTTTCTTTACGCAAATTAGAGAGCGTTTAGGGTATAATGTGGGTATCTCTTTAAATATCCCCATATTTAACAGAACTCAAAACAAGACCGGGTTAAATCGTACCATGGTTAATAAAGAAATTAGTAAGCTAGCTTTAATAGATCAGCAGTTACAATTACGCCAAACTATAGAGCAGGCCTATTTAGATGCTAAAGCAGCTGCCAAAACCTTTGAAGCCGCTAAAACCTCTTTAGAAGCTCAAACGGAAGCTTTTAAAAATGCCCAAGAAAGTTATAATTTTGGAGCCACTACCCTATTTGATTTCGACCTCGTTCGTAACCGATTGGTAAGTGCAGAATCTTCTTTGATTAGAGCAAAATACGATTATGTCTTTAAGACTAAAGTACTACAGTTCTATTATGGAGAACTTATTTTTGAATAAACAGCCAAGCATATACCTCTAAAAAACCCTTTACATTATGTAAAGGGTTTCTTTTTTGCTAGTATCTTTGTGGTGTTCAAAAAACAACAGAGGCGTGTCCTATATCTTACACATAGAAACTGCTACAAAAAACTGCTCAGTAGCTATTGCCAAAAACGGCGTATGTATTGCTGTGCAAGAAATTGTTGACCTCAACTATTCGCATGCCGAAAAACTACATCCTTTTATTACAACAGTTCTTCAAGAATCAAACATCGAACCGAAAGCATTAGACGCTATAGCAGTAAGCAAAGGACCTGGTTCGTATACGGGCTTGCGTATTGGAGTCTCTGCCGCCAAAGGAATTTGTTATGCTTTTAATATTCCATTAATTGCTACAGACACTTTAGTTGGATTAGCCAAAGCTATTGCTATTGAACAAGGGCGAATCGTGCCTATGCTCGATGCCCGAAGAATGGAAGTCTATAGTGCTATCTATACTGCAGACTACAACTTAGAAAGGGCTGTTGAGGCTCAAATTATAACAGCTACTTCTTTTGAAAAAGAGCTCGCTGAAGGACCTGTATATTTTGTAGGAGATGGCGCTGAAAAATGTAACACTGTGATCACTCACCCTAATGCAGTATTTGTAGTGAACACTTATCCCTCTGCACTTCAAATGGTAACCCCTGCTTTTGAAAAATTTAAATCACAAGATTTTGAAGATGTTGCTTACTTTGAACCGTTCTACCTCAAAGATTTTGTTGCTACACAACAGAAACAAAAAACATCGCCTTTATCGCGAAACTAACAGAAGTATCAAGGTGAGTAAGGCTGGAAGGCCTTGCACATAAAATAGTCTGATTTTCTTGGTGGAGTAGGCTCCGTAAACTCCTGCGACAAGCACAAATGATAAAAACAAAATTGTCATACGCTGATCTTCAAAAAATACCGATGCTAGTAACCCTCCAGCTAAAAAGCCATTATAAAGCCCTTGATTTGCAGCCAACACTTTAGTTTCTCTAGCGAGTGCTTCAGTACGAATTCCAAAGATTTTTCTAGTCTTAGGCTGTAGCCATAAAAACATTTCGAGCACTAAAAAATAAACATGCTCAAGGGCAATCAGTAGTACTAGAATAGGTATTATATCATTCATATTTCTAAAATGAGAGCAGTTTGTTCTCTGCATTAAAGACACTTATCTTAACCATAACTTAATTTTCAGCAAACCATAACTTTAAATAGAAGTAACATATTTGCTACTATCTTAAGATAGAAATAAGATCATATAGTTAGTTTTTGTCAATTCAATTATACTGATTTTTATTGAGCTGCCTTTGGCCAAGGCAGCTTTTTTTTATTAACCATTAGGAAACATTAAGTTAACATTGAAGTTGGTTCTTTGCAGCGACAAAAACTACAGCTTATGAAACTTAAACATGTTCTATTGTGCATGAGCGTTCTTTTTTGCTCCATGGTAAACGCACAAGAAACTAACGCACCTAAATTTGGTAAAGGGCTATTTAACCTCATTGGACAAGACAGTACTTGGTCTATGAATATTTCTGCAAGAATGCAGTTTTTAGCTACTTCTCAGTTTGATGCTGATAATGGTTTATCAGATCCTAATGCTTCATTTTTAATCAGACGATCTAGACTTAAATTTAGCGGATTTGCCTATTCTCCAAAATTACAATACAAAATAGAGTTAGGGTTATCTAATAGAGATATGTCTGGTGCTTCGCAATTTACAAGTCAGTCTCCAAGATATATTATGGATGCTGTTGTAAAGTGGAATTTTGTAGACAATTTTGTGCTTTGGGTAGGACAAACAAAACTACCCGGTAACCGAGAGCGTGTAATTTCTTCAGGAGATCTTCAACAAGTAGACCGTTCATTAGTAAACAGTCGTTTTAATATTGATCGAGATATTGGATTTCAATTAAGACATCATTTTAATTTATCTGACAAATTTATCGTTAAAGAAATTTTTGCTTTATCTCAAGGGGAAGGAAGAAATGTAACCACAGGAAATTTAGGTGGGCATCAATATACTTCTCGAATTGAGTTGTTGCCATTTGGTAACTTTTCAAGTAAAGGAGATTATAAAGGAAGTGATTTAAAATTCGAAGAAAAGCCTAAACTAGCGTTAGGGTTTACCTACGATATTAATAATAATGCTGTGAGAAATAGAAGTAATATGGGAACCTATATGGCGAATGATATAGGATTCTACCAAACAAATATTTCTACTGTTTTTATAGATGCAATGTACAAGCACAAAGGATTCTCTTTAATGGCTGAATATGCAGACAGAACTGCTGCAGACCCAATTGCAAAAAATTCTGATGGTAGTGCTACCGGAGATATTGTACAAGTTGGAAATGGTATTAATGTACAAACAGGATACTTACTTTCAAAAACACTTGAACTTTCAGGTAGATACACCAATATTCAGTTAGATAAAGATATTACAGGTAGAGGAGTAGAAAACCAATATACTTTGGGGGTTTCTAAGTATCTTGTAGGTCATAAATTAAAAGTACAAACAGATATCAGTTACACAGATAATGAACTGAACACCGATAGAGTTTTGTTTAGATTACAAGTTGATATTCATTTTTAAAACATAACATAAACCTAACCTTTCAAAGGAGAAAGGTATATACATTTGCAACAAATTTAAATTTAAAAAAATGGGAGATCCTTATATTTTAATGCTTGTCGCTTTGGCCGTTTTAGCCATAGTTGACTTAGTGGTTGGCGTAAGTAATGATGCTGTAAATTTCTTAAACTCTGCTATTGGGTCTAAAGCAATTTCGGTGAGAAACATTATGATTATTGCCAGTCTAGGTGTGTTCTTTGGAGCTGTTACTTCTAGTGGTATGATGGAAGTTGCTCGAAAAGGAATTTTTAATCCTGGCATGTTCGTCTTTCAAGACATCATGTTTATTTTTATGGCCGTAATGATTACAGACATTCTATTATTAGATGTATTTAATACACTCGGAATGCCTACCTCTACCACAGTATCTATTGTTTTTGAACTACTTGGTGCTGCTGTAGCAATTTCATTAATCAAAATCTCTCAAAACGAAGCAGAGACTTTTCAAGCCATCTGGACTTATATTAATTATGAGACCGCTTCAAAAATTATTTTTGGAATACTCCTATCGGTCGTTGTAGCCTTCTCCGTGGGGGCCATAGTACAGTTTTTCTCTCGTTTAATTTATTCTTTTAATTTCGAAAAGAGACCTAACTATATCAATGCCTTATTTGGTGGATTTGCCATAACTGCAATCACCTATTTTATCATTATCAAAGGGCTAAAAGGCACCCCATTTTATAGTGATGTAAAGCATTTAATTGAAGGAAATACTGCCCTTATTGTTGCGCTAAGCTTTTTAGTTTGGACAGTAATATCACAAGTACTTATCAGTGTTTTTAAAGTAAATGTACTAAAGTTGATTATTGGAATTGGAACCTTCTCTTTAGCCATGGCATTTTCTGGAAACGACTTGGTTAACTTTATTGGAGTGCCAATTGCAGCATGGAATTCTTACCAAGCCTTTACTGAATCTGGAATGAGCGCAGAGGTATTTTCTATGGGAAGCTTAGCTAAAAAAGTGCCTTCTAACGTATGGTTGCTTTTAATTGCGGGTGGAATTATGGTGATTACTTTATGGACTTCTAGCAAGGCTAAAAACGTAATCGAAACTGGAATTAACTTATCGCGTCAGGGAGAAGGACATGAAAAATTTCAGCCCAACCCATTATCTAGAATTGTGGTAAGAACATCTATGGGAATTAATAACCTCTTAAGTTTTATACTTCCTGCTAAGACAGTAGCTTTTATCGACAGTAAATTTCAAAAACCTGTGATAAAAATATCAAAAGACAAGAAATACGAAGTCCCTGCTTTTGATATGATTAGAGCTTCTGTAAACTTAATTGTTGCGGGAATATTAATTTCTATTGCAACCTCAATGAAATTACCTTTATCTACTACCTATGTAACCTTTATGGTGGCTATGGGTACTTCTTTAGCCGATAGAGCTTGGGGTAGAGAAAGCGCCGTATATAGAGTTGCTGGTGTAATTAATGTAGTTGGAGGTTGGTTCTTAACAGCAATTATTGCATTTCTTGTAGCGGCATTTGTTGCTTACTTGATTAAGTGGAACATGGTTATGATTCCTATATTACTTCTATTAGTAGCGATTTTGATCGTTAGAAATACGTTACGCCATAGAAAAAAAGTAAAAGAAGTAAAAAAGCAAGAGTTTATAGAACGTGCAGAACTTATTACTATAAATGGTGTTATTGAAGAAAGTTCAGATCATATTGCAGAAGTTGCACAACGTGTAAACAAGCTATATACCAATGTAGTTAATGATTTGGCGAAACACGATTTAAACAAATTGCGTAAAACAGATAAACACGTTGGAAAACTCAACGACGAAATAGATGGATTAAAGGATGGAGTATTCTATTTTATAAAATCACTAGATGAAACATCGGTACAAGCAAGTAGATTCTATATCCTAGTACTCGGTTATCTTCAAGATGTAGCCCAATCGATAAGTTATATTTCAAGAGCGAGTTATAAGCATGTAAACAATAATCACAAGAACTTAAAGAAAGAACAATTAAAAGACTTAAAAGAAATTGACAATCAATTATCAGTCTTATTAGATAAGGTGAGTGATGTATTTGAAAAACGTTCTTTTGATGATTTATCTGAAATTCTAATTGAAAAGAAAGAGTTGTTAGCAGATGTATCTAAGTCTATTGAAAAACAAGTTTCTAGAATTAGAACAGAAGAAACAAGTCCGAAGAATACCACTTTATACTTTAGTATTCTTTTAGAAACCCAAGATTTAGTTTCTGCATTGATGAATCTTTTACAAACCTATGAAGAGTTTCACGTCTCTACTAAGGCGTAATCATATTTATAGACCATAAAAAACCCGAGCATATTGCTCGGGTTTTTTTATTTTAAATGGGTTAAGACTACAGTTCTAACGCAGTTTTTAAATCATTATCCATCAAGAATTCTGTTGGGTTTTCTAAGGCTTCTTTTACAGCTACTAAAAATCCTACAGACTCTCTACCATCGATAATTCTGTGATCGTAAGAAAGTGCCACATACATAATAGGTTGTATCACTACTTCACCTTCAACTGCCATAGGTCTATTTACAATATTATGCATTCCTAAAATAGCACTTTGGGGAGGGTTAATAATTGGTGTAGACAACATCGATCCAAATACTCCACCATTAGTAATCGTAAAAGTACCCCCAGTCATTTCATCTACCGTAATTTGTCCGTCTCTAGCTCGAATAGCTAAGCGCTTAACTTCACTTTCTATTCCTCTAAAAGTAAGTTCTTCGGCATTTCTAATCACAGGAACCATTAATCCTTTAGGTCCAGAAACAGCAATTGAAATATCTTGGAAACCATAGCTTACTTTGTAATCGCCATCGATCATAGAATTCACATCCGGATACATTTGTAAGGCTCTTACTACTGCTTTGGTAAAGAAACTCATAAAGCCTAATCCAACACCATGCTTGGCTTTAAACTCGTCTTTAAATTCGCTTCTAATATCAAAAATAGGTTGCATGTTTACCTCGTTAAAGGTGGTTAACATTGCCGTCTCATTTTTTACTGAAACCAAACGCTCTGCCACTTTTCTACGCAACATCGAAAGCTTTTTACGTTCTGTATCGCGAGTGCCATGAGCTGGGGCAGTTCCCATACTTGGCACCGCTTTTACCGCATCTTCTTTGGTTACACGACCATCTTTTCCAGTACCCGTTACACTAGCAGCATCGATCCCTTTTTCTGAAAGTATTTTCTTTGCTGCTGGAGAAGCCGTTCCTGTAGCATAGGTATTCGCTTGAGGAGTTTGAGGAGCCACTTCTTGTTTAGGTGCTTCTTCTTTTTGAGGACTCGCTGGAGCAGCAGCTCCATCGGGCTTAGCAGCATCCATATCAATTAAACATACCACTGCACCTACAGCTACTGCATCGCCTTCTTCCGCTTTTAACGTAATGATACCGCTTTCTTCAGCAGGTAATTCTAAGGTTGCTTTATCTGAATCTACTTCTGCAATGGGTTGGTCTTTTTCAACATAGTCGCCATCTTCAACAAGCCATGTTGCAATTTCTACCTCTGTGATGGATTCTCCCGGTGAGGGAACTTTCATTTCTAAAACCATTCGTATTGAATTTAATAGTGTTTTGTATTGTTTAGGAATCGAAAAGCGAATCGATTACTTTTTGATGTCTTAATTTAAATCGTGTACTTGATCCTGCAGCAGGAACAGCATAATATTTTCTCGATGCTACAGAGAGTTTTACCAAATCGAAACGCTCGAGCATATAACTCCATGCTCCCATGTTTCTTGGTTCTTCTTGTGCCCAGACATAGTCTTCTACATTCGGATACCTATCGATAACTGCTTGTAGCTTTTCTAAATGTAATGGGAAAAGTTGTTCTATTCTTACCAAGGCAATATCTTCACGTCCTAATTTTTCACGCTCTGCAAGCAAATCATAATAGAATTTACCCATACAGAATACCAGCTTCTTTACCTTCTTTGGCGCAATCGTATCATCTATAATTTCTTGAAATGATCCTTGTGCTAAATCTTCTAAGCTACTGATCACTTTTGGGTGACGTAATAAACTTTTTGGAGTAAACACAATAAGCGGTTTTCTAAAATTACGCTTCATTTGTCTACGCAATAAGTGATAGAAGTTTGCCGGAGTGGTACAATTGGCTACCGTCATATTGTCTTCTGCACACAACTGTAGGTAACGTTCAATTCTCGCTGAAGAGTGCTCAGACCCTTGTCCTTCATATCCGTGAGGAAGCAACACAACTATTCCGTTTTGCACTTTCCATTTATCTTCTGCAGCAGACACATATTGATCGAAAACAATTTGTGCTCCGTTAGAGAAATCTCCAAACTGTGCTTCCCATATTGTTAAGGTATTCGGATTTGCCATGGCATATCCATAATCAAATCCTAAAACCCCATATTCAGAAAGTAATGAATTGTAAATATCCATACTCCCTGTGTTATTAGGATTGGTGTTAAGAAGGTTTACACGCGCCTCCGTAACTTCGTCTCTTAAGATCGCATGACGATGCGAAAAGGTTCCTCGCTCTACATCTTGACCAGAAATACGAACATTAAATCCCTCTTCCATTAAGGTTCCATAGGCTAAGGTTTCAGCCATTCCCCAATCGAGTTGATTGGTTTCAAAAACCATGTCTGCTCTTCCTTTTAAAATACGCTCTGCTTTTCGTAAAAAGCTAGCCCCTTCTGGAATTGTAGACACTACTTTTGCAATCCCTTTAAGCTTATCCTCGGTATAGGTCGTGTCTACTGGAAGCATCATTCCTTCCTTTTGCTGACGTTTGTAATCTTTCCAAGTCGACTTCATAAACTCTTTAACTTTAGAGTTGGTGTCTTCTTTAGATTTATTGAATTGCTCTTCGAGCATTGCTTTATATTCGTCAGTAATCTGTTTTAAATACGACTGATCTATACTTCCTTCTTCGATTAATTTCGCTGCATAAATATCTTTTGGATTTTTATGTTTTGAGATCGCTTTGTATAGTTTAGGTTGGGTAAATCGAGGTTCGTCCCCTTCGTTATGCCCATATTTACGGTATCCTAAAAGGTCTATAAACACGTCGCGTTTAAAAGTCATTCTAAATTCTAGGGCCAGTTGTATGGCATGACAAACGGCTTCTACATCATCTGCGTTTACATGCAATACTGGAGAGAGGGTAACCTTAGCTACATCGGTACAATACGTGCTCGAACGAGCGTCTAGGTAGTTGGTGGTAAATCCTATTTGGTTGTTTACTACTACGTGAAGTGTTCCTCCTGTTTTATAACCATTAAGTTGCGCCATTTGAACAACTTCATACACGATTCCTTGTCCCGCAATTGCTGCATCTCCATGAACTAAAATGGGTAATATTTTAGTTTCATCACCGTTGTATTTACGATCTATTTTAGCTCTAGTAATACCTTCTGCAACGGCATCAACCGTTTCTAAGTGCGATGGGTTAGGTACCAGATTCATTTTCATGGTATGCCCAGACTTAAAGGTTTTACTTTTGGTTAATCCAAGGTGGTACTTTACATCCCCATCAATATTTTCATCTTCAAAATCTTTACCTTCAAATTCGCTAAAAAGTTCTCTAACTGGCTTTTTAAAGATATTAACTAGGGTGTTTAAGCGCCCTCTGTGTGCCATTCCTAAGACACATTCTTCTACTCCAAAACGCTCTGCTGCTTCTTTAAGTGCATAACTAATTCCTGGAATAAGCGCCTCTCCTCCTTCTAAAGAAAATCGTTTTTGCCCAACATATTTGGTTTGTAGAAAGCTTTCAAAAGTAACTGCCTGATTGAGTTTAGCAAGCAAGTATTTTTTTAGCTCGGTATCGTATTTTGGCTTGTTATCGTTTTCATTTAACCGCGTTTGCCACCATTTTAATTCTTCAGGATTTCTTAAATACATATATTCAACCCCAATAGAGTTGCAATAGATATTATTTAAGTGGGTAATAATCTCCTCTAAAGTAGCTTCGCCAATTCCTAAAATTTCTCCGGCTTTAAAGGTCGTTTGAAGATCGTCTTGCGAAAGTCCAAAATTTTCAATCTCAAGTGTTGGAGCATATTTTCTTCGCTCTCGTACCGGATTGGTTTTGGTAAACAAATGACCACGTGTTCTGTAGCCATTGATAAGGTCTATCACTAAAAACTCCTTTTTTACCTCACTTGGGATCTCAAAATCTTGAACCTCATCGGTTAAGGAATAGTTTTCATTAGCAAGATCGTACCCTTGAAAGAAGCTCCTCCAACTGGGTTCTACAGCATCTGGATTCTCTAAATATTGATCGTATAAATCGGCGATAAAGCCAGTGTGTGCTGCGTTTAAGAACGAAAATTTGTCCATAAAAATTAGTCTTCTTTTAGTGTAAGCCTATTTGAAGTACAAAAATACAACATTTCGAAAAAATAGCGATTGAAAACATTGATTTTAAAAAGTGTAAAAAATGAATTTTTTATGAAAACTTATTTGGCAATATTTTAAAAAGATATATATTTGCACACGCAAAACAAAACAGGTTTTGCAAATTCCTCCTTAGCTCAGTTGGTTAGAGCATCTGACTGTTAATCAGAGGGTCCTTGGTTCGAGCCCAAGAGGAGGAGCAAAATAGGAAAGCCATCAGAAATGATGGCTTTTTTTATTTTCTATAACGTAGGGCGAGAAGTATATCCCGAACTCGATTCGGGAAGCCCAAGAGGAAAAACAATACACCTCTTTTACTTATGTCTTTCTTCTTTTTCTAAGTTTTCTAAGTGATGGCGAGGATACGGCCCACAATAGAAATCCACTACATACGGTTAACAATCCAAAGAAAGAGAAGGCTCGTAATAGTAGATTGTTAAAGTCGTCTCTACCTTCATAATCCATGGTGTGTGTCATCCATAAAAAATCGAACCAGCGCCAACTTCTATGACGTACCGTTTGAAAAGTACCATCTTTACTAGATACATAGGCTTTTAATTGGTCGGAAGTATCAAAAGAAATGACATATGCTGGCAATAGCTTTTCTCTGTATTCATGATGCTTATCCACTTCTAATATTTTTTCAATCCCTGCAATTTTTAAGGAGTCAAGGGTATAATTTCTAACAATGTATAAAGCTTCTTCTTCGGTAATTTCTTCCTTTTTGATTCCCGTTTGTGCATGGTACAACACCGTATCATTGATCACATAATAAGGCGCCGTTTGGATATCCCTCAATCCAATGGATTTTACAGGATACTGAAGTGCAAGGGAGGTGGGGCTTATAAGTCTGTCAAAAGCTAAAGAAGTATCGGGTATCTTTTTAAAGTGATCGCCATGAATCTCATCGAGGTCTGTCCAACTAAAATACAAGCCACTGATGGTCCACATTAAAAACTGTATTCCAATACATAACCCCAGATAGCGATGTATTTTTCTGACTTTTAATGATGTAGTTCTCGATACCATGTACGAAAATCTAGGTTTATTATTCTTGTGTTAACCCCCTAAACATACAAAATCTATAAAAATGAACGTTATTTATCTTATATTTAAGACTTTAATCTTTGTATCATGACAAAAAAGTTAAACCTCATTCCTGTTTTTAGCGTATCTCTTTTAAGTATTCCTCTTATCGCAATGCAATTTACATCAGAGGTAAATTGGAGTTTGCTCGATTTTCTAGTCATGGGAATGCTACTTCTATCCGTTGGATTTGGCATTCGATATGTTTTGCTAAAAAATTCTAGTTTTCAAAAGCGACTTGTTTATCTAAGCTTGGTATTACTTGCTTTTGTATTGATTTGGGCAGAATTAGCCGTGGGAATTTTCGGAACTCCATTTGCTGGAAGCTAATCCAATAGCGTTTTTTAGAGCAATGCTCTTAAACTATCAACGGCCTGCTCGGGAGTAATATCGCGTTGTGGGGAACCAAACATTTCGTAACCTACCATAAACTTCTTTACTGTTGCACTTCGTAATAATGGCGGATAAAAACTCATGTGAAAGTGCCAATGCGATTGCTTTTTCCCATCTGTAGGTGCTTGATGAATCCCTGCAGAATACGGAAATGAACACTTAAAAAGCCTATCGTATACTTTTGTCATGGTTGCTATAGCATCGGCAAAAGCTAACTCCTGTTCTTCTGAAAGTCCAGTAAGATCTTGTAGTTGTTCTTTGGGAACAATCATGGTTTCATAGGGCCAAATAGCCCAAAAAGGTACAAGCACAACAAAATGTGTATTTAGATAAACAATTCTCTTATTAAGAGCTAACTCTTGAGTGATATAATCCCCCACTAAAGAACTCCCCTTTTCTGAGAAATAGGCCCTTTGTGTAGCATCCTTTTTTTGAACTTCATTAGGCAAAGAGGATTGGCTCCAAATCTGACCATGGGGATGAGGGTTACTACACCCCATAACAGCCCCCTTATTTTCAAAGATTTGAACATAGGCAATTCCGTCAATATTGCGGAGTTGTTTGTATTCGTTCTTCCAAGCTTGCACCACTTTTGTGATGTCTGCTACCGACATGTCTGCTAAACTTTTTGAATGGTCTGGACTAAAACAAATGACTTTACAATTTCCCTTTTCACTCACTGCTTGTAAAAGACCTTCCTCTTCTGAAAAATTTGGAATATCATCTTGTAGGGCAGCAAAATCGTTGTCGAACACATAAACATCGGTATAGTTAGGGTTAACCGCTCCATTTGCACGGGTATTGCCCGCACACAGATAACAAGTAGGGTCATGTGTGGGTCGTTGTTCTGTTACTACAACTTCTTCTTGACCTTGCCATGGGCGTTTCGATCGATGAGGAGAAACTAAAACCCACTCTCCTGTTAGAATATTTAATCGTTTGTGTGTGTATTCTTGTAAATTCATATACTTAGTTGAGCACATGTGTGCCTTGAGATAACGTTACTTTAATAACCGAACATCCATACCCAAATTGTTGGGTATAAGCTCTTGAGGTTTCTGCTAAAAACCGATCTGTAGCTTCTTTCTTACAAATATTAATGGTACACCCTCCAAAACCACCTCCCATCATTCTGGCCCCTAAGACCACACCCGATGCTTTAGCCTTGGCTACTAGAAAATCTAACTCTTCGCAACTCACTTCATAGTCCTCAGAAAGTCCTTTGTGCGACTGGTACAATAACGCTCCCAAAGTCTCCATATCGTTATTTATTATTGCTTTTGATGCTTGCGCTGTTCGTTCAATTTCTTCAATAACATACCGTACTTTTGAATACTCTTCTTCGGAAAGCTGACTCTTAATGGCGTCTAGTTCAACTAAACTGACGTCTCGTAGCGCTTTTTTATGAAGCATTTGAGCTACGGTTTCACAAAGTGTTCTTCTTGTATTATAAGTGCTATCTGAAAGGTTGTGCTGAACATTTGTATTGATTAAAATCAAGTCATATTCTGCTAAATCAATATGAAATGCTTCTGCCTCTAAGGTTTTACAATCTAACAGTAAAAAATGATCTTTTTTACCAAACATACTCGCATATTGATCCATAATTCCACATTTCACCCCTGCATAACGATGCTCGGCTCGTTGGGATACTTGAATCATGTCTTGTTTACTAAGTTGCAAATTGAAAAGGGTATTTAAGGCCAAGACAACTGCATTTTCTAGAGCTGCGGAAGAAGAAAGTCCGGCTCCTACAGGAATATTTCCTCCAAAAAGTAAATGAAACGGCTGAAGTGTACAACCTAGCGCGTTCAACTCTGCTACTACTCCAATAATATAGTTTCTCCATCCTCCATGTGCTAATGGGGCTACATCATTGATGTTAAAACTATGCGATTCTTCAACATCATTTGCAATAGCTATCGAAGTTTGAGAGTTGGAGTCGTTGGAAAGCGCTATTCCCAAAGCTATTCCTTTATCAATTGCAGCAGGAAAGACAAACCCATCATTATAATCTACATGTTCGCCAATAAGATTAATTCTTCCTGGTGAAAATACCATGAGCGGACGTGTACCAAATGCTTTTGTAAAGTTGTTTTGTATCGTATGTATAAGTGCACTATCCATATACTCTGTTCGCGTATTACTTTTAAAGGCAAGGTTTACAATTCAAAATGGTACCCACTCGCCTCAAACTCTTTAAATTTTTCTACATTAAACCTATATAAATATGCCCCTTTTTTAGAGGTTGATTTATCTTTTTCATCAGTCCTAGTTAGAATATTAAAAGATAGCAGTTTCTTTCTAAAGTTCCTGCTGTCAATTGCTTTTTGATAGATACTCTCATAAAGAGTCTGAATCTGAGGAAGTGTAAATTTTTCTGGCAAGAGATTAAATCCAACAGGTCTTCTTCTGAGTTTGGTTTTTAATTTCTCGATAGCTAGCTGAACCATTTTATCGTGATCCAAAATTAACGCAGGGGTCTCATTTATAGGAAACCAAGCTGCATCATACTGAGCTACAGCTTCTTTAGTCATATCGTCTATTCGAATGAGACTAAAAAAAGCAACAGAAATTACACGTCCACCTGAGTCTCTATCAACCTTACTAAAGGTTTTTAACTCCTCAAAAAAAACATTTTTAATCCCGGTAGATTCATACAGTACCTCAGCGGCAGAGTCTTCTAAAGTCATGTCTTTTCTACAAAACGAGCCTACCAAAGACCATTCACCTATAAGAGGAGCTACCTTTCTTTTAAATAAAAGTAATTTTATTTCATTTCCATCGAAACCAAATACAATACAATCTACAGCGACCAAAATCTTTTCTTGGCTTCTGTATGCTTCATTTATATTCGACACCAAAACACTCATTTAAAAACTCGTTCAAGGATACACATGCAAATATACTCTTTATAAATGTATTTTATACATTTATAAAATAGTTCTTATTTTGAAAACACTCTAGAGCACAAAAAAAGCACACCATGAACATGGTGTGCTTATAACTTTAGGGGGATAGTGTATAGTATATTACACTAAATCAAAGCGATCTAATTCCATCACTTTGGTCCACGCAGCAACAAAGTCTTTTACAAACTTATCTTGAGCAGCTTCGTAACCGTAAACTTCAGCTAACGATCTAAGCTCAGAATTCGATCCAAAGATCAAATCTACACGAGAACCAGTCCATTTCAATTCGCCTGTTTTACGATCTCTTCCTTCAAACATATCATCGTAATCAGAAGTGGCTTTCCAAGTGGTTCCTAAATCTAATAGATTCATAAAGAAATCGTTGGTTAATGTTTCTGGACGTTTAGTAAATACTCCTGTTTTAGATTGATCGAAGTTGGTGTTTAATACACGCATCCCTCCTACTAAAACAGTCATTTCTGGAGCGGTTAGGGTTAATAACTGTGCTTTATCTACCAACATTTCTTCTTCTGAAACGGTATATCTTGCTTTTTTATAGTTACGGAAACCATCTGCATTGGGCTCTAAAATAGCAAATGAATCTGCATCTGTTTGCTCTTCTGTAGCATCTGTTCTTCCAGGTGTAAATGGTACGGTAATATCGTGACCTGCATTTTTAGCGGCTTTCTCAATACCTACATTTCCGGCTAATACAATAAGGTCTGCTAAAGATACTTGTGTTGCTCCTGAAGTACTGTTGAATTCAGTTTGAATTGCAGTTAATACTCCTAATACATTAGAAAGCTGTGTTGGATTGTTTACTTCCCAATCTTTTTGTGGTGCAAAACGGATACGTGCTCCATTTGCGCCTCCTCTTTTGTCTGAACCTCTAAAAGTAGAAGCCGACGCCCAAGCGGTAGACACTAATTGAGAAACGCTTAATCCTGTAGCTGCGATTTTTTCTTTTAATGAATTGATTTCAGCATCATTTACTAAAGTGTAGTCTGCTGTTGGAATTGGATCTTGCCAAATTAAATCTTCAGCAGGAACTTCTGGTCCTAAGTAAAGACTTTTTGGTCCCATGTCACGGTGCGTTAATTTAAACCAAGCTCTTGCAAAGGCATCTGCAAATTGATCTGGGTTTTCATAAAAACGTCGTGAAATAGGCTCATATGCTGGATCCATTCGTAAGGCTAAATCGGTAGTTAACATCATTGGCGCATGCGACTTTTCTGGATTGTGAGCATCTGGTACTGTACCTGCTCCCCCATTATCTTTTGGAGTCCATTGATATGCTCCAGCAGGACTTTTAGTCAATTCCCATTCAAAACCAAATAAGTTTTCAAAATAGTTATTACTCCATTTTGTTGGTGTGGTTGTCCAAGCTCCTTCTAGTCCACTTGTAATGGTGTGTTCTCCACTTCCTGAACCATAGGTATTCTTCCAACCCATACTTTGTTCTTCTATTGAAGCTCCTGCAGGTTCTGGCCCTACATATTTACTTGGGTCTGCTGCACCGTGTGTTTTCCCAAAGGTATGCCCTCCTGCAATTAAAGCTACTGTTTCTTCATCGTTCATCGCCATTCTTCCAAAGGTCTCTCTAATATCGTGTGCTGCTGCTAATGGGTCTGGTTTTCCATTAGGCCCTTCTGGGTTCACATAAATTAATCCCATTTGCACTGCAGCTAATGGATTTTCTAATTCGCGATCTCCTGTATAACGCTTATCTCCTAACCATTCTCCTTCAGATCCCCAATAAATATCTTCTTCTGGTTCCCATACATCAGCTCTTCCTCCACCAAAACCAAAGGTTTCAAAGTCCATAGATTCTAAGGCACAGTTTCCTGCCAAAATCATTAAATCTGCCCAAGATATCTTGTTCCCATATTTTTGTTTTATAGGCCATAAAAGTAAACGCGCTTTATCTAAGTTGGCGTTGTCTGGCCAGCTATTTAATGGTGCAAAACGTTGTGTACCGGCACCTGCTCCTCCTCTACCATCTGCAATTCTATAAGTTCCTGCACTATGCCAAGCCATTCTAATAAAGAAAGGTCCATAATGGCCATAATCTGCTGGCCACCAATCTTGAGAGGTCGTCATAACCTCAACAATGTCTTTTTTAATCGCTGCTAAATCTAAACTCTTAAACTCTTCGGCATAATTAAAATCGTCTCCCATTGGATTTGATAATGAAGAGTGTTGACGAAGTATATTTAAGTTCAGTTGATTGGGCCACCAATCTCTGTTACTGGTTCCTTTTCCAGCAGTTTGCTTTAACTGTCCACCACTAAACGGACACTTGCTTTCACTATTTACATTGTAACTTGAATTAGGTTTATGATCCATTGTATTATGTTTTTTAAGTTGAAATTTCTACGAAGATACCTAAGTTAAGAATATTTTCAAATCGTACTATATTTTTGTTCCTTATATCTTCATAAGGTGTGCTTATACTCCTGTAAAATATAGCTTCTGGGGTAATATGATTGGTATTGTAAACACCATACCATTACCACATTAATTAGCTACAAACATCTGCTATATTTTATTGATAATTGTGTTGTTTTTTGAGAATTCGTATTGATTTTTACATTGTTTATATTTGATTTTTTGCCCATACAAAAACCATACATTTAAAATATATTTGGCTTAAATAGGTATTTTACGCTACATTAGTAACCAAACAAATCAAAATCATTCTTATGTTAAGCATCCTCTCTTTTGTAGGGTTTACGCTCCTTGTAGCTGTAATTTCCTATTTTGCCACTAGAAACACAAACGAATCAACCTCCGACGGCTATTTTTTGGGAGGTAGAAGCCTAACCGCTGGTGTTATTGCTGGGTCATTATTATTGACTAATCTCTCTACCGAACAAATTGTTGGACTTAACGGAAAGGCTTATGAAGAAGGTATTTTAGTGATGGCCTGGGAAACCCTAGCCGCTATTGCAATGGTTGTTACCGCCATTTTCCTTTTACCTCGCTATTTAAAAGGAGGACTCACCACGGTGCCTCAGTTTTTAGCGAGCAGATTTGACACCTCTACTAAAACCATTACTTCTGGACTATTTCTTACCGGCTATGTTGTTGTGTTACTTCCTGTAATTTTATACTCTGGTTCTGTAGCTGTGAGCGGAATGTTTAACATTCCTGAATTATTAGGTGTATCGGAAACCGTTGCCTTGTGGATTTGCGTTTGGGGTATTGGAATCATTGGTTCTATTTATGCTGTATTTGGCGGACTAAAAGCAGTTGCCGTATCCGACTCTATTAATGCGATTGGATTATTAATCGGAGGAGTTTTAATTCCTGTTTTTGGATTACTTGCTATTGGTGATGGAAGTTTAACGGAAGGTATTTCGATTTTAACGACACAAAATCCCGATAAATTTGACTCTATAGGAACCGTTACAGACTCTGTCCCCTTTTCTACCATTTTTACTGGAATGATGCTGGTACAGTTATTTTATTGGGGAACTAACCAACAGATTATTCAAAGAGCATTGGCTGCTAAAAACCTTAAAGAAGGTCAGAAAGGACTATTATTAGGATCCTTTATTAAAATACTGGGACCTATAATTGTAGTATTACCTGGAATTATTGCCTATCATATGTTTGAAGGCGGATTAGAAAATGTAGATTCTGCGTATCCTATGTTAGTAAACAAGGTATTGCCACCATCGCTATTAGGATTCTTTGCCGCAGTATTATTTGGTGCTATTTTGAGCTCATTTAATAGTGTATTAAACAGTTCTGTTACCCTATTCGGTATCGATATTTACAAAGAACACATCAACAAAGATGCTGATGAAAAAACTGTAGTTAAATACGGAAAAACCTTTGGTGTAATATTGGCCTTTTTTGCCATGTTTATTGCCCCTTTAATTGCCAATGCCGATAGTTTATTTAGCTACCTTCAAGAAGTAAATGGTATTTACAGTATTCCGATTTTAACCATTATTGTTATTGGATACACCACTAAAAGAGTGCCTGCAATTGCCGCTAAGATTGGGTTAATTTCAGGATCTATCTTGTATATATTGAGTCAATTTATCTTACAACCTTATTTTATTGAAAATGCAATAGCAAATGCAAAAGCTTCAGGAATTACTGACGCTGCTGCTTTACGAGTAGTTGAAGCCGAGGCTTACCCTCATTTCCTTCACGTAATGGCAATGCTGTTTGTAGCAAACATATTAATTATGCTGTTGATAGGTAAATTTAAGCCTAGAAGTGAAGATTATGTTCAAGAATACACCAAGCAAGTAGATATTACTCCTTGGTCGCATGCTAAGAAAACAGGTCTAATTATCTGTGTTATTGTTATTGGAATTTATATTTACTTTTCATAATTGAGAAACACATTATTACGAATAGTACTATTTTTTATAGGAGGTTTTTCTCTTGCTAGTCAAGAATTGCCTCCTATAAATATCTACACCCCAGATGTTTACAAAGCAGAAAATCAGAACTGGTCAATCACGCAGTCTAACGATCATTTTATTTATATAGCCAACAATAAGGGGCTTTTAGAGTTTAATGGTGCCGATTGGACATTATATCCTTCCCCTAACGGAACCATCGTTAGATCGGTTAATGTTATAGACAACAAAATTTATACTGGATTTTACAGAAATTTTGGATACTGGACTAAAGATGAGATGGGGGTATTAAGCTACACCTCCCTTACCAATCAATTACAAGTTCCGCTTTTAGAAGATGAACAGTTCTGGAATATTATAGAACTCGACGGCTGGATTTTATTCCAGTCGCTTCAACGTATTTATCTGTACAATCAACAAAGCAATACCTTTTCTTTTATTGAAGGAACGAACACCATTACTAAAATGGCTGTTGTTGATGGTGTAGTATACTTCCAAGAGCAAAATACAGGCTTATTCAAAATTTCTAACGGTAAAGCTTCTTTAGTTTCAGCAAACCCAATCTTAAAAGAAAATATTCTAGCTGGGATTTTTCAAAAAGACAAAGGGCTTCTTTTGGCGACTCAAGACAATGGCTTATTTGTGTTTTCTGAAAACCAATTGACCTCATGGAATACAGCAGCCAATACTTCTTTAAAAGGTCAATCTATTTACAGCGGAATTGCACTCTCAAATGGAGGTTATGCTTTTGGCACCATTTCAAATGGATTCTATAACATTAGTAAAGAAGGTGCGATAACCGACCATATCAATCAACCTAAAGGATTAAGTAACAATACGGTACTTACCCTTTTTGAAGACCTTAAAAACAATATTTGGCTCGGTTTAGACAATGGAATTAATACCGTAAATCTGAGCTCGCCTTTTAGAATATATAAAGATAAAGATGGATTTTTAGGTACCATTTATGCTGCAATTACTCATAAAGAGTACACCTATCTAGGCACCAATCAAGGCTTATTCTTTAAAAAAACAAATAGCACCGATGAGTATAGATTTATACAAGGCACCCAAGGTCAAGTTTGGACTTTAACTGAGATAGACAATACCCTTTTTTGTGGACACAACTCTGGAACATTTATAGTAAATGGCGATAATGCTAGTTTGATTGCAAAAGAACAAGGAAGCTGGAACCTTAAAAAGATTAATGATTCTTTGATTATACAAGGAAACTATTCAGGCTTACATATCTTAAAAAAAGTAACTGATTCTTGGGAATATCGAAACAAAATTAAAGGGTTTAACAATTCGAGTCGTTTTATTGAATTTTCAACCCCCACAACCCTTTTTGTAAATCATGAATATAAAGGCGTATTTAAACTTACGCTAGATAAAAAATTACAAGAAGTGGTTACTATTGTTAAAGACACATCTGCCACTAAGGGAATTTATTCAAGCTTAGTAAAATATCAAGAAGACATTTTATACGCAAACAAATTAGGGGTATTTACCTATATAGAATCCAAGAATAGTTTTCAAAAAGACAGTATTTATAGCGCCTTATTTAAACCAGACGAGTATACCTCTGGCAAATTAGTCTACGATAAAAAAAACAACACCTTGTGGAGTTTTACAAGTAAAAACCTAGGGGTTATTTATCCGAGTGCCCTAAGCACTATTCCAAAGGTGGAGTACATTCCTATTTCAGAAAGTAAAAGAAAAGGAGCTAATGGTTTTGAAAATATAGTACATATCAAAGAGGAACAATACCTTATTGGCACAGCCAATGGATACATCGTTTTAGACCTCAGTAGAATTAAGCCTTTAAGAGATTATGAAATACACCTACTCAATGTGCAGTATAACGCTACTGAAAAAGAACCACAATTTGCTCCTCTAGGCACGAAAGCCAAATTCAAGAGTTTTGAAAACAATATTGCGTTTAGCTTTAGTACCCCATTTTTTAGTGAATTTAGTGAATGTGAATACCAATATAAATTAGTAGGAGAGTCTAATAACTGGAGCCCTTGGACGAACAATGCTCACGTTACATTTAAAAATTTAAATAGCGGACCCTATCAGTTTCATGTTCGTTCAAGAATTGGAGATACCTTAAGCAGGAATGTTGTTCAATACGATTTTACTATTGAAAAAGAGTGGTACTTAGCCAACGGAATGGTTATTATTTATGTGTTTTGTATTATTATCTTCT
>CBFHVY010000022.1:0-21056 GCA_965659555.1 Flavobacteriaceae bacterium
TTTAGTGTGAATTGCGAATTTGCTAATTCATCAGCACCTGCCATAACTACAAAAGGAATCTCTCGTTTGTTGGCATAGTTCATTTGTTTTTTCATTTTAGCAGCATCAGGATACAACTCTGCTTTAACCCCAGCATTGCGTAATTGCTGAATAGCTTGCATGGCATATAAGGCCTCCTCTTCTCCAAAATTGATAAATAACACTGTTGGAGTAGCTAGAGTAACAGAAGAAAATAAATTGAGTTCTTCTAAAACTAAATAAATTCGGTCTAAGCCAAAGGAAATTCCTACACCACTAACGTCTTTTAAACCAAATATTCCTGTGAGGTCATCATATCTACCGCCACCACCAATAGAACCCATTTGAACTCCCTCTGGAGCAGCGACTTCAAAAATAGCGCCTGTATAATAGTTGAGTCCTCTCGCCAAGGTAACATCTATAGTAACATTTGAAGATTGCAAGCCTAAAGTTTCGATACTCGAAATAACGAATGCTAATTCCTGTACCCCTGCTGTTCCTTGCTTTGACGTAGCTAGTAAGTTTTGTAGTGCGTCTAGCTTCATTTTATTCGATCCTGTAAAAGAGAATAACGGTGCTAGCTTTTCAATGGCTACCTCTGAAATTCCTTTAGCTTTCATTTCAGTAATCACCCCTTCTTTCCCAATTTTATCGAGCTTATCTAAAGCCACAGTAAAATCAATGAGTTGGTCTTGAGCACCAATAACTTCAGCAATACCAGCAAGTATTTTTCGATTGTTCAGCTTAATGTTTACCCCTTTTAAATGGAGTTTGGTAAACACCGTATCGTAAAGTTGAATAAAGTTAACTTCTTGCCATAGCGAATCGCTCCCCACCACATCGGCATCGCATTGAAAAAACTCTCTAAAGCGTCCTTTTTGAGGTCTATCAGCTCGCCAAACAGGTTGTATTTGATAGCGCTTAAACGGAAATGTAATTTCATTTTGGTGTTGCACCACATAGCGCGCAAAAGGTACTGTTAAATCATAGCGAAGTGCTTTTTCAGAAATTTGAGGAGTAAGTGCAGTACTATTTTTCTCTTGAAGAAACGTATTGTCTGCCTTAGTTAAAAAATCTCCTGAATTTAAAATTTTAAAAATTAGCCGATCTCCCTCATCTCCATATTTCCCCATAAGCGTACTAGAATTTTCAAAACTTGGGGTTTCTATCGGTTGAAACCCAAAGAGTTCAAAACACTCTTGAATGGTAGTCATGATATACCTTCTATAGGCTACTTCTGTAGGTGAAAAATCTCGGGTTCCTTTTGGAATACTTGGCTTCATAAGTTCCTATTGCTGTGGATATTTTTTCTGATGGTGCAAATATCTAAATATTATTGCAGTTTTAAGAAGCCTTGGCTTGTTTATTTTTAGAGGTTAAGCTGTAAATACTAGCATTTAACTCAAATCCTAAGAGTAGAATTATTGCATTTAACCATACAAAAAGCATCACAATTAATAAGGTTCCAATAGAACCGTACAATTCATTATACTTAGCAAACTCTGTTACGTAGATGCTAAATAACGAAAATGTAAGGATTGATAATATCGTTGTAAAAATTGCTCCTGGTGAGAAAAATCGAGAATACTTACCCGACTTTGTTCCGTAGTGATACAGTAGGGAAACCGTAGTAAATATCATCAACAAAAACAAGAATCCACGTCCGAGTTGTAACCACATGATATCGTCTTCTAACCAACCGTTGGCCTTTAATTTTGTTATTCCTACTTGGTAAAATACGATAAGCGCTACGGTAACGACTAAGAAAATTACCATAACTAAGGAGACTGCCAAAGAAATTAGATAGGCTCGTAATACATTGCGAACTTCTATAATATGATAGGAATGCTCGAATCCACCAAAAATGGCATTTACGCCATTGGTCATTAAAAAAATAGACGCTATAAAACCAAAAGACAATAAACCTGCCTGTTGATTTTTTAAAATATCTTGAATAATCAAATAACTCGCATCAAAGGTTTTGGGGGGTAATACCTCTGAGAGTAACGATAATAAGGTTTCTGGAAAGCCTTCGATGGGAATGTATGGAATAAGGGTAAGAACAAATAGGAAAAAAGGAAAAATAGCCATAAAAAAACTAAAGGCAATACCTCCTGCTCTCGTGGTTAGTGCTCCTTTTACGATCCCTAAAATATACATCTCTAGTACATCGTAAAGCGACATTCCTTCTAAACCAGGAATTTTAACTTTTTTCCCCAACAATACCAAGGTTCTGATTACCGGAATTTTATCAAGACGTTCCTCAATGGATGTACTCATGCGTTGAATTTGAAAAAACTAAGATACAAAGTCTGTGAGACATCTCATATTTTAAATCTTAAATAGTAATTTTGAGTCATGAAGATTAGCCTACTCGTAATTGGAAAAACAGATCATGCACAACTTGAGCAGTTGATTACAACCTATGCAAAACGACTTGAGCATTATGTTGGTTTTGATCTTGAGGTTATTCCAGACCTAAAAAACACGAAAAAGCTGAGTGAAGCGCAACAAAAAGAAAAAGAAGGAACGGCAATTCTTGCCAAACTTCAACCTTCCGACCATGTTGTTGTACTTGATGAGCGTGGAAAACAATTCAGCTCTATAAATTTTGCAAGCTACCTTCAAAAGAAGATGAATACGGGTATGAAACGCTTAGTGTTTATTATTGGTGGACCTTATGGGTTCTCTGATGAAGTGTATGCGAGAGCTCAAGAAAAAGTAGCCCTATCGCAAATGACGTTTTCGCATCAAATGGTTCGTTTATTTATGGTTGAACAACTTTACAGAGGGTTTACTATCTTAAAAAACGAACCCTATCACCATCAATAATAATCGTATTTTTGTCAGATGAAAATCGTATTTGCTACGCACAATCCAAATAAACTAAAAGAAGTACAACAATTACTGCCTTCAAGTATTACGTTGGTCTCATTAAGCGATATTGGCTGTACAGAACCCATTGAAGAAACGGCCAGCACTATTGAAGGTAACGCACTCCTTAAGGCAAATTATGTTGCAGATACCTACCAGCTTTCTTGCTTTGCCGATGATACCGGACTCGAAGTAGACGCCTTAGATGGCGCTCCTGGAGTTTATTCTGCACGCTATGCAGGACCTGAGGCAACTGCGCAATCGAATATAACAAAATTGATGCATGCACTCGACGGACAAACCCATAGAGCTGCACAATTTAAAACCAGTATTGCTCTACGTTTAAACGATAAAACCTATTCATTTGAAGGAATTTGTAAAGGCAGTATAGGGCATCAATTAAAAGGAACAGGTGGATTTGGATACGATCCTGTGTTTACCCCAGAGGGCTATGATGAAACCTTTGCTGAGATGTCCGCTGAGCAAAAAAACAACATCAGTCATCGTGGAATAGCCATTCAAAAGCTCGTGAACTTTTTACAGCACTATACCTCTTGATACCAAAAAAATCATATACCGTCGCATTTACAGGACTCATCATCTTGCTCATCCTCGTTTGGATGGTTAATATTAGTCTAGGCTCTGTAGCAATACCCATTAAAGATATTTTTCAAAGTCTTTTTGGAGGAACTGCCTCGCAAGAAACTTGGGAGTATATTATTATTCATTTCCGTTTACCAAAATCGATAACCGCTATTTTGGTAGGCGCAGGATTGTCGGTTAGTGGCCTACTCATGCAAACCTTATTCAGAAATCCACTTGCAGGGCCTTTTGTACTAGGAATATCCTCTGGTGCCAGCTTAGGCGTTGCCTTAATTGTATTGGGTTCTGGTCTTTTTGGAGGTCTCTTTGCTAGTATTGCCGGCTCTCCATGGGGAATCGCATTAGCAGCCGCTGTAGGAGCTGCACTAGTGTTACTTGCAGTTGTGGCTACTGCTTATCGTATTCGAAATACCATGTCAATTCTCATTATTGGATTGATGTTTGGAAGCTTAACCGCTGCCTGTATTAGCGTGCTAGCCTACTTTAGTGAAGCCTCTAAAATTCAACAATATTTGTTTTGGAGCTTTGGAAGCCTAGGAAATCTTAGTTGGAATGCGCTTTTTATTTTTGGGTTGTTATACGGAATTGCATTTTTGATGTTATTCGCAATCGTTAAACCCCTCAATAGTTTTTTATTAGGAGAACACTATGCAAAAAGTGTGGGGATTAACCTACAAAAAAGTAAAATCTATATTTTAGTAATTACAAGTATACTAACGGGGGTGGCAACCGCATTTTCTGGTCCTATTGCCTTTATCGGCCTTGCAGTACCACATATTACCAAATTAGTATTTACCACTTCAAATCACAAAATACTCTTACCCGCAGTAATGCTCCTTGGGGCAATAATCATGCTCATCTGCGATGCCATAGCACAGTTACCCAATAGTGAATACACCTTACCTATAAACGCGATTACCTCTTTATTTGGGGCTCCAGTAGTTATTTGGTTATTGGTTCGTAAAAAGAAAATATATGTATAGATGAAGCAGACCGTTTTACATACCAGCTCTTTAGCGATAGGCTATGTTTCTAAAAAGAAACCTACGGTAGTTTTAGAGCATATAAATCTAGAAATCAAAGAAGGAAGTTTTGTGGCCATCTTAGGAAGAAATGGAGTGGGTAAATCTACCTTAATTAGAACCCTAACTCAAGTTCAACCTCCGTTGAGTGGGTCGGTTTGTATTCATCAAAAGGCATTAGACACCTATAGTTATCTAGATTTTGCTAAAGAAGTAAGCCTAGTATTAACGGAACGGCTCCCCGAAAGTCAACTTACAGTATATGAGTTAGTAGCCTTGGGCAGACAACCGTATACCAATTGGGTAGACCAGTTAACAGAAGTCGACCGCAATGCTATTGATCGTGCTATCGCTTTGACTGAAATTGCTCATTTAACACATAAACGTTTTTATGAATTGAGTGACGGACAGCTTCAGAGAGTCCTCATTGCCAAAGCACTCGCCCAAGACACGGCAATTATTATTTTAGATGAACCTACGGCTCACTTAGACCTGCATCATACCTTACACATTTTTAACCTACTTAAAACATTGGTTTCAAGTACAGGAAAAACCATTATCATTAGCACACATCAAGTTAATTTGGCCATAGAATTATCGGATGAGCTTGTACTTCTCTCCGAAAATAACATTCAAGTAGGGTCTAAAAACGAGTTGATTGCGTCTAATGCCTTCGACACCTTATTCCCTAAAGAATTGATAAATTTTGATTCCTCATTAAAACAATTTGTGATTCGCTCCGAGAATACACCGTAATTTGGTATTTTAGGGCCCAATAAAAACAAGTAATTACTATTTCATATGAAAAAACTATTCGTATTAAGTACTCTTATCGTCTTTGCAGCCTGTGATTCGTATAAAAAAACTGCAGATAAAAATGTAGATTATGCAGTTAAGTATGCCAATACCATCACCGCTAAAGACCTAAGTAAACATTTATTTATTTATGCTTCTGATGAGTTTGAAGGAAGAAATACTGGAGAACCTGGACAGAAAAAAGCTGTTGCTTATTTAAAAGATTTTTATGTAAGTCAAAACATTGAATCCCCTTTAGGTGGAGATGACTATTTTCAAGAAATAACGACTGAGTACTTTGCCAAAGTTTCTCGTAGAGGTCGTAATTTAAAAGATTCTGAAAATGTGGTTGCCTTTATTAAAGGTTCTGAAAAGCCAGATGAAATTTTGGTGATTTCTGCACATTTAGACCATGTTGGTATGCGAGATGGTAAAATTTATAATGGTGCCGATGATGATGGATCTGGAACTGTGGCTGTATTAGAAATTGCAGAAGCCTTTAAACAAGCTGTAAAAGATGGTAAAGGACCAAAACGTTCAATTCTATTCTTACACGTAACTGGTGAAGAAAAAGGATTACTAGGTTCTAGATACTATACTGAAAATCCCATTTTTCCAATTGCAAATACAGTTGCCGACTTAAATATTGATATGATCGGAAGAGTGGATGAATTACATAAAGGAAATCCAAACTATGTGTATTTAATTGGTTCTGATAAATTAAGTACAGAGTTACACGAACTTTCTGAAGCTGTAAATAAAAAATACACCAATATTGATTTGGATTATAAATACAACGATGAAAAGGATCCTAACCGTTTTTACTATCGTTCAGATCACTACAATTTTGCAAAGTATAATGTGCCTATCATTTTTTATTTTAATGGAACTCACGAAGACTACCACCGTGAAACCGATACTCCTGATAAAATAAACTATGAGATGTTAGCCAAAAGAACACAGTTGGTATTTCATACGGCTTGGGAAGTGGCGAATCGTGACACTAGAATTATTGCAGATAAAGCTGAAAAGAAAGAAACTGAATAAGCTTTTTCAATACACCACAAAAAAACCGAGCTTTTAAGCTCGGTTTTTTTTTAATGCAAAATTTTAAAGGTTAATTCTTTAAGAATATCTGCTTGATTTAAATTACTTGCCCCTACTCCTTTACTTTTTAGATCTGCTTCACGGAGCATGGCAATCGTTTGCGCTACTTTACGCATCGGATAATTTCTTCCCGCAATAAAATATTCATCCACAAAGAAAGGACGAATACCCAACGCTTTAGCAACGGCATCTTTAGATTTATTTTCTAAGCCATGAAACAAAAGGAGTTGAGTAAAAAAGCTATGCAGTAATGAAATGGTCATTACCAAAGGGTTATTTCGTGGATTTTCTCCAAAGTAATTGATAATTCTATTCGCTTTTAAAATGTTCTTTTCTCCAATAGCTTTACGCAACTCAAAATTGTTGAAGTCTTTTGAAATCCCAATATTTTCTTCAATATGCTCTGGACTTATAATACTCTCCTTTGGAAGTATTAGCATTAACTTTTCTAATTCGTTGTTTATTTTGCTGAGGTCTGTTCCTAAAAACTCAACAAGCATCATGGCTGCTTTAGGTTCTATTTTATAGTTTTTACCCGACAGTACTCTACGGATCCAATCTGATACTTGATTTTCATAAAGCTTTTTACTTTCGAAAATGAGTCCTGTTTTAGCGATTGCTTTGTGTAACTTTTTTCTTTTATCTAGCTTTTTGTATTTGTAGTTCAGCACCAAAATAGTTGAAGGCTGGGGTTGCTCTGCATACGAAGTGAACTGTTCTATGGTTCTACTTAAATCTTGTGCTTCTTTAACTATAATCACTTGATAGTCTGCCATCATGGGGTAGCGTTTTGCTGAAGACACAATGTCTTCAACTGAGGTATCTCTACCATACATCACCAACTGATTAAATCCTTTTTCAGACTCTTCTAATACATGCTCTTCGATATAATCTGATATTTTATCAATATAATAGGCTTCTTCCCCCATTAGAAAATAAATGGGTTTTAGCTTTTTAGCATTGATATCGGAAACAATCGTATTAATTTCAGTCATCATAATGTACCTTCGCTAACTGGAAAGAGCACCTCGTTTTGTTGCCTTAAACAGCAGATAGCTCTTAAGTTTTTACTATTTTTAGAGCATGCAAGAATTGAACTTTCCAACATATTCATTTAAGCTCAAAAGTAACGAAAATAAGACGCTTATTTTCGATATTATTCGAAAAAAATATGTGATACTCACTCCAGAAGAATGGGTACGTCAACATATGGTTCGCTTTTTACTAGAAGAGAAAAAGTATCCTGTTTCTTTACTTGCTTTAGAAAAACAACTACATGTTTACCTTCGAAAAAAAAGAACCGATATTGTGGTGTTTAAACCTAATGGTACACCCTTAATGGTTGTGGAGTGTAAAGCGCCGTCTGTGAGCATCGACCAGAATACCTTCGATCAAATTGCAAGGTATAACCTTAGTTTAGAAGCAGACCTCCTCGTTGTCACGAATGGTATGGATCATTTTTGCTGTACGATGGATCATAAAAACGAGCGGTATAATTTTTTAAAATCAATTCCTTCCTATCAAAAATAAAGGGGTAAATAATTAAGAAAAATTTAATTCTGAACTAAGATTTTAGCTGTAAGTTTATACCCTTGAAAACAGCCATCGTCATATTAAATTGGAATGGTAAAAAACTCCTAGAGCAGTTTATTCCATCTATCATTCAATACTCTTCTGAACTAGCGAGCATTTATGTTGCCGACAATGCTTCTTCAGATGATTCCATTGCTTTTATACAATCGCATTACCCGAGTGTTTGTATCATTAAAAACACTACAAATGGAGGCTATGCAAAAGGGTATAATGATGCTTTAACCGAAATTGATGCCGAGGTTTGTTGCTTAATTAACTCCGACGTTGAGGTAACTCCAAACTGGTTAACCCCTATACTTTCGTTGTTTGAACAAGAGCCAAATACTGCAATTATTCAGCCCAAAATCTTAGACTTTAAGCAAAAAGACACATTTGAATATGCAGGAGCTGGAGGGGGATTTATCGATTTATTTGGTTACCCTTATTGTAGAGGAAGGCTATTCCATTCTTTAGAAAAAGACCTGGGACAGTTTAACGATCAGCAGACCATTTTCTGGGCATCTGGGGCGTGCTTTTTTATTCGTACAGCTGTTTTTAACAGCCTTGCCGGTTTTGATGAAGACTATTTTGCACATCAAGAAGAAATTGATTTGTGTTGGAGGGTTCAAAATGAAGGATTTGATGTAAAGTATGTGGGAGCATCTACCGTGTATCATGTTGGTGGGGCCACACTTCAAGAATCAAACCCCAGAAAAACGTTTTTAAACTTTAGAAATAGTTTATTAACGGTATTGAAAAACGCACCTAAACAGTGGGTACTAACCATTGTATTGGCACGCTTGATTCTAGATGGTATTGCTGGAATAAAATTCTTAGTAGAGCTTAGGCCTATTCACACCTTTGCTGTTTTAAAAGCACATTTTAGTTTTTACACTTTGGTCTTTTCGTTTCTTAAGAAGCGAAAGCGTTTACAGAAAAAATACGAGTACAACCTTCATACGAGTATCGTATGGCAGTATTTTGTGCTGCGTAGAAAACGATTTTCGAAGTTGCGCTAACTAGAGTATAGAAAGATCTCCTTTACCTTCACGTATTACATTTGGTTCATCGGAAGTTAAGTCTATAATTGTAGAGGCTTGATTATCTCCGTAGCCCCCATCTATAACAACATCAACAATATGTTGCCATTTTTCAAAAATGAGCTCAGGGTCTGTAGTGTATTCTAAAACATCGTCTTCATCTCGTATAGAGGTTGAGACTATGGGGTTTCCGAGACTACTCACTAAGGCTCTTGCAATAGCATTGTCTGGAATACGAATTCCAACTGTTTTTCTCTTTTTAAAAGCTTTTGGAAGCGAAGTACTGCCTGGAAGAATAAAAGTATATGGCCCGGGTAACGCACGTTTTAAAATTTTAAAAGTAGCCGTGTCAATCTGTTTGATATAGTCTGAGAGATGACTTAAATCATTACACACAAAGGAGAAATTTGCTTTGTCTAGTTTTAATCCTTTGATCTTAGCAATTTTTTCTAAGGCTTTGGTATTGGTGATATCGCATCCCAACCCATACACTGTATCGGTAGGATATATAACCAGTCCCCCATTTCTTAAAACAGCCACTACTTTTTGTAGTTCTTTTGGGCTTGGATTGTCGTTGTAAAGTTTTATAAACTGTGCCATGGTTTAAAAATACAAAAAAGCCTAGAAAAACGTCTAGGCTTTTTTGAAATTGGGAAGTATGGTTTGTATTAAGATTTGTCAACTAATCTAAACCCTTCACCGTGAATATTTAAGATCTCCACATTTGGATCATCTTTTAAATATTTACGAAGTTTAGCAATGTAAACATCCATACTTCTTGAGGTGAAATAATTATCGTCTCTCCATATTTTTGTCAATGCCATTTCTCTTGGCATAAGGTCGTTTTTATAGGTGGCCAACATTTTTAAGAGCTTGCTTTCTTTTGGCGACAGTTTTTGTGGCTCCCCCTCTTCTCCTACAGACAGGTGACGTAATTTTGAGTTGAAGAAGAATGTCCCTATCGTAAATTCAAACTGCTCACTCTCTGTAGTGGTGTCGGCTTCTTTACGTTGTAAAATTGCTTTAATCTTAAATAATAAAACTTCTGAATCGAACGGCTTGTTTAAGTAATCGTCTGCTCCTGCTTGATAGCCCTTTAAAACATCTTCTTTTAAGGTTTTAGCTGTTAAAAAGATAATAGGCACTTCTTTGTTAGATTGTCGAATGTCTTGAGCCAATGAAAACCCATCTTTTCTAGGCATCATTACATCTAGAATACAAAGATCGTATTCACTGTTTTTAAACATAATTAAGCCTTCGATACCGTCTTTTGCGTGTGTTACGTTATAATCGTTTAACGCTAAATAATCTTTTAAGACTGTTCCAAAATTTGGATCGTCTTCTACTAATAAAATCTTTTTACTTCCCATGATTTCTTGATTTTTATATTAATGGTAACTTAATGGTGAAGGTACTTCCCACACCTTTTTCACTTTCTACATACACCACCCCATGATGATGGGTAATGATTTCTTTTACATAAGCTAGTCCTAATCCATGACCTTTTACATCATGAATGTTTCCTTTTTGCTCTCTGTAAAACTTATCGAATATATACTTCTGTACATTTTTACTCATTCCAATACCTTCATCTTTAATTTTAATGATAAAGTTTTTGTTGGTGTTTTCTGTATATACATCGATTTTAGGGGCATCTACCGAATACTTCAACGCGTTTTCAAGCATGTTAACCACTACATTTGTTAAATGAAATTGGTTTGCCAATACTTCTGTTTGAACGGCTTCAAAGTGCGTTTCAATAGTTCCTTGTTTGTCTAACAGTAATAAACTCACATGCGAAATAGCATCGTCTATTAAGTCGTGAATGTCTACTGCTTCTTTACTAATATCTAATTGATTTTTTTCTAAGCGTGAAATACGGAGTACATTTTCTACTTGTCCGTGCATTCGTTTATTCTCATCACGTATCATTTTTACATAACGCAATACCTTTTCTTTATCATCTATAATTCTTGGGTTCTTAATAGAATCTAAAGCCAAATTAATAGTCGCTATAGGCGTTTTAAATTCATGGGTCATGTTATTGATAAAGTCTGTTTTGATTTCAGAAATCTTTTTCTGCTTTACAAGTTGATATAAAGAACTAGAAAATGCAATAACAATAATGAAGATAAAAAATAACGACAATAAAAGAATGTATGAAATATCAGATAAGATATGCTTGTTCTTAGAAGGAAAAGTGATGTATAATTTATAGTTACTCTCTCCATCTTCGTTAAGAAATAGCGGATAATTATAGCTTTCTTTTGGGTTAATGGTGTAATAACCAGATTTTAGTTTTGTAGCAAATCCGTCGTTATTATACACCCCGTATTTAAAATCAATATTAATATTTCGCTTAACGAGCTCTTCCGATAATGTAGAGTTGATCTCTCTATTACTAATACGTTGATGTATGGGTTTTAAGTTTAGATAATCGCTGTAAATATCGGAATACTGACTTTTTTCAAGTGCGGTGAGTCGTTTGGTAATTGAAAATCGACTGTCATTTCTATCGTCAAAAAGTTGATCTGAATTGGAAATAATTTGGGATTGAAAAAAATCTTTTTTACCCGTAACTCTCTTATAAATAATGGTATCGTTATCTAAAAAGTCTAAAGGTATTTTAAAGTTTTCCTCAAGTATGGTTGCGCCGTAGGTAAACTTTTTCTTCCCCGTAGTGTCTAATTGTTGAAATAAATAGTTTTTAATTTCTGCGTTATCAGCCAATACTTTATTAGAGATAATTTTTTCAATTTCCTTCTGAAAAACATCTTCTTCTTTCTCTTTGATTCGTTGCGAAACATTGGCTAACGCAATCTTAACATCGTTGTCGAATTGTTTGTCTTTACTTTCAATGGCATTGTCTATCCAATACAGTTGCACTGAGATAATTCCGATCAACGAAATACTCATTAAAACTACAATAAGGATAAACATCTTTTTTCCCATAAAATCAAAAGTAATCGATTAAATATCTAGCGTATGGAATTTAACTTTAATTAACAAAGTTAGCTAAATATTAAGTGTTTTTTAACAAATATGTTGAAGTATTTTAAATCTAAACTTGATTTTTTGTTAAAATATTGTGGATATGATGAACTTGTTTGTTCAAGTCCTCCAAAGAAGTATTGCTAATTATATAGTTAGAAAGGTGCATTTTTTTAGCGTCATTCCATTGAGATTTCATGCGTTTTTCAATGGCCTCTTGCGTAGTATCATCGCGTTGTAAAAGACGTTGTATTTTTACTTCTTCTGAACAATGAACCGTAATAATCACATCACAAAGGACATCACTTTGCGTCTCAAATAAAATGGCATTCTCATAGAGAATAAGTTCATCTTTATGTGCTTTGATAAACGAAAGAAAATGTGCTCGAACAGCAGGATGAACTATTGCGTTTAAAGTCTGTAGCTTTTCATTGTTTCCAAATACCTGTGCTGCTAATACCGAACGTTGTAAGACATCATCAACAAAAATTTCTTTTCCGAAAGCCTTGAGTAGTTGCTTTTTAATGTCTGAAGAGCTTTGCATGAGCTTTTTTGCTTCTTCATCTGCAATATACGCTACGGTTTGTGTTAACGCTAGAAACAACTTTACCACAGTTGACTTTCCACTACCAATACCACCTGTAACACCTACTACCATCTATTTTTCAATTATATAGTCTATGGTTTTGGGCAGCATATTTACGGACTTTACCAAAGGTGACTTTGAAATCATCTTTGGAATAAGATACGATAATCCATTCGTTAAAGAATGTTGATAATCGCATACAATTTCAAAGGAAGCAGGATTGATACTGTTGAATTTTGATAAGGCCACTTTATAGGACACCACCACACGTTTTGGAAAGGTATTTAATACAGCATTTTCTGGAACATTAATAAGTGTAAAAGGCACCTCCAATGTACCTTCTGTAAATTCTTCAATATCAGCAGAAATAGTAATGTGCTTAGTACTTATAGAGGTATTCTTAATTTCTGAAAACGATTGAAGTGTGACTTCTTTTTGGAGAGGCGTGTTCACTTGTTTTAGCTGTAGTTTCTGAGTAGATACAAACTGTAAGGTATCAATAAAAAACTCTGGACCAGTTACCATAACAGAGTCTGGAGAAAGCTTAAGGGGTGATGAAAAATCAAATCCAGATTCAAATTCAAGGGCAACATTGGGCTTTACCGGCACTTTTTTATACGACAGATATCCTAAATTCAAAAAAACAGAATCTTGAATAAAATGATCTATGGTTAGCCCAGAACCCATTTGTTTTTGAATATGTAATCGCTGCTGATTTAACAATACATAATGTTTGGTAGTAGAGGCTTGATACAACGCACTTGCATCGAGACTAATCGTTGGACGAAATATACTGTTGGAAATCAATTTAAATCCAGTGCCATTAACATGTATAGCAAGCTGTTCTTGAGGTGATTCTTGAATAAGCTTATCTGTGGGCAGGTTTTCGAAAACGATAGGAAACCTTAAAGTATTTTGATACTCTTGAGATAGCGTGGTTAATCCCCATAAAAAAAGGGAGATTCCTAAAAAAAGGAAAAAGCGCTTAGGAACTAATGATTTCTTTTGACTTTTCTTCATCTTTAAAACTATACCGCAAGCTAAGCAATCTCTTTAACTAAAAAAAGTGAGTCTCTCGACTCACTTTATAACGTTTATTTTTTAGGTTCTGGTGTGGCGTATTTTTTACTCAAGTCCATCGAAATCGCTGCACGTTCAAACTTTATCTTTCCTGCTCCGGTTTCAATAGTCACGGTATTGTCTTTGTCATTCACTTCAACAATTTTTCCATGAATACCACTGGTGGTAATTACTTTGGAACCTTTGCCAATTTCAGCTTGAAACTTTTTTTCTTTTTTTTGTTTCGTCATCTGTGGTCTAATCATAAAGAAATAGAGCACTACGATCATTGCAAGAAACGGCAACATTGATGTTAATCCAGAACCACTTGTTTGTAAAAATATAGATTCAATCATTGTATTAGTTTGCTTTTGGAGTTACAGAACCAGAAATGGTAAGTACCTCTCTACCTACTGCGGTATTGGTGTATAATGTTACCGATTTAGTTTGTTTGTTTGGTTTTCCAGAAGTATCAAATTTTACTAATACATCTCCTGTTTCTCCTGGCTTAATAGGTTCTTTTGGCCATGCAGGAACTGTACATCCACAAGAAGGTTGTGCATTTGAAATGACTAAGTCTGTTTTTCCGGTATTGGTTACTTTAAAAGTAGTTTCAACAAGAGTCCCTTCTGGAACTGTCCCGAAATCATAGGCCGTTTTATCAAAAGAAATAGATGCTGCATCTTTTTTGCTCTCCAAATCTCTTTGTTTAGCATTTTCTAATTTGGTGGTATCAATTTTTGAAGAAGCGTCTTGAGGTTTACAAGAAACTACAACTACTGTCAGCACAGCGATAATAAATAAGGTGTTTAATTTTTTCATGATGTTTTGGTAATAATTTTCGTAAAAATAATAAATTATAGTAAGCCTCTACCTATTTTGTTCAATCTTTTACTATGACTAAAATCTTTAGAAAGTTTATCTAAGACTCCATTGACAAAATAGCTACTATTCTGAGTTGAATAATCTTTTGCAATCTCGATATATTCGTTAATAGTAACACGCGTAGGTATTGATGGAAAATGTAAAAACTCACAAATCCCCATTTTAATAAGAATCATATCTAATGCCGCAATGCGTTCTCGCTCCCAGTTTGGCGTTTTGGTTACGATATCATTTTCAAATGAAGTATGATTCAAGATGGTTTTGGTAAATAAATTAGAAACAAATACTTCATCATCTTCATCTTTGTATAACGATTCTAAAACAAAAGGCTTTTTAAGACCCATTTTATTTATAGACTTTACCACCCAAGTATTTACATACGGAATATCATCGGTCCAACTTATAGTGGTATCCTCAAAATAATCGGCTAGTTTTTCGCTTGGAGCAATGATTTCTTTAAAGAAGTCGATTACAAACGCTTTATCTACATTAAAGGATGTTTCGGTAGTATCTAGATATTTGGCGTATAACTCACTTTTTTGAAGTTCATCCCAAATAATCTTTACATATTCATCATCAAGCTCCCAATTGGTAAGTTTTTGCTCTTTACTGTATTTTTTTAAGGAATCGCTCGTAGCCAAGATGGTTAACAACTGGTTGTCTAGTAATTTAGTGTTTGGTGTAAGATCTTCTTTGGTGGCTAAAAATTTCTTTTTGGAAAGGGCTAGCTTTTGAGCTGCTAGTTTTTGTACCTCAACCATCAATAGTAACATAAGCACATACAAGTCTAACATCCTTTTTATACTGTGCTTTAAGAACTTTTCTTCCTTAAGAACATCTGTATTTTCTGAATGCAACATGGCATACACAGACTGCATAACTTTTACTCGAATATGTCTTCTATTGATCATGGTAAAGAACGTATTTAAAAAAAAGAGCGTATGATATTGTATCAAACGCTCTGCAAAAATAAGATTTTATTCCAATTACACTACGAATTCATTTCTCTTTTACGAGTATCAATTCTATTTTGTGCGATACTAAACGCAGCTTGATGTGTTGAAATATTTTCTTTTTCTGATAACTTGAATATCTCAAGAGTGGTATTGTAAATATTCTCTGTTTTACGCATACTTTCTGCTTTGTCATATCCTTCTAACTCAGCATATACGTTTATAATACCCCCAGCATTGATTAAAAAGTCTGGTGCATAGGCAATTCCGTTCTCTTTTAACATTTTACCATGTTTAACCTCATCAGCAAGTTGGTTATTTGCAGCTCCTGCAATTACTTTAGCTTTAAGTTGATGAATTGTAGCATCGTTTATGGTAGCTCCTAAAGCACACGGTGCATAGATATCTACATCTAAACCATAGATATCATTTCCAAGTACAACATTTGCATTATACTTTTTGCTTAGTTCTTCTAAACGTGCTTCATTAATATCGTTAATAATCACTTGAGCACCTTCGTCTGTTACATGTTTTACTAAAGTCTCCCCTACATGACCAATTCCTTGAACTAAGATTTTCTTTCCTGCCAGAGTATCGGTACCAAAAGTATGTTTAGCAGCTGCTTTCATACCCATATAAACTCCATAAGCTGTAACAGGTGATGGATTTCCAGAACCTCCTTTACTTTCAGAGATTCCAGTCACATAAGGTGTAACCTCTCTAATAACATCCATATCTCTCGTTTCCATTCCTACGTCTTCAGCAGTAATATATTTTCCGCTTAATGAGTTTACGAACTCACCAAACTTGCGCATTAAAGCATCGTTCTTTTGGGTTTTAGCATCTCCAATAATAACAGCCTTACCTCCTCCGAGGTTTAATCCGGTGATCGCAGACTTAAAAGTCATTCCTCTAGAAAGGCGCAGTACATCATTTAAGGCTTCCCATTCACTCTTGTATGTCCACATTCGAGTTCCTCCTAAAGCAGGACCTAAAACTGTGTTATGAATTCCAATAATTACTTTTAAACCTGTATCTTCGTCGTTGCAAAAAACAAGCTGTTCGTGTGCATCAAAAGAGAGTTGTCCAAATACTGGATCGCTCTTTAAAGCCTCTGAGTTAATGAGTTCTGATGTCATCTTGCTGTAGTACTTAAATTTAATATTTAACAAAATTTGATGCGCAAAAATACGATATAATCAAATATGTGCAACAAAAACTATGTAAAATTGCATAGTAAATAATTCTATTATACGAAGCAATCTATAATGAAAGCATTACAATACTTAAATAAATACTTCTTTAAATACAAATTTCGTTTACTTATTGGAATCTTTATTACGGTACTTTCGAAGTTCTTAGCGCTCGAAATTCCACAAATTGTAAGGAACTCCCTAAATATTGTGGAAGATTATACCAATGGAACCGTAACAGACCTTTCTGAAGTTCAGTCTGAACTTCTACTAAACGTACTTATTATAGTAGGTGTTGCCGTACTATCGGGCTTCTTTACTTTTTTAATGCGACAAACCATTATTGTAACGTCTAGACTCATAGAATTTGATCTCAAAAATGAAATTTACCAACAGTATCAGAAGCTATCCATTAACTTCTACAAAAAAAATAGGACAGGTGATTTAATGAACCGCATTAGCGAAGATGTCTCTAAAGTACGCATGTACTTTGGACCTGCGATTATGTATAGCATGAACATGATTGTTTTATTTGCAGTAGGGTTTTATAATATGGTCTCTATTGACCTGACATTAACATTGTACACCCTAATTCCTTTTCCGGTCTTATCGGTTTCTATATTCTTGTTAAGCCGGGTGATCAATAAACGAAGTACGATAGTACAAGAATACCTATCGAAGTTAACGACTTTTAATCAAGAGTTTTTTTCGGGCATTAATGTCATTAAATCCTATGGAATTAAAGACACCATCATTGAGAATTTTGAAGAACTAGCCGATGAGACTAAAGAAAAGAACATAGACCTTTATAAGGTCAATGCCTTATTTTTCCCTCTAATGGTCTTACTTATTGGAATTAGCAACCTACTTGTTGTTTACATTGGTGGACAACAATATATTGCTGGCGAAATTCGTATTGGGGTAATTGCAGAGTTTATCATTTATGTAAACATCTTAACATGGCCTGTAGCTATTGTAGGTTGGGTAACGTCGATCATTCAACAAGCTGAAGTATCGCAACGTAGAATTAATGAATTTTTAGAACAGCAACCCGATATTGTAAATACCAATAACGAGCCTTTAGAAGTTCAAGGAGCTATAGCCTTTAACAATGTTACCTTAACCTATGATGACACCGATATTACAGCGCTCAAAAACATAAGCTTTCAGGTAAAAGCTGGAGAAACCATAGCAATACTAGGAAAAACAGGTTCCGGAAAATCGAGTATCATTAATTTAATTGCCCGTCTGTACGACCCTACTAGTGGTAGCATTACTGTAGACGGAATACCCTTACCCGAATGTAATCTTGCAGAGTTAAGAAATCAGATAGGTTTTGTACCTCAAGACCCTTTTTTATTTTCAGACACTATTGAAACCAATATCAAGTTTGGAAAAGACGATGCCACTTTTGAAGAAATAGTAGCTGCTGCTAAAAATGCAGATGTACACAAAAACATTATTGAATTTAACAATGGCTACAAAACTATTTTAGGTGAAAGAGGAGTTACTCTTTCTGGCGGACAAAAACAACGGGTTTCTATCGCACGTGCCATTATAAAAAACCCAAGTATTTTAATCTTCGATGACTGTTTATCTGCTGTAGATACGGAGACCGAGGAGAAAATACTTCGAAATCTTTCTAAAGTCTCAAAAAACAAAACCACGTTCATTATTAGTCATCGTATCTCCTCAGCAAAAGATGCCGATATCATCATTGTTTTAGAAGATGGTGAAATTATACAACAAGGAACACACAATCAATTAGTTGATCAAGAAGGCTATTATAAAGAGCTATATGGTCAACAACTTTTAGAGAAAGAAATTTAAGCTTACTTTTTGCCAAGTAAAATAATTTGTTAGATTTGTTAGATAAACATATAAGAACACAATAACTATTTAAAAGAATTATGGCAGAGAGAGTTGAACAAGAAGAGATCTTTTCTCAGGTATTGAGAGCAGGTAGAAGAACTTATTTTTTTGACGTTAGATCAACAAAAGCAGACGATTACTATTTAACAATCACCGAAAGCAAAAAATTTACACACGACGATGGATCTTTCCATTATCAAAAACACAAAATTTATTTATACAAAGAAGATTTTGTAGACTTTCAAGAGATGCTTACCAAAGCTACTGACTATATTGTAAATGAAAAAGGAAGTGAAGTCATTAGTGAACGTCATCAAAAAGATTTCAAAAAAGAAGAATCTTCTGAAGCAAAAACTACAGAAAGTTTTACCGATGTTAGTTTTGAAGATATATAAAGTATACACACTTTAGCATTAAAAAACCCTCAACTAGTTGAGGGTTTTTTAATGTGAAATTGTTTTTAAGGTGGCACTTTTAGCCACGGTCTCCTCCCACTCTTTAACCGGATCACTAGCCTCTGTAATACCCCCTCCAACATACAGTAGAGCGTTATTATCGTGTAACTGCATACACCTAAGATTAACATACAACCTCGTTGCGTTATCCATATTTAATTCACCGAGATACCCCGTATAAAATTGTCTGTCGTACCCCTCTTTTCGAAGTATAAAATCCTTTGCGGCTTCTCTAGGCAAACCACAAACCGCAGGAGTGGGATGAAGGGCTTGTACCAAATCTTTTAAGTTGGCAGTGCTTGATAAGCTTCCATGAACCGCTGTTTTTAAATGAAGTAAGTTCCCCGCTTTAATAGTTTCTCTATCACGAACATCTAAAGTTGAGGTAATCTGGTGAAGCTGATCAGTAATAAATTGAGTCACCAAAGCCTGTTCCTCTAATTCTTTAGCTCCCCATGTTACCGCTACAGTATCTTTATAGACTTGAGTTGCCGCTAAAGACATGGTTTGAAAATGAGGGTGTTGAAAGTGCACCAAAGTCTCTGGTGTAGCCCCTAACCATAATCCCACTTTTGGATGATACCAAACATATACAAACGCAGTTGGATAATGATGCATTAAAGACTCAAAAAGCAAACTGATCACGACATCTTTAACTGGAATAGCCTCGGAACGAGAAATCACAATTTTAGCAATTGCTGTGGTATTAATTTCGGCAATAGCCTCTTTGACTAACCGAATATGCTTGGCTTTATTCGCTTCGTCTTCTCGCCAAGCTCGTGAAGCATTATGGTCTTCAGAAGCTCTTAACACAAACACCTCTGAGTAAAAACTAGCCTTTGCTTTTGGGATTAAAATAGCTTTTTGAGTAGCATCAAAAGGAGCAAAAACAAACCCCTCTTCTTCTAAAGTATCTGTGAAACAGAGCGTATCATCATGTTGAAAAAAACCATGAAAAGTAGTATCATTTGGCTTTCGATACGCTACAAACGGTAATCCAAGCGCATATTGATGTTCTATCTGTTCGAGTAGTTTCATGAGCATAGAAAAGGTAATCAATTCATTACCTAGCGTTTATCTAAAACTATATTGGTCATTTTACAAATCGACAATACTTGTTCATGCTCGTCTCTAATAATAACTTCCCATAAATGGGTAGATTTTCCTTTGTGTAAGACTTTTGCAGTAGCAAAAACTGTCCCCTCTTTTTTACTCTTTACATGATTTATGTTGAGTGAAATGCCGTTGATTTGTTGACTTTTTCGGTCGATAAAAAAATTAGAAGCAGCACTGCCAACGCTTTCAGCTAAAGCAGCGGTGGCTCCTCCGTGCAACAATCCATAAGGTTGATGAACTTTTGAGTTAACAGGCATTTTGGCAACCAAGTAATCGTCACCTACATCAATATATTCTATGTCTAAGGTTTCCATAAGAGTAGCTTTAGACCGATCGTTAAAATGTTTTAGTATCGCTGCTTTGTCCATTATTCTTCAATTGAATGGTAAAAATACATATAAAATATTGTAATTTTGACGCCAAATTCAATGGATATACATGTATAAGATTCGCATAATTCTAGACACCAAAGAAGATGTCTTAAGAACTATTCTGGTTGAAGATCAAATTAGCTTAGAAACCTTACACCTCACCATAGCAAAGTCATTCGGGTTTAACGGTCAAGAAATGGCCTCGTTCTACCTTACCGATGAGGAATGGAATCAAGGCGATGAAATTCCATTATTCAATATGAGTGATGATGGCGTAGGGCTCTCCATGAGCACCGCCATACTCAACGAAGTATTGAACCACGAAGGCGAAAAACTCATTTATGTGTACGACTTTTTAGCCATGTGGACTTTTTATGTTGAAGTTTTAGAAACCTCTCCAGAGCAAGATAGCGAGTTACCCAAAACCATATTGGCTATTGGAGAAATTCCAGAAGAAGTTCCTGAAAAAGAGTTTATAGCGGAAGATACAGACCATGAATTTGATGATTTTTCTGATGAATTCGACAGCCTAGACGATATCGAT
>CBFHVY010000023.1:0-20963 GCA_965659555.1 Flavobacteriaceae bacterium
AGAATATATTCTTCGTCAGCAGCTACATTTAGAAATGCTTCCTTTTCTTTTAAGGTCAACAAAGGCCTTGTATCGTAACCCATTACATAAGGTAGTGGAATGTGCCCTGTGGTGGGTAATAGATCTGCCATAAAAACGATGGTTTTGCCTTGGTATTTTATTCTTGGCAACATTTGTTTTTCGGTATGACCGTCCATATAACAAACATCAAAACCTAATTGTGCTTTGGGGTTGGTTACAAAACGTAGCTGACCACTCTCTTGGATGGGTAAAATATTTTCTTTTAAAAATGATGCTTTTTCTCTTGGATTTGGGTGTACCGCCCAATCCCAATGCTCTTCGTTACTCCAAAAAGTAGCATTTTTAAATGCGGGTTGTAAAAGGGTTTTTTCTTGGTTCCATGTGATGGCTCCCCCACAGTGATCAAAATGCAAATGCGTTAAAAAAACATCGGTAATGTCATCTCTATGAAAACCCAATTGCGCCAACGATTTGTCTAAAGTAGAATCGCCGTACAAATAGTAATAGCCAAAAAACTTTTCCGATTGTTTTGTTCCAAGACCAGTATCTATAAGGGTTAGGCGTTTTCCGTTTTCAATAAGCATGCAACGCATGGCCATTGAAATCAGGTTGTTTTCATCGGCAGGGTTAGTGCGTTGCCAAATGGTTTTAGGAACCACACCAAACATAGCGCCGCCGTCTAATTTGAAGTTTCCGGTTTCTACTGGGTATATTTTCATGGGTAACAAAGATGCAGAAAAAAGATCAAATTTTAGTTAAAGAAACTAAAAAAGCACATTGAAAAATCAATGTGCTTTTGAGGTGTCGAGCGGATTCGAACCGCTGTAGATGGTGTTGCAGACCACTGCCTAGCCACTCGGCCACGACACCAGTAATGGATTGCAAATTTACATCAATTATCTTTTAAAACAAGTTTTTTTATGTATTCCGTTTTTCAGTCAAGGTAATGACAACTGAAGATACATCTCCTCCAATAGGAGGATTAATTTTTGCAACAGCAACTTTGGCTTTTTCTACTAAGGCTAATTCTCTAAAAATACGATCGATAATACGCTGTGCAACCTCTTCTAAGAGTTTGGCTCGAATAGCCATTTCTTCTTTAACAATATGATTTAAATGCACGTAATCTACAGTATCTTCAAGCGCATCGGTTTGTGCCGAGGTACTGAGATCTGCCTTAATTTTTAAATCAACTCTGTATTCAGACCCAATCTTTGCTTCTTCATCTAAGCAGCCGTGATAGGCATAAACGCGAATATTTTTTACCGTGATTTGTCCCATGTTATTCTGCTTTTTCCCAGAGTTTATCTGAATTAAGGCGATAAGACCCTACATAATTAAAGTTGCATTGGTTTGGAGGAATAATAGATAAGAACGGAGCCTCATTCCTGTCTTTATAGACGTGGTACACCTCCCCAATAATGGGTTCAAAGTTAAAAGCGGCATTATACACCAAGTCATTATCTTCAAAAGACTCCATCAAGCTTTCATAGGCTTGTTTGAGTTCATCAAACTTACTTTTCAGCTTTTTATTCACGCGATCTACACCGTCATTTTTCCAGGTTGCGGTATGTAGTGGCTTTATAGCAGGTGCGCTAGCACTAGTTCCATACGGTTTTAGCGCTGCATCGTACTGCTGCGTTTCTTCGTTGTAGACTACTAAATCGGGTTTTTTTGCCATTGCGTTAATTAAAAAGCAAAATTACAACAAAATACCAAAACTTCTAAGTTGTAAACACATCAAAGATTTTTGTAAGTACACTTCCTGTAGCCCTCATTTACCTAATTTTATAGCTAAGTTCTTATATTTTGGGTAGGACTAGTTTAATTAAACAGATGTTCTCTCTTCAATCATTTTAGATTACAGAATTAAGATTGTAAACTGCCTTATAAAGTGATTGTAATCCACTTAATTTGATTAATTTTACAGCTTTATTTTTAGTTGAAACTCCATGTCTGAAGAAAAGAAATCGCTCAACTTTATTGAGCAAATTATAGAAGAAGATTTGGCAAACGGAATGCCGAAAGAACAATTACGCTTTCGTTTTCCGCCAGAGCCTAATGGGTATTTACACATCGGACATACCAAGGCTATTGGTATCAGTTTTGGTTTGGGTGAAAAATATCAAGCGCCCGTAAACCTTCGTTTCGATGATACTAACCCTGCAAAAGAGGAACAAGAATATGTAGATGCTATTAAAGAAGATGTGGCATGGTTAGGATATCAATGGGATAAAGAAGTGTATTCTTCAGACTATTTCCAACAACTCTACGATTGGGCTGTTGCCCTAATAAAAGATGGAAAAGCATATGTAGACAGTCAAAGCTCTGCAGACATTGCCACACAAAAAGGTACTCCTACCCAAGCGGGAACCGCGAGTCCGTATAGAGACCGAAGTGTTGCCGAAAACTTAGAATTATTCGAAAAGATGAAGGCTGGTGAGTATCCTGAAGGTGCGCATGTATTGCGTGCTAAAATAGATATGGCTTCTCCAAATATGCTGCTTAGAGACCCAGTGATGTACCGAATTTTATTTAAAGAACATCACCGTACTGGAAACGATTGGTGCATTTATCCCATGTATGATTGGACGCATGGAGAAAGTGATTATATCGAACAAATATCTCATTCCCTTTGTTCTTTAGAGTTTAAACCTCATAGAGATTTATACAACTGGTTTAGGGACGAAGTATATACAAAAAGTAAAGATCATTATCCGTTAGCTCCTAAGCAAAGAGAGTTTTCACGTTTAAACTTAAGCTATACAGTAATGAGCAAACGAAAGTTATTAACCCTTGTTGAACAAGGTCTAGTAGCGGGATGGGATGATCCAAGAATGCCTACCATTTCTGGATTACGAAGACGTGGATATACCCCAGAAGCCATTAGAAGCTTTATTGAAACAGTGGGTGTATCGAAACGAGAAAATGTTATTGATGTAGCCCTATTAGAATTTAAAATTAGAGAAGACCTCAACAAAACAGCCAACAGAGTAATGGCGGTATTAGATCCTGTAAAGGTGGTTATTACAAATTACCCCGAAGGCCAAGAGGAATTTTTAGAGGCAGAAAATAATCCAGAAGACGATAATGCAGGTACTCGACAAGTGCCATTTTCTAGAGAGCTTTATATTGAAAAAGAAGATTTTAGAGAAGAAGCCAATAAGAAATTTTTTAGACTAAAACTGGGCAAAGAAGTGCGTTTAAAGAATGCCTACATCATTAAAGCAGAGAGCTGTACTAAAGATGCTGAAGGTAATGTTATTGAAATTCAATGTACCTACGATCCACTAAGTAAGTCTGGAAGTGGCACAGAAGAAAGTATGCGTAAAGTGAAAGGAACCTTACATTGGGTTTCTATCCCTCATGCCATAACAGCAGAGGTGCGCTCGTATGATCGTCTGTTTTCAGACCCTGCTCCAGACGGACATAAAGACAAAGACTTTATGGAATTTTTAAATCCAAATTCATTAGAAGTCATTAAAGCCTATGTAGAACCTAGCCTACAATCAACCAAAGTTGGCGATCGTTTTCAATTTCAACGTTTAGGCTATTTTGCTACAGACAAAGACAGCACCTCAACACATTTAGTATTTAATAAAACGGTTGGCTTACGTGATAGCTGGACCACAAAACAATAACACTCATGAGAATTCTTAGTTTATTTTTATTCCTACTCGTTAGCTCTTGCGCATCAAAACCTGAAAAAACGTTTGTTGCCAATGTCTCTTGCGGACAATGCCAGTTTAACTTGAAAGGACAAGATGGTTGCGACCTCGCTATTAAAATCGATTCTATTGCGTATTTTGTTGATGGTGCTCATATTGATGACTTTGGCGACGCCCATGACGAAAACACTGGGTTTTGTGAAGTGGTTCGCAAGGCCAAGGTAAGTGGTGAAGTAGTTGACAATCGATTTAAAGCAACATCAATTCATCTCATTGAATAAGAATGTAACCCATAAAAAAAGCCGCTTTAAAAGCGGCTTTTTTTATGGTGCTGGATTTGGCATTTGAGCATGCACGTGATTAATCTCTGTTAGGATTTCTGGTGTTAACTCAATAGTTATACTTCCAATATTTTCTTTGAGTTGCTCCATTTTTGTTGCCCCGATAATAGTACTAGTCACAAAAGGAAGTTGATTTACAAATGCTAAAGACAACTCAGGTAAGCTCATACCATACTTGTCTGCAATTTTCTGATAAGCAATTACTGCAGCTTCAGATTGTGCACTTGAATATCTGTTATAATTTGGGAAGAGTGTTACACGAGCTCCTGCTGGTTTTTTACCCCCTACATATTTTCCAGATAAAACTCCGAAAGCTAAAGGTGAATATGCCAATAAACCAATATTTTCACGCAAAGAAACCTCAGACATCCCATACTCATAGGCTCTGTGAATTAAAGAATATGAGTTTTGAATGGTAACCATTCTTGGCAACTGATGTGCTTCGGCAGTCTGCAAATATTTCATGGTACCCCATGGGGTTTCATTTGACAAGCCTATGTGCCTAATTTTCCCTTGTTTCACAAAATCATTCAACGTTTCTAAAATTTCTAAATGATTTTCAGCCTCTTTGGTAGCTGTTTGATATGGATAATCTCGAACTCCAAAACAGTTTACACCACGCTCTGGCCAGTGCAGTTGATAAAGATCTAAATAGTCTGTTTGTAATCGTTTTAAGCTGTTATGAACCGCTGTGATTAAGCCTTCTTTAGCAAAACCTGTTTCTCTAATATGTTTGGTAAAAGCACCTCTACCGGCAATTTTACTAGCCAATACTATTTTATCTCTATTGCCTGTTTTCTTTAGCCAGGTACCAATAATTTCTTCAGTAGCACCATAGGTTTCTTTTCTTGCAGGGACCGAATACAACTCAGCCGTATCAAAAAAGTTGACTCCTTGGGCTAAGGCATAATCCATTTGCTCATGAGCTTCTGCTGATGTGTTTTGTTCACCATAGGTCATGGTGCCCAAACAAATCTTACTTACCTTAATATCGGTATTGGGTAGGGTAGTATATTTCATAAAAAAATTAATCGTTTAAAATTGCGGCAATTCCTGGGAGTGTTTTCCCTTCTAACATCTCTAACATAGCTCCTCCTCCTGTAGAGACATAACTTACTTTGTGTTCAAATCCAAATTGCTTCACAGCAGCTACAGAATCACCTCCACCTACTAATGAAAAAGCTCCGTTTTTTGTAGCAGCTTCAATGGCGTGCCCAAGTGCAATAGTTCCTTTTGCGAAAGATTCCATTTCAAAAACCCCTAAAGGCCCATTCCATAAAATGGTTTTACATTGGTTTACTACATCGGCAAACATTGCTAACGATTTTGGTCCTGCATCTAAGCCTTGCCAACCCTCTGGAATATGGGTAACATCAACAACTTGTGTTGCTGCATTATTGTCAAACGCATTAGCCGCAACAACATCTACAGGAATATGTACTTGCACATTTTTTGCCGCTGCTTGCTTTAAAATTTCTAACGCCAAGTCCATTTTATCATCTTCACAAATAGAGTCTCCTACAGCTCCTCCTTGAGCTTTAATAAAAGTAAATGTCATCCCTCCACCAATAATAAGATGATCTACTTTGTCTAAGATATTTTCAATAACAGTAATTTTAGAAGATACTTTAGCTCCTCCTAAAATCGCTAAAACTGGCTTTTCACTGTTATTTAACACCTTGTCTATACTCTCTATTTCTCGAGCTAAAAGGCTACCAAAACATTTCTTTCCTTTAAAAAACTGTGCTACAATAGTGGTAGATGCGTGTGCTCTATGCGCCGTTCCAAAAGCATCGTTTACATATATATCTCCCCACTGAGAAAGTTGTTCTGCAAAGGCAACATTACCTTGTTCTTCTTCTGAATAAAAACGCAAGTTCTCTAATAACAATACTTCTCCTGGCTCTAGATTTGCAATGGCTTCAGCAACCGTTTCACCAATACAATCGGCTACAAACTTTACTTGAACCCCAAGTATATCTGACACTGTAGACACAATATGTGCTAATGAGAATTGAGATTCAGCTCCTTTTGGTCTTCCCAAATGTGACATCAATACTGCCGAACCGCCATCTTCTAGAATTTTGATAATGGTTGGCTTTGCAGCTACTATTCTTGTGGTATCGGTTACTTCAAAGGCATCGTTTAAGGGCACATTAAAATCTACACGTACCAGTCCTTTTTTATGTTGAAAATTAAAATCGTTGAGCGTTGTCATAAAAAAATGTTTTCGCAAAAGTAACTATTTCTAAACGCTTATTAAAACTGAGATTAATTATTTAAAACTAGGATAACATCTGGCTAAAACTTTATATTTGTTGTATGCATTTTGATCAGGTCATTGGCCAAGAACATATTAAGGCACATTTAATTTCGGCTACCACAAATGGTCGAATTCCTCATGCCCAACTTTTTATTGGTAAAGAAGGCTGTGGTACCTTGTCAACTGCTATTGCATATGCACAATTATTACTTACTACGTTTTCTGAAAACCCCGAGGCGAGTCAATTAAAATGCGAAAAGCTACAACATCCCGATTTGCATTTTGCCTTTCCAGTAACGACTAATGATTCTATAAAAAAGCACCCTATTAGTGATCTTTTTTTAGAGGACTGGCGTCATTTTGTACAGCAGCATCCCTACGGTGGTGTATTTAATTGGCTACAACAAATTGGCGTTGAAAACAAACAAGGTTTAATTGGTGTTGATGAAGCTGAAGAGATTGTCAAGAAATTAAAACTCAAATCTTTTGAAGGGGGGTTTAAAGTGATGATTATTTGGATGGCTGAAAAAATGAATAGTGCAGCCGCCAATAAACTACTTAAATTAATTGAAGAGCCTCCTAAACAAACTGTGTTCATACTTGTTACTGAAGATGAAGAACAAATCATTAACACGATAAAGTCTAGATGTCAAGCACTTCACTTCCCTGGGTTAAGCGAACAAGATATTGCTCTTGCATTACAAGAACGTGAAGGAGTTGCTGCAAATGAAGCGGCCAAAATTGCTCACCAAGCCGAAGGTAATTATAATAAAGCATTGCATTTGGCGCAACACGATGCTAATGACTTGGTTTTTGAAGAGTGGTTTATTACTTGGATTAGAGCTGCCTTTAAAGCAAAAGGAAATGCAACGGTTGTAAAACAATTGGTAACTTGGTCTGAAACCATTGCCAAAACAGGACGTGAAACTCAGAAACAATTTTTGAGCTATTGCTTACAATTTTTCAGACAGGCATTGCTCTTAAATTACAAATCTCCAGATTTAGTTTTTCTGGAAACTAGTACTCCTAAATTTGAGCTTGAAAAATTTGCTCCGTTTGTGCATGGTGGAAACATTCTTGCTATTGAACACGAATTAAACGAAGCCTTATATCATATTGAGCGAAATGGAAACGCAAAAATCATTTTACTAGACCTTTCTATGAAGCTCACCCGCTTACTTCATCAAAAAGAAGCTTCAATATAATTACACCCCTTTTTCAATTCGTTTTGCCGCATACAAATCGGCAATAGTTGGATTTTTAGGACATTGTTTTATCTGAATGAGCTGATCTCCTGCTTGCACATAACCGGTTTGAAGAATTTTAAAATACACACCACACATCGTAGTATTCCAAAACGCTTTAACAATGCTCATGTCATTAAATCGAACGCCTAGTTTCATACAAGGATTCCGTTGTAATGTTGCTTCAATAATAGTGTCTCCAAGGGTAAAGGTATCGCCAACGTGAATGTTGGTTTCATCTAAATCATCGAAGGTGAGGTTTTCCCCAAACATTCCATACGACCACTCTAAATTTGGATATGTAGCTTTCCAATAACGGTAATGTTTTAACGAATACCCATACACTGCTTGATGTATTCCACCATGATTTTTCCGATTACAAATAGCATCTCCACGTACCTGTTCAGTATCTAAAAAAATAGGGGTTTCCACTGGGTATTTAAAAATACCTGTAGTAAGTTCTTTACCTTTCCAAACTAAGGTTTCTGCTTTTCCAATATTTGTAGCTACAAGGTTCATGGGCTTAAATTGTATAGTATTAAGAATCTACGAGAAAATCTTGAAGCACATCGGCTATCTTACGATGGTCGGACAACTGCGGTATTTTGTTTTGACCTCCGAACTTTCCTATAGATTTCATGTAGGCATGAAAGCCTCCTTTTTGTACTTTTCGAATCACCAAAGGGCGAAGAACTTTTCCTGCTATTAAATCTTGATAATAGATATTTTGAGCTTGCATTTCTGCATCTATAGTAGCGGCAAATTCTTCAAGATGTGCTGGTTCGTTTTCAAATTCTATAAACCATTCGTGATACGGCAATCCTTCAGCAGGATTTACTTGCGGAGCTACAGTAAATTCACTCACGGTAACTTGGGTGTTTTTAATGCTGCGCTGAAGTGCATTTTCTACTTCTTTACCAATAACATGCTCCCCAAACGCCGATATAAAATGCTTGATTCTACCCGTAACTTTAATACGATATGGTGCTAAAGAGGTAAACTCAACCGTGTCTCCAATAGTGTAGCCCCAAAGACCAGCTGAAGTATTTAAAATGATCACATAGTTCACGCCCAATTCCACATCTTCTAGGGAAATTCGGGTAGGATGTTCGTCAAAAAACGTAGTGGCTGGAATAAATTCATAAAACATGCCACTATTCAACTGGAGTAACATTCCATTTTCGTGCTGTGAATCTTGATAGGCAATAAACCCCTCTGAAGCAGGATACAATTCGATATAGTCTATTTTTTTACCAATAAGGGTTTCAAACTTATTTTTATAGGGTTCGAAGTTGACCCCTCCGTAGATAAAAAAATTAAAATTTGGAAAGAGTTCGGAAACCGTTTTTCCTGTTCTCTGTAGTAGTTTTTCAAAATACATCTGAACCCAAGAAGGAATACCACTAATCACGGTCATGTTTTCCTCTAGTGTTTCTTCTACAATTGCATTTACCTTAGTTTCCCAATCTTCTATACAATTGGTTTCCCAACTTGGTAATCTATTTTTTAACAAGTATTGGGGCACGTAGTGGGCAACAATACCACTTAAGCGCCCAAGTTTTATTCCGTTTTTATCTTCTAAAACTGGACTTCCCTGCAAGAAAATCATTTTACCATCAACAAAACTGGCGTCTTTTGTTTCTGCGATATATAACAACAACGCGTTTCGAGCAGATCTAATATGCGTAGGCATAGACGCCTTGGTTATTGGAATATACTTTGCACCTGAGGTTGTTCCTGAAGTTTTTGCAAAATATAAGGGTTTGCCTTTCCATAACACATCTTTTTCACCAGCTACCACACGATCTACATAGGGCTTTAAGGTCTCGTAATCGTGAATGGGTACACGAGCCTTAAAATCGGCGTATATTTGAATTGCATCAAAGTCATGATCTTTTCCAAAAGCAGTATTTTTTGCTTCTGAAATCAACATGTTAAATACTTTCTTCTGGGTTTTATGGGGCTGAGATGCCCATCGATATTCCTTTTTCTTTACCCATTTAGCGAAGGGTATGGCAAAAAAAGATTTGATACTCATTACTTAAAATCTATATAGTTTAGGGGATTAACGGCATATCCGTCACTCCAAAGTTCGAAATGCAAGTGAGGACCTGTTGTGAGTTCTCCAGTAGACCCTACAGTGGCAATTACCTCTCCAGAACTCACAAATTCACCTTGGGCTTTTAATAGGTTTCCGTTGTGTTTGTATACAGAAATATAGCCTGAAGTATGTTTTAATATCAATACATATCCTGTCTCTGCAGTCCATTCAGAAAAAATAACCGTACCATCGGCCACGGCTTTTACGGGTGTTCCTGTTTTGGCAACTACATCTACAGCAAAATGTTTTTCTTGTGCATCATAAGACTGGGTAATATTTCCAGTAATAGGCGCGAAAAATACGATACTAACTTTATTATTGGTTTCATCGAGCAACGGAAAACGGTCTTTACTCTCTACTTTTTCTCTAAAGATGGAATCTTCTTTTGTGGCATCTAGTTTTGCTAAATCTATGGTTACTTTTCTAGATAGGTTGGCTATAGAGTCTATTTCTTCTGTGCCTTGAATTTCACCAGTTAACACGGGCATTAGGGCTTTGGTATAATTTTCTAATACCGAAAGTTTATTTTTTAAAGAGTCTGATTCAAAGACCAAGCGTGTAGCCTGTTGCTTTAATGCTGTAGAAGAATATCCAGGAATATATTCTTTTAGGGGTGTAAAGGCAATTAAAACAATGGTTAAGGCAATGAGAAGTATCGAGAAAAAACTTCCGAATACAAATACATTTAAACGCGAAAGCTTTAAGGAGATACGTTCTTCAAAGGTATCTTCATTCAACACCACTAACCGGTACTTATCGGTTAACTTTTGTGTAAATTTCGCTTTTTTGGGTTTTGTCTTTGCCAACTTTTTAAATGGATATGAAACAAATATACAACGAAAATTAAGGGAATCTATTTTCTGTAAAAATTCATCTCGTCTATATACTGCCAAACTGGGTCGGGTAACATGGCTTGCACATTTTTTTGCTCTTGAATACCTTTTCGAATGGCAGACGAGGACACCTCAACTATTGGTGCTGCTATCTTGTGAATTTTAGGATGATTCACCAAGGCGTCTAAGGGGGCTCCTGAAGCGATTCGAGGATACACATAAATATGATGATGCTCTAAAATGGTTTCGTAATTTTTCCACTTGTGAAAAGTGTTCAAATTATCCTCTCCCATAATCAATGAAAATTCATGTTCTGGATAGGTATCTGCAATATGTGCTAAGGTATGTACTGTATAGTTGGGTTGTGGCAAGTTGAATTCAATGTCGGAAGGTTGAATATTCGGATAGGCTTCTGTGGCTCTAAACACCAATTCATACCGGTGTCTATTTCCTAGAAGCGTTGCCTTTTTTTTATGTGGGTTTAAGGGAGTAACCACCATCCAAACAGCCTCTAAATCTGAATATTCTGCCATGTGATTGGCAATAATGAGATGTCCTACATGAATAGGATTAAAGGTTCCGAAATACAAGCCAATTTTCATGGGTTATGTCGTTAAAAATTCTCGTACCAGTGTTTCCGTTTCTTTGAGTGCAGTGGGTAAATCGTAGTTTTTTATCACCACGTCAAACTGTGGGGCAGTGGCCATTTCAATGGAGGCTTTAGCAACTCTCATATTGATTTTTTCTTCACTCTCGGTTTTTCGTTTTTTAAGTCGTTTTTTTAACTCATCTACACTGGGTGGTTTTACAAACACCGCTAAAGTTTTTTCTGGAAATTTCTTTTTAATTCGTAAACCCCCTACAACATCAATATCAAAAATGACATGTTTTTCTTGAGCCCAAATACGTTCAACTTCAGATTTGAGTGTGCCGTAGAAATTATCTCTGTAGACTTCTTCCCATTCCAAAAAATCATCATTTTTTATGTGTTGCTTAAACTCTTGGGTAGACATAAAGTAGTAGTCTTTTCCGTCTACTTCTCCTTCTCTTGGGGCTCTAGTTGCGGCCGAAATAGAAAAGACTAGCCCTAATTCTTCTTGTGCTAATAAATGACGTACGATGGTTGTTTTTCCTGATCCTGAAGGCGCCGAAAACACAAATAATTTCCCTTTAAATGCTGCCATTTTAAAGAATGTTTAAAATTTGTTCTTTGATTTTTTCAAGTTCATTTTTCATTTGAATCACTGCTTTTTGCATAGGCGCATAATTTGCTTTTGATCCAGTGGTATTGATTTCTCTACCCATCTCTTGCACTATAAATCCAAGTTTTTTACCATTAGATTCTTCACTGTCTAATTCTTCTAAAAAGTAGGCTAAGTGATTTGCCAATCGGACTTTTTCTTCGTTGATGTCTAATTTTTCTAAATAATAAATCAATTCTTGCTCAAAACGATTTTGATCTACGGTAACCTCTAATTCTTCAATTGCCTTTTGCAAACGAACTTTTACATGGGCTATTCGTTCTTCATCTAAGGCTTTTACTTCTTCTAAATACCCTTCTATAGCCGCTATACATTGCTTAAAATCATCTTCCAAAGAGGCAGCCTCATCGGTTCTGTATTTGATAATTTCTTGCAGAGCAATATCTATATGTTTGTCAATTGCAATCCATTCATTTTCATCGAGTTCTTCGCGTTCTGTTTTTAAGGCGTCTGGCATTCGAACCGCCATTTTTAAAAGCTCTACATCATCTGAAGTACCCGATTGCACCACATTTCTCAATTGGTTCATATACTGCGCCACTACTCCTGAGTTGACTACAGTGCTAGTTTCATCGGCGGTCATTTCAACAAAAATTGAGAAGTCTATTTTTCCTCTAACAAGCCCATGAGCTAATTTTTTCCGTACATCAAGCTCTTTTCCTTTGTAGTAAGACGGCATACGCACATTAAGATCGAGCGTTTTGCTATTGAGTGATTTTAGTTCTATGGTTACTTTTTTAGTCGGTAACTGTAATACCGATTTCCCATAACCGGTCATGGATTGAATCATGAATAATGCTTTTTAATAGACTACAAAGATACATTTTTATTTAGCGCTAGCCGGTTGCCGTTTTGTAACTAAATAGACCCCTAAGAAAATATAAAGTGTAGCGGAGATTTTAATGATATTTAAAGAATCACTTCCAACAAATAAGGCGTATATAGTGGCAACAACTGGCTGTAAATATATAAAAACACTTACCGTAGTCGGTTTTAATTTTGATAGCGCAAATAAATTAAATAGGTAGGTAATACAGGTGGTAAACAACACCACAAAACCTGCTTTTACATAGATGGTACTAGGCATGGTTACCCACTCCACGGCAAGTAATTCGCTTAATCCAAAGGGGGTTACAAAAAACAATCCAAACAGATACAACCACTTTACAAAAAGAATGGGGTGATATTTAGCAATGAGCTTTTTTACCAAAACAAGATACATTCCATACGATGCAGCGTTAACAAAAACCAAGAAGTTTCCTAGAGAGCGGTTTTTTGCAGAAGCGTCAAAATCGCTTCCGTAGGTAATTAATGCTACCGCACCGATTAACCCAATAACGACGCCAATTATTTTTTGTTTTCCAATCCGTTCTTTAATCAACAAACTAGAGAATAACAGTACCAAAATAGGTGAAGTAACCATCATTACTGAAGCACTAATAGGGGTTGTATAACTGAGGCCTTTAAAAAAGGTGAGCATGTTTAATCCTACACCAAAAAACGCCGCTAGAGCAATATGTTTAAAGTCTTCTTTGGCAATTTTCCCTGTTTTAAAAAAAAGTCCGATTCCCCAAAAAACAAGTGTGGCCCCTAAAACACGAAGTAAAATAAAGCCAAAAGGTTGAATATAGCTAGGCATCACCTCTTTTGCAATGGTAAATGTTACCCCATAAATAAGGGTTGCTATAGAAAGTACAATAAGTGCGCTGGTTCTGCCTTGCATGCTAAAAGCTTCGTTTTTGCTCTGCAAAAGTGGGGATTATTTTTTCTTTTTTATTTCATTTCTGATGAAAAGATTACTTTTACCTTAAACTTATTCGGCTTGGAAAAACCAATACATATTCTTGTGATCAGATTCTCTGCCTTGGGTGATGTAGCCATGATGGTACCCGTGCTACGAAATTTAGCAGTACAACATCCAGAAGTTAAAATTACCGTGCTTTCAAAACCATTTGTCGCGCCATTATTTAAAGATATTCCTAACCTCACCTTTTTTGGAGCTGATGTCGCTAAAACCTACAAAGGCTTAAGGGGGTTATTTCAGTTGTTTAAAGAACTCTCGCAACTCCAGATTACTCATGTGGCCGATCTTCACAATGTTTTACGGTCTAAAGTACTACGACTGTTGTTTCGCTTAAAAGGGACACCGCTAGCGTACATAGATAAAGGAAGAGCCGAAAAAAAAGCCTTAACCAGAACTAAAAATAAAGTATTTAAACAATTAAAAACCTCACATCAACGCTATGCTGAAGTTTTTGAACGACTAGGATTTTTAATACAACTACAACCATCGTATTCGCCAAAAAAGCCACTCACTCCCAATACTGAAACAGTTGTCAAAGACCGTTCAACACCTTGGATTGGCATTGCACCCTTTGCTGCACATCAAGGAAAAACATACCCTTTAGACTTGGTAAAAGAACTATTGAGTGCCACAGCAAAAAAAGACCTTTCGGTCTTTCTATTTGGAGGGGGCACAAGAGAAATAACTTTGTTAAATGAATTAGCAACCACTTATCCCCATTGTACTGCAGTTGCTGGAAAACTGACTTTTGAGGAAGAACTGAATTTGATTTCGCAACTAACCCTTATGGTTTCAATGGATTCTGGAAACGCACATTTAGCAGCTATGTTTGGTGTGCCTACACTTACCCTATGGGGCGTTACCCATCCATATGCAGGTTTTGCACCTATCCATCAACCTGAGGATTATTGTATACTTCCAGATTTAAAAAAATATCCGAACATCCCTTGTTCTATTTATGGGAACAAGGTTAGTGAAGGTTATGAAGACGTTATGAGAAGTATAGCGCCTAGTAGAGTTATGGCAAAAATTGAAGATATACTAGATCAAAAAAGAGTTTCTTAAAAAGAAACTCTATAGTTTTGATTGGTTGACTTTTGATTGGTTGTAGGTCATCTACACATTCAAAAGTGATGTAAGATAACTAAATAAATTGAGTTTATTAAAAAATCAACAATGAACACACAACACATCGGAGCTCAACACTCGTTGCTTACTACGTTTCTTTCAGAAATCAGAAACACTGCTATTCAAAAAGATTCGCTACGATTTCGAAGAAATATAGAACGAATAGGAGAAGTATTGGGCTATGAGTTGAGTAAAACCCTTTCGTTTACTCCTACTAAAATTACCACTCCTTTAGGAACCAAAAAAACAAGTCAACTGACTGACGCTCTTGTTATTTGCTCTGTATTACGTGCAGGTCTTCCATTGCACCAAGGGCTTTTGAATTATTTCGATGGTGCCGAAAATGCTTTTATTTCGGCCTATAGAAATCACCCCAATGGATCTGATGCTTTTGAGATTGAAGTTGAGTACTTTGCAAGCCCCTCTTTAAAAGATAAAACGTTGATATTAGCCGATCCAATGCTAGCTACGGGTAAATCACTAGTTGCTGTGTATGAAGCTCTTCAACGGTATGATCAGCCCAAAGAAATTCATATTGTTGCCGTAATTGGAGCTCCCGAAGGTATCGATACCATTGCCCGTGCATTTCCTGAAAACACTACACTTTGGATTGCCGATATTGATGAACGACTCAACGAAAAAGGATATATTATTCCTGGTCTGGGAGATGCAGGTGACCTTGCCTTTGGCACTAAACTATAGCTAGAACAAAAGGGCCAAGGATAATAAGTGCTAAAAACACTTCTTTTACCCAAGCAATAGGTAGCGTTTCTATCCAATTTGCAATTATAATAGCCATTGGAAAGCATAAGCCTATTCGTAAAGCATTAGATTGCAAAGGGTTGCCTAAGATAAGAACACAAGCGAGGAGAAAGACCAACAACACCAATGTCCAAAATTTTCTATAATTACCACTAATACCATATACTTTTGAGCTCTTTAACAAGATCGCCATACCGGTTATGAAAAGCCATCCAAAAAGTACCCAAGAATCTGGAGTGTTGGCAACTGTAGCTGTAGAAAAGGAATACGAAAACGTAAAAAAGGTGTCTAGATATCCTGCAGGATAAAACCACATGGTATAGGTAATGTAAATTAATGTTGGGGTAATTGCCCCAAGAATAGGCAAGGTTAAAGTTCTAAAGTTTAGCGTTTGAAATAGTAGTATCCCTATATAAACTAATATCCCATAAGGTAGCATACTGGTATCGACAAGGACTAAAATGGCAAACCAAAACCCACAATCAAATACCTTTTCAATGAGATTCGCAGGCGTTCGTAAGCTGAATATTTTACGCAACAGAATTAACAAAACAGTATGAATTACTAGCTGATGCGTACTAAAAACAACATCAGGGAAAAATCCAAAAAAAGAAATAACGAGCAATAGCGCATAAAAATTATCTAACGTGAGTTTGTTCTTACGAAGAATAAAAACGAAAAAAAACAAATAGAACAAGACTAAAAACAAACTTTGAAAAATAGTACTTAAGGGGTGTTCTGTCTCGAATAGAGAAGGCTCTTGCACAAAAATAGCCAACGTAAAATTGCCTAAAAAAAGGACTACAAGAGCCATAAAACTAATCGGTGTAGATTTTCCAAAAAAATTGGCTAACATGTTTTCTTTTTATATTTTTGCAGGGTAAATATAAGTAAGAAATGATAGGATTCAATATTTTTAAATGGATTGGTAGTTTATTCACTGAGGTGTTATTTACCCCATTCGATATGTTACGTTTAAGTGATTTGAACTGGTGGACTTCTAATGCAATCAACTGGTTATTCTTAGTTGTATTATTAGTTTTATTCGCTTACTGGATGAAAGAATCTGCTCGCTTTGTAAAAGAAGGAACAGAAGATCGCGCATAATCTATATTAGGTTTGGGAAGCAAAAACAAACTCAAACGTTTTAAAGAGAACGAAACGTTTAGCAATGTCATTCAGCCCACAAGAGAAGAAGTCATCAATGACTTTAAGTACAAGGGCAAATGGCATTCTTTTTTTAACAACACCAAACCGATAGTCTTAGAGTTAGGCTGTGGTAAAGGAGAGTATACCATTGCACTTGCTCAAAAATATCCCGAAAAAAACTTTATTGGTATCGACATTAAAGGGGCTCGATTTTGGCGTGGCGCTAAAACCGCTTTAGAAGAACGTCTCAACAATGTTGCCTTTATTCGCACGCAAGTAGAGTTGATTACCCATCTGTTTGGAGCTGGTGAAGTATCAGAAATCTGGATTACCTTTCCAGACCCTCAAATTAAATACAAGCGCACCAAGCACCGAATGACCAATTCGGAGTTTCTAAAAAAATACCATCATATCTTAACTGCAGAAGGCACTGTAAACCTTAAAACCGATAGTGAGTTTATGCATGGGTATACTCTGGGTCTATTGCATGGTGAAGGCCACGAGATTCTACATGCCAATCACGATGTGTATAAAAACTACTATTCGCCAGAAACCGTAACCGGTACACAAACCTTTTACGAAAAACAATACTTAGCCGTAGGCAAACCAATCACCTACATTCAATTTCGGCTGAAGTATGAATCCCGATCAAAATAAAACAGGCTTTTTAGTATCTTCACCTTATGGAAAAAGAATCGAACTTTTTTGAAAAGGTATATCAAACCGCTCGGCAGATTCCTTATGGTCGAGTAACAAGTTATGGCGCAATTGCCAAATACCTTGGAGCTGCCCGTTCTGCGCGTATGGTGGGCTGGGCAATGAACAATTCTCATCACCAAGAAGAAGAAGTTCCTGCACATCGCGTAGTGAATCGAAAAGGACTCCTCACAGGAAAGCATCATTTTAGTGGCACTAATCTAATGCAACAACTACTCGAAAACGAAGGAATTATAGTGGTAAATCATCAAATTCAAAACTTCGAAACCGTCTTTTGGGACCCTTCAAAAGAATTGATATAAATTTCCATAATTCTATCATTGAGAAACCTCATACAAGCACTTTACTATATGGGCTTTAACTCGTATCTTTGCCCCTAGAAAAAAATTAAGCAAAAAACCATTTATGAGTTTTACAAAGCAAGACATATACAAAGCACTAGAAACCATTACTGCTCCTGGTGAAGGAAAGAGTTTGATTGAAAATGAAAATGTAACCAACGTGGTTATTTTTGGAACTGAGGTAAACGTAGATGTCACCATAGGTAACCCATCTTTACAGGCAAAAAAACGTGTTGAGGTAGATATCATGAAAGCGATTCATACACATGTAGATCAAAAGATTGATGTAAAAGTGAAGGTGTCTGCCGTAGCTCCTAAAAAAGAGCAACCCAATTTAATTAAAGGAAAAGCCATTCCCAACATCAAAAACATCATTGCTGTGGCCTCTGGAAAAGGAGGTGTTGGTAAATCTACCATTACTGCAAATACAGCAATTACTTTAGCAAAAATGGGCTTTAGTGTGGGGGTTTTAGATGCCGATGTATATGGGCCCTCTATGCATTTAATGTTCGATGTTGAACGAGAAAAACCATTATCAGTACAAGTAGACGGCCGCTCTAAAATGAAACCGGTTGAAAACTACGGAGTAAAACTATTATCGTTAGGCTTTTTTACCAACCCAGATCAAGCTGTTATTTGGAGAGGACCAATGGCTTCAAAAGCACTTAACCAATTGATCTTTGATGCCGATTGGGGAGAACTCGATTTCTTACTCATCGATTTACCTCCTGGTACAGGAGATGTGCATTTATCAATTGTACAAGCTGTGCCAATTAATGGAGCAGTTGTAGTTAGTACTCCTCAAAATATTGCCCTTGCAGATGCTAAAAAGGGAGTGGCAATGTTCCAACAAGATAGCATCCAAGTTCCTGTTTTAGGTATTGTAGAAAACATGGCCTATTTTACACCAGAGGAGTTGCCAGAAAATAAATATTATATCTTTGGCAAAGACGGTGCAAAAAATCTAGCTGAAGATATAGAAGCTAGCTTTTTGGGAGAGATTCCACTGGTACAAAGTATACGAGAAGGAGGCGATGTAGGATATCCGGTTGCCTTACAAGAAGGAACAGTACTTGAAAAAGCATTTAGTGATATTACCAAAACAATGGTAGCACAACTCATAAAGAGAAATGAGAGTTTGCCACCAACCGAAGTTGTAAGAATTACCACAATGAGCGGATGTAGTGCCGTAAAAAAATAAGAAGATGACAGCACAAGAAACCCATGACAATGTTGAAAAAGCGCTCGAAGAAATTCGTCCGTTTTTACAAAGCGATGGTGGAAACATTTCTTTAATTGCAATTGAAGATACCACCGTTAAAGTTCAATTAGAGGGAGCCTGTATTGGGTGTTCTGTAAACCAGATGACCTTAAAAAATGGGGTAGAAGCCACCATTAAAAAATACGCTCCACACATCCAAGAAGTTATCAATATAGAACACTGATAAAAGTCAGTTTAGAAAACAAAAGCTAATAGTAGTTTTACCTGATTTTCAGCACTCATGATTACAACAGACATACTCATTATAGGCGCAGGCCCCACAGGATTATTTACCGTTTTTGAAGCCGGTTTATTAAAACTCAAATGCCACTTAATTGATGCATTAGCTCAACCTGGCGGACAATGTTCTGAAATTTATCCCAAAAAACCCATCTATGATATCCCTGCATTTCCAGAGGTCTTAGCCGGAGATTTAGTGGATAATCTTATGGAACAAATTAAACCGTTTAATCCAGGTTTTACCTTAGGAGAGCGCGCTGAAACCATAGAAAAACTAGACGACGGAAGTTTTATTGTAACCACCAATAAAGGCACAAAACACCATGCCCCTATTATTGCTATTGCAGGAGGGTTAGGAAGTTTTGAGCCCCGAAAACCACCTATTGCTTCAATAGCTCAATTCGAAGACCACGGTGTAGAATACATTATTAGAGACCCAGAAATCTATCGCAACAAAAATGTAGTGATTGCTGGAGGTGGAGACTCTGCCCTTGATTGGTCTATCTTTTTAACCGATGTAGCCGCTTCTGTAACTTTAATTCACCGTAGAAACGAATTTAGAGGAGCGTTAGATTCTGTTGAAAAAGTACAAGAACTAAAAAATGCTGGTAAAATAAAACTGATTACCCCAGCAGAAGTAAATGATATTCTTGGAGATACACATGTAACCGGAGTTCAAGTTGTAAAAGACGGCGGAGAACCTTTCGTGATTCCTACCGATCATTTTATTCCTTTATTTGGCTTGTCTCCAAAACTAGGGCCTATTGCAAACTGGGGCTTAGAAATTGAAAAGAATGCCATTAAGGTAAACAACGCCTTAGATTATCAGACCAATATTCCAGGTATTTATGCCATTGGCGACGTAAATACCTATCCAGGAAAATTAAAGCTTATTTTATGTGGGTTCCACGAAGCCACCTTAATGTGTCAAAGTGCCTATCAACGTATTTTCCCAGATAAAAAATATGTTATGAAATATACTACCGTTGGTGGTATTGATGGTTTTGATGGCTCTCGAAAAGAAGCTCCAAAAGCCGTGATAAAAGCAATTGAGTAATGGAAAACGACGTTCGAATCAGCATTACCGATAGAGCAGGTGTGGTGCACGAAATTGAAGCCCCAACCGATATGGCAATGAACCTAATGGAAGTGGTTCGCTCGTATGAATTAGCCGAAGAAGGTACTATTGGAATTTGTGGCGGAATGGCCATGTGCGCCTCTTGCCAATGCTATATTCTATCCCAGCATGAATTGCCAGAAATGCAAGACGACGAAGAGGCAATGTTAGCCGAAGCTTTTCACGTTAAAGACACCAGCAGACTAGGGTGCCAAATCCCTATCACATCAGATTTGGAAGGACTAAAAATTGAATTAGCCCCCGAAAGTTAAATCGTACGGTCTTTTGATTATATTTGTAGAACGTTATTTATAAACGTATGTATATGTATTGGTTAGACCTTTTAATTTTCTTAAAATTCTTAATCAAAAGAAATCCTGAATAAAGGGTCTTATGTAACCATTGAGTAAGTAAAACATCTAGTTTTCTATACCACTAGATGAATTCGTTTAATCATAACTACATTTAAATTATGCCCTTTTATCATAAACTTGGGAAAATACCTCCCAAACGTCATACACAATTTAGAAAAGCAGACGGAAGTCTGTACGCAGAACAATTATTTGGAACCATTGGTTTTGATGGAATGTCTACCAACTCATATCACGAGCACAGACCAACCATGGTATCTAAAATAGGAAAGCAATATTCTGTTGCTCCTAAAATTGCCAAAGCCAACAATATTCAATCGTATCGCCTGAGAGGATTTCA
>CBFHVY010000024.1:0-17696 GCA_965659555.1 Flavobacteriaceae bacterium
ATGATTAGGCAATACATCATTAACATACCTTAGTTGTTTCATATTTACATCCATAATAGTTACATGAGCCCCTAAACCAGCAGCCATTTTTGCCGCTTGAACACCCACAACACCAGCACCAAGAATCAATACCTTACCGGGCGCTACACCAGGTACACCTCCTAACAACACCCCTCTTCCTTTAATTGGTTTTTCAAGATATTTTGCTCCTTGCTGAACCGCCATCCTTCCAGCTACTTCAGACATGGGAGTTAATAAAGGCAACGTTCCCTCTTTATCCTCTACCGTTTCATAGGCAATACAAATGGCATTACTTTTAAGCATGGCTTTAGTTAAAGGTTCACTAGAGGCAAAATGAAAATAGGTAAACACAATTTGATTAGGGAGAATTAAATCATATTCAGAAGCAATCGGCTCTTTTACTTTTACAATCATTTCGCTAGCAGCATAGACTTCAGCGATCGTAGAGACGATTGTGGCCCCAACCTCTATATAGTCTTTATCATAAAATCCACTACCCTCTCCCGCCGTAGATTGTACTATAACAGTATGTTTTCTTTTGGTTAATTCAAAGACCCCAGCCGGAGTCATGCCTACTCTACTTTCGTTATTTTTAATTTCTTTGGGAACACCGATAATCATGTTAAAGCTATTTTTATAAGGATTGATTTATAGCTGAAAAATACAATCTTTTTTAACCGATAAAACACTGATGCACAGGTTTTTTAAAGAATTACGAATAGTGAAATTTAAGTGGTCAAAATATGTCAAATTGAAAATACAAGCTTTAAAATTTGAGAATACAAAAAAAGGCTAAAGAAATTTCTTTAGCCTTTTTTATTTATTCGTTTTGTTATTAATCAAAGTCGAAACGAAGTCCGAATGAAATATTCCGAATTTCAGTATCTTTAAACAATGGATTTAAATCGTATTTAACATACAGTCCAGTGTTTTTATAAGCAACATAAGTACTTAATCCATAGTTTAGAATATTCATGTTAAAATCGCCTTTTTGCAGTTTGGTCACTTCAATACCATCTGCATTTCTGTATTCTAAGTATTGTCTTGAACCTAGATTAAACCCTGCAAATCCTCCTAGACCAATTCTCCAACCGTCTCCACTTCTATCTCTTGTGGTACCATCTTCATAGGTTTTATCTTTAGTAAAATCAAATTCAACATGCATTGGAAAGATCATTTGTACATGACGCAATCTACTTTCTGATAAGGATTCTGGATATACTACCAAATTGGTTACATCTCCATTTACAACATGATATTGATTTTCATCTGCTCTAAGGTTGTTCCATAAAAATGATACACCATATTTAAAATACGTGTTGGTTGGCGCCTCAGAAAAACGTGACTTAAACGATAACCCTACTTCGTAAAAATGAGATTGCCAAAATTTATAAGGCGAATCGTTTAAAGAACTTAACCTATTGTTTGTTAGTGCATTATTTGTTCCTAAAGCAAATACAAACTGACTTGTTGTTCTTCTTTGTCTTCTGCGTTCCTGACGTAGTTTCCATCGTTCTTTAAACTCTTTTTCATTATCATTAGACACTCTAAATGAAAATATTCGATTGCCAATAGTGAATTCATTTTCATCATAATCATCGTCAACACTAACAATCTTTCCATCTGTTTTATCTTGAACAAGTTGTTGCAACAACACTTGTTGTTCTCCAACCAATACTTCAATCCTTTTGGCATGATATACTGCGGCTTGCTTTTTTTGCTGATCTGCTTCCGTTTTTGTGATACTTCCTTTTTCTAATAAGTCGGTTATCTGCTGAACCTTCATTTTTAGAGAGTCCTTTTGTTGTTTGGTAATCATGTCAATAGATTTAGAAATCTTTTTGACCTGATCTTCAAAGGTGTTTTTTTCTTGGCTAAAGGCCATAGTTGTGGCTAACAACACTAAGCTAAATAGTATTTTTTTCATGGTTTTTTGTTTAATTATATTGGGTAATTGTTCTTGTACAGAAGGTTAATCATTCCGCGAGGCAATGGCCGTTGCTAAATCTGATACTCGCTTTTTAATCGACTGCATAAAATTGTTTTTAAATGTATTCTCGTCTATTTCTAATTCAACATCAGCTAAAATGGTAGCTGCATCAATTTTTAATTTCGATTGCTTTAGCTGCTTTGCTATATGCTTTAATACCTTATCTCGATCGACATTATACTTTGCATAATAGGTTGTAATTTCTTCTTTTGAGTGGGTAACGGCGAACAATAATGCATCGCTATTTACTTTAATGGTACTTGATGATTCTTTGGTTTCAACAGCCTTTAGGGTTTTCTCTTGAAATGCAATAACGTTATTCATTTCGTTTGCTTTCTGAATAGGCACTGGTAGCGGAATCTTTTTGGGTTTCGTTACTAGGGTATTCATCGATTTCTTTTGATAAACGTTTTTTGTTGCTGCTTTTTCAGAAGATTTTTGGTTGGTATTTACAATCTCAGTAGGGTTTTCAATAGTAAGCATTTGTTGTAATCCTTTATGAATACTAGTGGTATCGATAGTTGTTTCTACTACAGTATCTACTGGAAGCCCTTGCTTTTCTATTAAAGGCGAAGATTGAGAAAAGAACCAAACGAGCAGTAAAGCTGCTGCTGCTGCATATGCGGCAAAACGATACCAATGTGCTTTGGGTGCAGTATCGTTAGCATCCAATTGTGTAGCTAGACGTTCCCAAGCAGAAGCAGAAGGAGTAATTACTCTCCCTTTCAGCTTTTCTTGTACATGTTTTTCAAAATTCGTTGCTTTCATTACGTATTTGATGTTGTTTTAAATAGCGCTCTTGTAACCACTTGCGTGCTTTAAACAATTGCGATTTCGATGTATTGACTGTAATCCCTAATTCCTCAGCAATTTCAGTGTGTTTATATCCTTCAATGGCATATAAATTAAAAACCATTTTATACCCTTCTGGCAATTCATCAATTAACTTCTGAATATCATCTACACTGGTGTTTTCTAAATTCTCAGTTGCATATTCGGTAAAGACAAATTCCTCATCGGTACTTTCAATCGGATTTTTCTTTCTGAGGTAAGTCAAGCAGGTATTGATCATTATTCTACGAATCCATCCTTCAAAACTCCCTTCATTTGTGAACTTATGTAAGTGGGTAAACATTTTCATAAAACCAGACAACATCAATTCTTCTGCATGATGGTTGTCTTTTACATATTGTCTGCACACCCCTAACATTTTTGGGGCATAATGCTCAAAAATTTCTTTTTGGGCTTCTCGTTCCTTAGCAATTGCTCTCGAAATTAAAGACCCATGAACGGTATGTAATGGTATAATTTTCAATCCAAATGTTTTGTTGTTGTCCCCTTACACTTATATAGACTACCTTATTTATAAAAGGGTTGCCTGAAGGGAAAAAATAAATTTATGTTATAAAACACGAGCTAACACCAAAAACTAATAGGCATCAACATCAATTATAAAACGAATAGGTCTAAAATCTGCTACAGCCTGAAAGGTGTTTTTTATTTTGGCGAGTTCATTTTTCGTTTTTCCTAACGATTGTTTTGGTGGAATTTTTAACGTGATATTTTTAATATGCTGATTTCTAATTCTAGAAACCGAGGGTGTAGCTGGCCCCAATACATATTCTTTAAACACTTGTTGTAAAGCCTTAGCTAACCATATAGCACCAGTGTCTACTTTTTGATAGTCTTTGTGTTTAAGAGTAATTTTGATTAAACGATAATAAGGCGGATAATGGTATTGCCAACGTTCTTCTAATTGCTCTGCATACATTTCTGCATAACTGGTAGTAGATACTTGTTGCAAAATTTGATGATATGGATTGTAGGTTTGAATTACTACATTGCCCTGCTTACTCGATCTTCCTGCCCTACCCGATACTTGTACCATAAGCTGAAAAGCTCTTTCATGAGCTCTAAAGTCAGGGAAATTGAGCATAGTATCAGCATTTAGAATACCGACCAAAGACACGTTATTAAAATCTAATCCTTTGGAAAGCATTTGAGTACCCACCAAAATATCTATTTCTTGTGCTTCAAAAGCCCCAATGATTTTCTGATACCCATACTTACCACGAGTGGTGTCTAAATCCATTCGCCCGATGGTATGATTAGGAAAAAGGGTTTTAAGTTCTAATTCAATTTGTTCTGTACCAAAGCCCTTAGTATCTAATTGACTACTTCCACAGGCACCACAAGTGTTTGGCATTGCCCGTTGATAGTTACAATAATGACAACGTAGTTCGTGTTTAAATTTATGATAGGTTAAACTCACATCACAATTAGGGCATTGGGGTGCAATACCACAGGTTTTACATTCTACAATTGGTGAAAACCCTCTGCGATTTTGGAATAAAATTACTTGCTCCTTTTCGTCTAATGCCTCTTGTATATATTGAAGCATGGTATCTGAAAATCGTCCAGTAAGTTCTTTTTTACGTTGTTTTTCTTTGAGATTCTCCAATTGAATCTTAGGCATCTTAACATTTCCAAAACGTCGATCTAGGGTTACCAAACCATACTTGCCTTCTTTTGCATTGTAATAACTCTCTAAAGAAGGTGTAGCAGAGCCAAGCACCAGTTTTGCTCCTTGTTGTTTTGCCAATACTATGGCTGCATCTCTAGCATTATAGCGTGGAGAAGGTTCAAACTGTTTATACGAGGTTTCGTGTTCTTCATCAACAATAATAAGACCTAGGTTATCGAAAGGAAGATAAATTGCAGATCGTGCCCCTAAAATAAGTTGTGCTTTTGCTTTTCCTTCTAATACATTGTTCCATACTTCAACGCGCTCATTAACAGAGTATTTCGAATGAAATACTGAAATCGAATTTCCAAAATAGGCCTCTAATCGCGTAATGATTTGAGTGGTGAGCGCAATTTCAGGAAGAAGAAATAAGGCTTGTTTACCTTGCGCTAAAGTTTCTTCAATCAGCTTCACATAAATCTCCGTTTTGCCAGAACTCGTTACACCATGTAACAACACAATGTCTTGCGAGGTAAAAGAAGTTTTTATAGAATGAAAAGCGTTTTCTTGTAGCGTATTTAAAGCCTTTAGCTGATGCGTATCACCATCGAAATGAATACGATCTTTTTGAATAAAATAATAGTCTAAAATCTCTTTATCGACAAGCGCTTTAATAATAGCCTCTGAAACAGCAGCTTGTTGTACCAACTGTTTTTGAGAAATATTTTTGTGTTGTGTTTGCAGTTGAAAATAACTCAGTACTACCTGACGTTGCTTTTTAGCTCTAGACAAGGAGCGTAGTAGCGCTTCTAAATCTTGATCTTGACTATAATTAGCATGAAGCCGAACATATTTTTCTAGTTTAGGGGTATACTGTTCGTAAAGTTCTTCTTGTATAAAAATTGCATTCTTTTTAAGTAGTTCATTAGTTAAGGGAACTACTGTCTTTTTCCCCAAGATATCTGCGACTTGATGAATGGTGAGTTGTGATTGATGTTCGAGTGCCTCAAAGATTAAAAACTCCTCATCACTCAAAATAGAAGGCGCTGTAAAGGATTGATTTTTATAAATAACGGTTTCGCTCTCTATTAAAAATGCCGATGGCATTGCTGCTTTAAAAACATCGCCCAACGGGCTCATATAATAGGATGCAATCCACTGCCAAAAATCTAATTGTGTAGGATGAACAACAGGAACTGTATCTAAAATTTGGTGTATATCCTTAGCTTCATACAAACTTGGGGTATTTGCATGAATATGCAACACTAATGCCGTATATATTTTTGATTTTCCAAAAGGGACTGCTACTCGCATCCCCTTTTTAAGAAAACCAGCTTCTGCCTCTGTAATAGCATAGGTAAAGGTATGCGCTAAAGGTATGGGTAAAATAACGTCTATAAAGTGGTCTGCCAATGGAAACTAATTATAATTGAAAAACTAAGTAGTGTAAAACTACTAATATTTTTATTGAAAATTAGGTTTTCTACCTAAGGTATATAAACCAATTTGCAATCTTCTAGATGATCTATAAAATGGTGTGTATTTTTGATTTACAACACGATACCTCAGTATTTTTTTTACGTATGTACAATTTAAAAAACAGTAAATGTAACTCGCTTAAACTTGACATTTAATTTTCAATACTTTATTTTGGCTTTTTTTTAACATATTCGTAACAATTTTAACAATTTTCTAACAATACCTAAACATAAGTTAATTCATATTTTATAATGTGTTGATCTATAAACATTTAAAAATATACTAAAATTTAAAAAATAATTAAAATTGTTAGTTTTAGTGTATTAATTCATAAATATAATTTCTATTTATTTAGATATATGGTATTTTATTTTTACTTTTATTGAAAATAATTCAACAAGCATGCCTTTCATTTTTAGTATATATTCAATACAAAGTTGAATTTTTCACATTTTTTGTTCACCTCAAAAATCAACCATTATAAGCACACAAAGTTTAAAATTTACCGCATTGTTATTATTTGTATCCATCTTTAGTTTTTCACAAACCGATAAACTCAACATTGAAAAAATTTGGGAAGAAGGTGTTGAAACGATTCTTAAAAAGTGAAGATGAAATAAAATCTGTTTATCACAATTATTCTGTAGATTCTGGAGTTGAAATTTTTAATTTAAATCTAGACATAATAGATGATACGATTATTGTTAATTCGGGTGACTTTATATCTTATGAAGTGCCTATTCACAAAATTAAACGTGCTAGTGTCTACAAATTAGCAGATGATTTTACCTATCTTGAAATACGAGTAAAAAATCGTTCTATAAAAAGACGTTCTTCACTTAAAAACATTAAAGACGGAAAAATTAAAACATTAAAGTTACGGATAGATGACGAAAAAACTAGAGATCGTTTATTATCATCAATTAATGACCTAGCATTACTTGCTGTTGCTGATTAATTTGTGAAGTTATACCTAACTAAAAAAAAGGAGCTTTAAAAGCTCCTTTTTTTTAGGTGTTATCATAATTTTTCTCTTTTCGAGACCCCTCATACAACTCGTACTTTACAAACTTACACTCCAAGTCGGCATTACGCAATGCTATTCTTTTAGAAGTTCGTAAGCCCACATGCTTTAATGCATCGAAATCAGATGTGATCAACCAAGCTGTAGAATTAGGATAATTGTGTTTTAAGGTATCCCCTATTTTTTTATAAAACTCTGCTACATCAATATTTAAACGCTCTCCATAAGGTGGGTTAAATAAAATGGTGGTATTACCAAACACTTCTTTGGTTGAATTAAAGAAATTGACATGATGCACTCCTATAAACTCCTCTAAATTAGCATTGATTATGTTTTGTTTTGCCTTTACAACAGCAGAAGGTGCTTTATCGAATCCCATAATTTTAAAATGAGAACTTCTAATTTTTTTCAATAAGGATTCTTGTATTACAAAATACAGGTCTTCATCGTAATCTTTCCAATTCTCAAAGCCAAAATGTTTTCTGTTGATGTTTGCTGGTATATGATTTGCAATCATAGCAGCTTCAATAAGTATGGTTCCAGAACCGCACATGGGGTCTATAAAATTTTCGTCGCCAGTATACCCCGAAAGCAATACCATTCCTGCGGCGAGTACCTCATTAATAGGCGCAATATTGGTAGCACTTCTATACCCTCTTTTATGTAAAGACTCCCCAGAACTGTCTAACGAAATAGTACACCATTCTTTATGAATGTGGATGTGTATTTTTACATCGGGATACTTAAGATCTACATTAGGCCTTTTACTGTATTTATGACGGTAATAGTCTGCAATAGCATCTTTTGATTTTAATGCTATATAATGAGAGTTGGTAGTAAAATTCTTTGAATTAACGACAGCCCCAATAGAAAAAGTTCCTTCAACATCTAAATACTTTTCCCAATGTACTTTTTGAATGGCTTCGTAAAGATCTTCCTCATCATAAATCTTACAAGTTCTAATGGGTTTTAAGATTCTAACAGCGGTACGTAAAGCAATATTGGCCTTATACATAAAGCCTTTATCGCCTTTAAATGTTACACTTCGGATGCCTTCTTTTACGTCTTGAGCCCCTAATTGTTTTAGTTCTTCAGCTAACACTCCTTCTAAACCAAAGAGCGTGGTTGCTGTCATTTTAAAATCGTTATTCATAAGTATAATCTTGTTACAAAAATACATTTATAAAATTAGGATATCGGAATCTTTAAGAATTGATTTTTTATGTAAAAGAATTATTTACTTTTACAGACTAATCATGGAAACAAAAGACTGGTTTACTTCTTGGTTTAATACACCCTATTATCACATTCTTTATCAAGACCGTAATGATGAAGATGCACGTTTATTTATGAGAAATATTACGTCTTTTCTTCAATTGCCTAAAAATGCTCATATTGCCGATTTACCTTGTGGAAAAGGGAGACATGCTGTGTTTTTAAACTCTTTAGGTTTTAGAGTCACCGGGGGTGATCTGTCTGAAAACAGTATTGCTTTTGCTAAAAAATCAGAAAATGAGTCACTTAGCTTTGAGGTTTGGGACATGCGTAAACCTCTTGAAAACCGATACGATGCTATTTTTAATCTATTTACCAGTTTTGGCTACTTTAAAGAAGAAGCTGATGACTTACTGGTTTTAAGAAATATGAAAAACGGCTTAAAACCCAATGGCTTATTAGTTTTAGATTTTTTAAATGTTATAAAACTTCAACAAACTTTAGTGAAAAAAGAAACAAAAACATTAGACGGTATTACCTTTGACATTCAAAGAGAAATAAAGGAAGGCTTTATTTTAAAGCATATTTCTTTTACAGACAAAGGAAAAGACTACCATTTTACAGAACGTGTAAAGTTTCTAGATATCCATACGTTTAAAGCCTATTTTAAACACACTGGTTTTAAATTAGTACACACTTTTGGAAACTATAATTTAGACCCCTATAACGAAGCCACCTCTAACCGTTTAATTTGTGTTGCCTCATGAGTTATTTGCTATTGTGCTTAGCCGTCATTGGAACTGCACTCCTTGTTGCTTATAAACAACCTTCTAAAAAGATGGTAAGTCTATTGCTGGCTTTTAGTGGAGCCTATTTACTATCGGTAACCATATTGCATTTACTACCAGAGGTTTATAACGATACTAGTAACGCTACTACCGTTGGCATCTATATTTTGGTGGGACTTTTAATACAGTCTGTTTTAGAATCGGTGTCAAAAGGGGCAGAACATGGGCATATACATCATCATTCCAAAACAAAAAAATTCCCATTACTAGTATTCATCAGTTTGGGCATTCATGCATTTTCAGAAGGATTACCAATAGCACATGGAAACGACAATCTTTTATGGGCTATCGTTATTCATAAAGTACCTATAACAATTGTATTGACTAGTTTTCTATTGCTAGAGAACTTTTCAAAAAAAACGATTGTAATTGCTATCGGGTTATTTTCAATTATGAGCCCCTTAGGAATGTTTGTTGCTGAAAAATTGAGTTATTCGAGTGAAGTACGTACGGCTATTGCTGCATTAATTATAGGAGTGTTCTTACACATTTCAACTATTATTCTTTTTGAAACTTCTGAACATCACAAATTTAACCTTCAGAAATTTATCGCCATATTGCTGGGGATTGTAGTGACAATTGCTTCACTTTAAGCAGCTTAGTTTGCTACTTCATTAATAAACTTGATGCGCATTAAACGAAGTTCTTCTTCGTCGTAATCGCCATCAAACTCATCTAAAGCCTCTTGTATTTTGTCGGTTTCAGCTTCCATAAAATACTCGAATATTTCCTCTTGTTGCTCTTCATCTAACAAATCCTCCAAAGAATAATCGATATTGAGTTTCGTACCTGAGTAAATAATCGCTTCCATTTCTTTAATAAGCTCATCCATTTCTAGACCTTTAGACTTTGCAATATCTATTAAAGGAAGTTTTCGGTCGGTATTCTGAATAATATACAGTTTTAATCCAGAGTTGGTTCCCGTGCTTTTTACAATAAGATCGTCTGGTCTTACAATATCGTTGTCCTCAACATATTGATTGATAAGACTTAAGAACTCTTTACCAAATTTTCTAGCTTTTCCTTCACCTACTCCATGTACAGTAGACAGCTCGTCTAAGGTTAGAGGGTATTTTAATGCCATATCATCTAATGAAGGATCTTGGAAAACCGCAAAGGGAGGTACCCCTTGCTTTACAGCCACTTTTTTACGAAGATCTTTTAATAGTTTCACCAATTGATCGTCTACACTTGCAGTTTGACCTTGTTTATTTGAAATAATTTCACTTGAATCTTCTTCTGAATACACGTGGTCTTCAGTCATCATAAAAGAATGGGGTTGCTTTAAAAACGCATGTCCCAACTTTGTGAGTTTTACCACGCCGTATTGCTCAATTTCCTTTTTTATAAATTTGGCTACTAAGATTTGACGAAGTAATGCCATCCAATAAGAATTTGGCTTATCTTTTCCAATTCCAAAAAAAGATTGTAGTTGTGTTTTATGAGAAGTTAGTAAGGCGTTTTCTTGTCCAACAAGGGTTTTAACAATTTCCTTAGACTTGTACTTTTCTTTAGTTTCTTTAATTACGGTAAGTAGTTTAACTACATGCTCCTTAGCTTCATGCTTGGGTTTAGGGTTCTTGGTATTATCATCCATCTCTGCACCTTCACCATGAACTTCATCAAAGTCTTCACCAAAATAATGTAATAAAAACTTTCTTCTACTCATTGATGTTTCTGCATAGCCGACCACCTCTTGGAGTAAAGCATGCCCAATCTCTTGCTCTGCGATGGGCTTACTCGCCATAAATTTTTCTAATTTTTCTATGTCTTTATATGCATAAAAGGCCAAACAATAGCCTTCGCCATCATCTCTTCCGGCCCTTCCGGTTTCTTGATAATAACTTTCTAAACTTTTTGGAATATCGTGATGTATTACATAACGAACATCTGGCTTATCGATTCCCATACCAAAGGCAATGGTTGCCACCACGACATCACAGTCTTCCATTAAAAACATATCTTGATGTTTTACCCTAGTTTTAGCATCTAAACCTGCATGATACGGAACTGCATTAATACCATTTACTTGTAATACTTGAGCAATCTCTTCTACCTTTTTTCGACTCAAACAATAAATGATTCCCGATTTACCAATCCGTTTTTTTACAAAACGAATAATATCTTTTTCAACCTCTTTCGTTTTGGGTCTTACCTCATAAAACAAATTTGGTCTGTTAAAAGACGCTTTAAAAGTATTGGCATCTGTAATGCCAAGTGTTTTTAATATATCTTCTTGTACCTTTTGGGTTGCAGTGGCTGTTAACCCTATAACAGGAACATTATCGATTTGCTTAATAATGTTTCTTAGGTTTCTGTATTCAGGTCTAAAATCGTGTCCCCACTCCGAAATACAATGTGCTTCATCAATAGCCACAAACGAAATATTTTGAGCACTCAAAAATGTAACGTATTCTTCTTTGATAAGCGATTCAGGAGCTACATATAACAGTTTTGTTATACCATTAACAATGTCGCTTTTAACCTGATTGACTTCTGTTTTATTGAGAGATGAATTTAAGACATGTGCAATACCGTGGTTTTCAGAAATTCCTCTGATAGCATCTACCTGATTTTTCATTAATGCAATTAAGGGAGAAACAACGATAGCTGTTCCCTCTTTAATTAAAGCAGGTAATTGATAACAAAGCGATTTACCACCACCAGTAGGCATAATCACAAAAGTGTTTTTATTATCTAAAACACTTTTAATAACAGATTCTTGCAATCCTTTAAATTTGCTGAATCCAAAAAATGTTTTCAAGTGAGCGTATAAATCTTCTGTGGATTGACTCATTATCGATCTTACTTTTTATTTTTTTTTGATTGACAAACCCAAGACAATAAGTTTGGGGTATGTTATTTTTATAGTAAGTTTGTCATGCATTGTAAACAATTAAAGATATAATTTTTTTTTTAATGTTAAAACGATTTAAACTTGAAAGATTATAAGAATATTATTGCCATAGCAAAGGAAACCATCTTGTTTGAAAGTAAAGCCATTGCTAACTTATCTAATTTAGTTGATAGCCATTTTGAAAAAGCAGTAACACACATACTCAACTCTAACGGTAGAGTAATCGTTACCGGAATTGGGAAGAGTGCTAATATTGCTACTAAAATTGTTGCCACATTTAATTCTACCGGAACCCCAGCTATCTTTATGCATGCTGCTGATGCAATTCACGGTGATTTGGGAATTATTCAAGAAAATGATATTGTAATTTGTATTTCTAAAAGTGGAAATACTCCTGAGATTAAAGTATTGGTTCCGCTTATAAAAAGTTCTAATAATAAAGTCATAGCAATTACCGGTAATGCAGATTCTTATTTAGGAACACATGCAGATTTTACGCTAAACTCCTATGTTGAAAAAGAAGCCTGTCCGAATAATTTAGCACCTACTACTAGCACAACAGCGCAATTAGTCATTGGTGATGCTTTAGCTGTATGTCTTCTTGAATTGAGAGGTTTCTCGAGTACAGACTTTGCAAAATACCATCCTGGAGGCGCCCTTGGTAAAAAACTATATTTAAGAGTCTCAGATATTATAAAGAACAATAGTGTACCTCAGGTTAAAGAAGATAGCTCTATTGCTCAAGTTATTGTGGAGATGACAGAAAAACGATTAGGTGTAACGGCTGTATTAAATTCTGATAAAAAAATTGTAGGTATTATTACCGATGGAGATATTCGAAGAATGTTAACTCATACCTCAGACATTTCAGCATATTCGGCAAAAGACATTATGGGGAAACACCCTAAAACAGTACAAGAAAGCGAAATGGCTATAAATGCTATGGAGACCTTAGAAAAACATAATATTTCTCAAATATTAGTAACCGATAATGAGAATAACTATGTAGGTGTTGTACATTTGCATGATCTAATTAAGGAAGGAATATTTTAATGAGTGCAGAACAAAAAGAAATGTCGTTTTTAGGGCATCTTGAAGAACTACGATGGCACTTAGTTCGTAGTTTTGTTGCTATATTACTTGTAGCGATTGTGCTTTTTGTTTTTCAGACCGAGGTCTACGAGAATTTCTTATTTGCTCATAAAAAACCTGACTTTGTTACCTATCAAGCGTTTTGTAAATTCTTTACCGCTCTTGGAATGGAGAGTGATTTTTGTAATCTTGAATTTCCAGAAAAACTCCAGAGTTTAGCGTTAACGCAACAATTGATGAATGCCATTTGGACTTCTTTAATTCTTGGGTTAATTGTAACCTTTCCGTATGTATTATGGGAAATGTGGCGCTTTATTGCACCAGGATTAACCGAAAATGAAGTGAAAAGTTCTAGAGGGTTTATCTTTATAGCTTCTCTACTTTTCTTTGTTGGGGTACTCTTTAGTTTCTTTGTTATTGTTCCCATGTCTGTCTATTTCTTTTATAATTATCAGATTACAGACATGATTCAGAATAACTTTAAAATGGAATCTTATATTGGTTTAGTTACCAATACACTGCTCGGGGTAGCCATTGTTTTTGAACTCCCTGTAGTCATCTACTTTTTATCAAAAATTGGTTTGGTAACTCCAGAGTTCTTAAGAAAATACAGAAAACACGCTTTAGTATTAGTGTTAATACTTGCCGCTATAATTACCCCCCCAGATGTTGCTAGTCAAGTTATTGTAGCGATACCAATATTAATTCTCTATGAAATAGGAATTAAAGTATCAAAAATCGTTGTTAAAAATCAAGAAAAGAAATATGGCAAATAAAGTTCAAGAGTTTAATGCATATCGTTCTAAAATGAACGAAAAACTATTAGCGGGTGATCATAAAATCATCAAAAGAATATTTAATCTCGATACCAATGCTTTTAAAGAAGGGCATCTTCCTGTAAAAACAAAAGAGCTCTTAGGACTTGTAGCCTCTGCTGTTTTGCGTTGCGACGATTGTATTGCCTATCATTTGGAGACCTGCTATAAAGAAGGTGTAAGTAAAGAAGAAGTGATGGAAACGCTTTCTATAGCAACCTTAATAGGTGGTACTATTGTTATTCCTCATCTGCGTAGAGCCTACGAATTCTGGGAAGCACTAGAAGCTAATGATTTAGCATAACGTTAATAACTCCACTAAGGTTAATTAGTATATTTGAGCTATGATATTAAGAGCTGACAACATTCAAAAAACATACGGTAGTAGAAAAGTGGTAAAAGGGATTTCTCTTGAAGTACAACAAGGTGAAATTATTGGCTTATTGGGTCCGAATGGTGCTGGTAAAACCACTTCTTTCTATATGATTGTTGGAATGATTAAGCCGAATAGTGGACATATTTATCTTAATGATGAAAACATTACTGAATACCCCATGTACAAAAGAGCCGAAAAAGGTATTGGGTATTTAGCTCAAGAAGCTTCTGTTTTTAGAAAACTATCTGTTGAAGACAACATTCTTTCTGTATTACAGTTCACTAAACTCTCCAAAAAGGAACAACATTTAAAGCTTGAATCACTAATTGAAGAGTTCAATATTGGCCATGTTCGTAAAAACAGAGGTGATTTACTCTCTGGTGGTGAACGAAGAAGAACTGAGATTGCAAGATGTTTAGCTTCTGACCCTAATTTTATACTATTAGACGAACCTTTTGCAGGAGTTGACCCTATTGCTGTAGAAGATATTCAAAGTATTGTAGCCCATTTAAAAGATCGAAATATAGGCATCTTAATTACCGATCATGATGTTCAAGCCACCTTAGCTATTACAGACAGAACATATTTAATGTTTGAAGGAGGTATTTTAAAAGAAGGAACTCCCAAAGAACTCGCTGATGACGAATTGGTTCGAAAAGTGTATCTGGGTAAAGATTTTGAGCTCAAGGAAAAGAAACGATTCTAGTCCTTTCTAGCTTTTAATATAAACGACACTAAAACATACCATATAACAATTAGAGGTATGGCTACAAATTTTAATAGTACTGCTAGCACAGCACTTCCTAAAACAAAAATATACTGAACTTTATTGTCTTTAAATGTGTAGCTCTTAAACTTTAAAGAGAATAAAGGTAGATCTATATTCATTAAAAGTGTTAACCCTACAGCTATTGCTACTAAAACATATTGATTGCCAAGAACAGTGGTTATAAACTGAAAATCAGAGTGCATTAGAATTAAAGGTAAGGCCACCACAAAAGAACTCATTGCTGGTGTAGGCAAACCATAAAAAACGGTAGACTGTCGCGTGTCTAAATTGAATTTTCCTAATCTGTACACTGCTCCTAGGGTTAGCAACAATCCAAAATACTGAATAAATTCAACATCCTGAGGGGCATTAAAATTAGACATCCATTTTTGAAATGATGATGCCGAAAAATTCATCCCCAAAAGCTTGAACATTACTATTCCAGGAACAACACCACTAGTTACCGCATCTGCTAATGAATCCAGCTCTTTTCCTAAAGGACTTTGCACATTCAATAATCGAGCTAAGAACCCATCAAAAAAATCGAATACAATCCCTAGTAGCACTAAGTATGCTACCATTTCGAATTGACTATTAACTGCGTACACTACTGCCAATGTTCCACAGAACAAGTTGGCTAAGGTGACTAGATTAGGAATCCACTTTTTAATATACATAGGATAATTTAAGTTGCTAAAATAACAAATCATTTTTGGTATTTTTAATTTCCTTAATTTTAAATCATATTTGTTACAAATACCAAGCTATGCCCTTATTAAAATCAAACTTCCACCCTAGCCTTCCGTTTAGAAATGGACATATTAACACCATTTATAGACCTTTATTTGTAAAAGCTTTGTACTCGTACGAACGAACTCGAATTACCACTTGGGATAATGATTTTATTGATTTAGATTTTTCTACTGTAGGCTCAAAAACACTAGTGGTATTAATTCATGGTTTAGAAGGAAGTTCTGAATCTAAATATATGATTACTGCTGTTAATGAATTAAATCAAGAGGGGTATGATGCTGTTAGCTTTAACTTACGTGGATGTAGTGGCGAAGACAATCTATTACTAAGCACGTACCATAGTGGTAAAACTGAAGATGTAGATTTTGTGATTCAGTACCTTATTGAACATTACGATTATCAAAACATTGTTATTGTAGGCTATAGTTTAGGTGGTAATCTAACCTTAAAATATATGGGAGAGTATGCAAAAACCATGTCAGATAAGGTGAAATTAGCTGTTGCAGTATCGGTTCCTATAGACTTAACTTCTTCTGGAAAGGTCATGAGTCATCTTAAAAATAAGTTGTACATGGATGAGTTCCTAAAAACACTTCGAATCAAAGTACTTCAAAAAGCTCTAAAATTTCCAGAATATAAAGTGGATAAAAACGAATTGTTAAAAGCTAAGGTTTTTCGGGATTTTGATGCGCTGTATACCGCTCCTGTATTTGGATTTTCAAGTCCAGAAGACTACTGGGAAAAAGCAAGTTCAAAACCCTATTTAATGAGCATAGAAAAACCAACCCTACTGATTACTGCGTTAGACGACCCTTTTTTAGCGAAAGAATGTTATCCTTATGAAGAAGCAAGTGCCGCAAAATCATTTTTCCTAGAAACCACTCGTTATGGCGGACATGTTGGGTTTATGCATACGTTTAAACAAAGCGAAAACAGATGGTTAGAAAATAGAATCATCAACTTTATTAAACTCAACTTATAAACAATATCAAGATATATCTTGAGTTATTTCAAATATATATACTGATATTTGTTTTGTGAATTTTATGGTATCAAAACACCGTCTTTTTTTAATGCTTATTTGGCTTCCTATAGTAGGTTACGCACAATCGTTTAGAAACTATTCTAATGAGTTTCTCAGTATTGGTGTAGATGCTGCTGCATTAGGCATGAGTAAATCAGTAGTGGCCACCACCAATAATGTTAATGCCATGTATTGGAATCCTGCAGGACTTGTTGCAATTAAAGACTATCAAGGCTCCCTGATGCATGCATCGTATTTTGCCGGAATAGCCAATTACAATTATGCCGCATTTGCGATGCCTATAGACAACCAAAGCGCTCTTGGTATTTCTATTATTCGTTTTGGGGTTGATGATATTTTAAATACAACAGAGTTGATTGATAGTCAAGGCAATATAGACTTTAATGCTATTCAGTTGTTCTCTGCGGCAGACTATGCTTTTAATGTTGCCTATGCTAGAAACCTCATTTTTAAAGATCTTTATTTTGGTGTAAACGCTAAAGTGGTTAGAAGGGTTATTGGCGATTTTGCTTCTTCTTGGGGTTTTGGTTTTGATGCCGGAATACAATTTAAACGAAAGGATTGGATGTTTGGATTAATGATAAGAGATGTAACCACAACCTTTAACACCTGGAGCATTAATACTAAAGCCTTCGATAAAATTAAAAATGCTATTCCTGGACAAAATCAAGAGTTGCCTGAAACTACAGAGATCACCAAACCAAAAGTACAGCTAGGTGTCGCCAAAAAATTTCGTGTTGGTAGATACTTTAACCTCTTGTCTGAACTAGACCTAAATATGCGATTTGCTCAAACAAACGATATTTTTTCTTCCGCTTCCTTAAGTATAGATCCTGCATTAGGGTTTCAATTAGACTATGATAATTTTGTTTTTTTAAGGGCCGGAATAGGAAATTTACAATACACCACCAATTTTGATGCTAGCAAAAGTCTTTCACTTCAGCCAAA
>CBFHVY010000024.1:17709-20929 GCA_965659555.1 Flavobacteriaceae bacterium
TCAAGTGGATTATGCACTAACAAATATTGGTAGTGTGGGAAATGCACTTTTTTCTAATATTTTTTCAATAACTGTTGATTACAGCTTTTTTAGACGATAGACAATGATAAAAAAATCCTTTCTTATCCTTCTTCTCTTTTGTGTTCCTCTTCAAGCACAACAATTAAACCTATCTGTTTATGCAGAAGTAAGTATCGTGACAGTAGGTCCGGGGAAACATCTTTATGAAGCTTTTGGCCATACCACTATTAGAGTGAAAGACCCAGTTCTTCAACTCGATATTGCCTATAATTATGGTGTTTTCGATTATAATGCCCCTAATTTCTATGCTAACTTTACCAAAGGAAAACTTGTTTATAAACTCGCTAGATATCCGTTTTATTATTTTGTCAAAAGCAATGCTGAAGATAAACGCTGGATAAAAGAACAAGTATTACAACTTACTACAGCACAAGTTCAACAACTATTTAGCTATTTAGAAAACAATGCAAAGGAGGAAAATGCATCGTATTTATACGATCCGTTTTTTAATAATTGTGCTACAAAACCCATGACCATTTTAAATGATCTCTTCGGAGATGTGATTTCCCTAGATACAAGTTATGTACAGCAAAAAGAATCTCTCAGACAACTCATGAATCAAGAGATTCACTGGAATTCTTGGGGAAATTTAGGAATTAATTTAGCTTTAGGAACAAAATTAGATCAACCCATAACTGCCGAAGGTTATTTATACCTTCCAGATTATGTCTACCTAGCAATTTCAAAAGCAACCATTTCTGACGATTCCGTTAAGAAGCCTTTTGTGAAAAAGGAACAACAGATTTTAGATTTTGAAGAAATATACCCTTCAAATTCGGCTATAAGTCCATTTTTGGTTTTTAGCATACTTGCCATTATGGGTATATGGATTACCTATCGTGATTATACCCGTAACAAAAGAACTAAAATATTAGACTTTATATTGTTGTTTAGTACCGGTTTGATTGGGGCTTTTATTCTATTTTTATGGTGCTTTACAAATCACAGTACAACTCCTAATAATCTCAATGCTCTTTGGTGTTTTGCACCCAATTTAGTGGTAGCCTTTATTGCGCTAAAAAATAAACGTCCTAATTGGTTTCAAAAATATACGCTGGTAGTATTAGCTGGTATTATCGCAATACCATTTGTACTCATCTTTAATATACAAGGACTACCTTTAGCAGCTATTCCTGTGTATGTGATATTAGGTCTACGGTATGTGTATTTAATAACGTCTACTGACCTTTAAATGATAAGACGGTATTAATCGTTTTTATTAAGATTTTAAAATCTAAGAAAGCACTTTGTTCTTTAATATAGTACAGGTCGTATCGCAATTTTTTTTCTTGATCATCATACGAAGCTGCATAAGGAAACTTTACTTGAGCCCAACCTGTAAGGCCTGGTCTTATTAAATGTCTTACATTATAATACTGTAATTCGTCTTGAAGCTCTTTTACAAAAGAAGGCCTTTCTGGTCTCGGACCAATAAAGCTCATTTCACCTAGCAGTATATTAAATACTTGAGGTAATTCGTCTAATCTAGATTTTCTTAAGAATTTACCAAAAAACGTAATTCTCTTATCGTCTTTTGTAGCCCAAACTGCACCATTTTTTTCTGCATCAATAACCATAGAACGGTATTTATAGATATAAAACAGTTTACCATTTTTACCTATTGGCTATAGTATTAAATACAATGGTAAAAATGACAGAAGTAAACAAGGGTTGTAATATATACCATAAAGGGCCCAAAATTGTTTGTTTGTAAAGAGTAACAACATCTCTTTTAACAAACAAAAACAACAAATCTTTGTAACGCCAAATCTCTTTAAAGTTAAATTCAAACAGATTGTTTTTGGGTTTGATTTCGAAAAGCCAGTTTTCTTTTTTCATAAAATATGCTTCCAAACAAATATAGCAGAAAATGTGTTAACAGTGAATTTAATATTCAACTCAATTAAGTACATTTGAATATCAACCACAATCAACAAAAATGAATCAACAACTTATAGAATGTGTACCTAATATTAGTGAAGGTAGAGATTTAAAAAAAATACACGCTATTGCTGATGCAGTTAAACAAATTGAGGGTATAAAACTGCTCGATATAGACCCAGGAAAAGCCACCAATAGAACCGTAATTACTTTTGTTGGAGAACCTCAAAAAGTAATAGAAGCTGCTTTTGCATTGATTAAAAAAGCTGCTGAATTAATTGACATGAGTATTCATAGTGGAGAACATCCTAGATTTGGAGCCACCGATGTATGTCCTTTAATTCCTATTGCAAATATTACCATGGATGAAGTCGCACAATACGCACATCAACTAGGAGAGCGAGTAGGAAAAGAACTAGGAATTTCTGGCTATTATTATGAGAATGCAGCTACCAAAGAAAACAGAAGAAACTTAGCCAATGTTAGAGCTGGCGAATATGAAGGACTAAAAGATAAACTTTCAAAACCCCTTTGGAAACCCGATTTTGGGCCATCTGAGTACAATGCTAAAATATCCACCGCTGGAGTCACTGCAATAGCTGCAAGAGATTTTTTAATTGCATATAATATCAATTTAAACAGTACCTCAAGCCGAAGAGCTAATGCCATAGCATTTGATATCCGAGAGGCAGGAAGAGTACTTAGAGAAGGTCATCCAATTACGGGTAAAAAAGTGGTAGATGAAGCAGGGAACCCCGTTAGAGTTCCAGGCAAACTAAAAGCCGTTAAAGGTATCGGTTGGTATATTGAAGAATATGGTATCGCTCAAATATCCTATAACCTTACCAATATTAGCATAACCTCTATGCACCAGGCCTTTGATGAAACTGTCAAAGCTGCTAATGATCGTGGGTTACGTGTTACCGGATCAGAATTGGTGGGCCTTGTTCCACTTCAAGCCATGTTAGATGCAGCAGATTACTTTTTAACCAAACAAGAACGTTCCTTAGGTATTTCTAAATCTGAAAAAATTAAAATAGCAGTAAAGTCATTAGGTTTAGACGATCTAAAACCCTTCAACCCAGAAGAACGCATTATAGAATATGTAATGAATAAAGGTGCTGCTAAAAAACTTGTCGACTTTACTGTTGCTGGTTTTGCAGATGAAACTGCATCAGAATCTATGGCCCCAGGAGGAGGTTCCATTTCGGCCTATGTAGGAGCTTTAGGCGTATCATTGGGTACTATGGTTGCAAAT